>JNSE01000030.1 GCA_000754455.1 actinobacterium acAMD-2 | reverse complement strand
AGCCCGATTCCTCGCCATCTTTTCCAGCAACCTCGATGAATTCTTTATGGTGCGAGTGGCAGGCCTGAAGCGGCGGATGGCCACCGGTATCGCGGTCAAGTCTGCAAGTGGACAGCAACCCCGCGCAGTGCTTGGCAATATTTGGGATCAAACCCGAAGGCTCGTGGATCGCCAGTCAGATTGCTTCCACCATCAAGTCGTCGCTGGGCTGCTCGACGAAGGAATTGAAATCCCTCGATGGGCCGACCTAACCATCGACGAAGCAGATGCAACCACTGAATTGTTTCGCACAGAGATATTCCCTGTCCTCACCCCGCTAGCTGTTGATCCGGCTCACCCCTTCCCCTATATCTCTGGGCTTTCGCTCAACCTTGCCGTGGTGGTTCGCAATCCTGCGTCGGAGGCCGAACTCTTCGCGCGCGTGAAGGTTCCGCCACTGCTTCCCCGGTTTTTGCCAGTAAGTCCTAACCGCTTTGTGCCTCTCGAAGATGTCATTGCGGCTCACTTACAAGACCTTTTCCCCGGCATGGACATCCTCCAACACCACACCTTCCGCGTGACGCGTAACGAAGACGTTGAAGTGGAAGAAGATGACGCAGAAAACCTGCTGGACGCTCTCGAGCGCGAACTCACGCGTCGCCGATTTGGCCCACCAGTGCGCCTCGAAGTTGAAGACACCATTGAGCCCTACGTCCTGGACCTGCTCATGCGTGAACTTCAGGTCACCCAAGACGAGGTCTTTTCGGTTCAAGGACCGCTGGACTTGTCTGGGCTTCAAGCCATCGCGGCCCTGCCCCGCGAAGACCTCAAGTTCGCCACGTTCTTACCCAAAACTCATCCCATGCTCGCCGAAGTCGAAACCTCGTCACCACCTGACGTGATTGGTGCCATGCGTCATCGCGACATTTTGTTGCACCACCCCTACGACTCGTTCGCCACCAGCGTTCAACGCTTTCTTGAACAAGCCGCTGCTGACCCCAAGGTTTTGGCTATCAAACAAACGCTGTATCGAACCAGTGGTGATTCCCCCATCGTGGATGCTCTGGTTGAAGCTGCTGAAGCAGGTAAGCAAGTTCTGGCTGTTGTCGAAATCAAGGCACGATTTGATGAAGAAGCCAACATCACGTGGGCGCGAACATTGGAACAAGCCGGCGTGCATGTCGTCTATGGCCTCGTGGGATTGAAAACCCACTGCAAGTTGTCGATGGTCGTGCGACGTGATTCCGACGGGCTACGTCGCTACACCCACATTGGCACTGGCAACTACCACCCGAAAACGGCCCGTAGCTACGAAGACCTCGGCCTGCTGACCGCTGATCCAGCCGTTGGCGAAGACGTCGCTGACCTGTTCAACCAACTCAGTGGCTACGCCCGCACCACCGATTACGAACGCCTATTGGTCGCCCCCCATTCCGTACGCAATGGCCTCATCAAACGGATCAACCGAGAAGTAGAAAACCACCAGGCGGGAAAACCAGCGGGAATTCGCCTGAAGACGAATGCCATTGTTGATGAAGCCTGCATTGATGCTCTGTATCGAGCATCGCAAGCTGGCGTCAAGGTTGAGGTATGGGTGCGAGGAATCTGCGCTATTCGACCGGGCGTTCCTGGGCTTTCTGAAAACATCACCGTGCGCTCAATCTTGGGCCGCTTCCTCGAACATTCGCGCACCTTTTGTTTTGTTAACGGTGGCGAGACCGAGGTGTGGATCGGCAGTAGCGACCTCATGCATCGCAACCTTGATCGCCGCGTTGAGGCACTCGTTCGACTAGATACCCCCGATCATGTGCGCGAAGTGGAGCAACTCTTTGATCTCGCCTTCGCTGACACCACTGCTGCCTGGCACCTACAAGCCGACGGCCAATGGCTCAAGAGTCGTGGGGCAGATGGTGAACCTCTCAACGACCTGCAAGAAATGTTGATCGCGCTTCACACCCGACGCCAAGTCCTATGACCGATTCAACGCAACCGCGCATCATCGAAGCAGCTGGTGCCATTGTTTGGCAGGGAGATCACAACGATCCACGCATCGCTCTGGTGCATCGCGATCGATACAACGACTGGACGTTTCCCAAGGGCAAGCTCGAACACGACGAGCACCCCATGATCGCTGCCGTTCGTGAGATTCATGAAGAAGCCGGGGCGCGCATAGCCCTCGGTGCACCGCTGCCGGGCCGGGACTACGCAGAAGGCACCGCGCGCAAACATGTCTATTACTGGACTGGTCGCTTCCTCGATGGTGACTTCACTGCCAACGAAGAAGTGGACGAAGTTCGCTGGTTAACCATCGAGCAGACCCGTGAGCTGATGACCTACCCAGCTGATCACGCAGTTCTGGACGCCTTTGCTGTGCAACCGCGCGACACGATTCCTCTGGTGTTGGTTCGTCACGCTAAAGCGAAGTCTCGCGAGGAATGGACGCAGGACGATCACCTGCGCCCTTTAACCGCCCGCGGCGGAACACAAGCTGAGCGTTTTGCTCACGTCATGTCGTCCGTCTATGAACCAATGTCCGTGATCAGCTCGCCGTGGTTGCGCTGCATGCAAACCGTCAGCCCCTACGCCGGCCTCGTCAACCAACCGCTGGCTGAACTCGACGTCCTGGGCGAAAGCGAATTTGAGCAAGACCCGACCACTGGCCTTGAGGCTGCCCGACAACTCATTGATGGCGCTCGTGCCCGCGGTCAAGGTTTGATCTTGTGCTCCCATGGCAACGTCATGCCCGCCCTGCTCCTTGAAGCCCTCAAGGGATTCCAGGACCCGGGTGACTTCAACCTGGGCAAAGGTGAGTTCTTCGTTGTTCACCTGAGCATCGCCACAGGGCACGTTGTCGGCCTTGAGCGCCACCGCCCCTAGGGCGCCCCAAGTGTTAGGGATTGTTCACCTTTTGTTCACCTAATTCACGGTGTCTGGCTACCTGCTCTCTCTACTTTTCATTCAACAGGACAACGTCCGCCAAACCCTGGCGGTCCTTCGAGAAGAGGTCAGATGAACGTCAGCACTTCGCGCAAGAGCGTCGTTGGTGCAGCACTTATCGCCGTGCTCGCACTCACGCTCAGTGCATGCGGTGGAAGCTCAAACACTGCTAGCTCCGATTCCACGATTGATTGTTCAACTGGCACCATCAAGGCCAGTGGATCCACCGCGCAAAAGAACGCCATCGCTGAGTGGGTTAACGCTTACCAATCCGCGTGCCCTGGTGCCACTGTCAACTACCAAGCCGTTGGCTCCAGCGCCGGTGTCACTGACTTCATCAACAAGCAGACCGCATTCGCCGGGTCTGACTCAGTACTCAAGCCAGAAGACCAGATCAAAGCCGACGAGCGTTGCACCGATAGTGAAGCAATCCACATTCCGATGGTCGGAGGCGCTATCACGCTGGCCTACAACGTTGCTGGTGTTGACTCCTTGACCTTGACCCCCGACGTGATCGCCGGGATTTTCAACAACTCGATCACCAAGTGGAACGACCCCAAGATCAAGGCCATCAACGAAGGCGTGACCTTGCCGAATGCCACCATCGCCCAGTTCCACCGTTCAGACGGTTCTGGCACCACTGACAACTTCACCAAGTACCTCACCGCTGCTGCTCCCAAAGTTTGGAAGCTCAGCAACGCCAAGGAATGGAAGGCTGAAGGCGGTCAGGGCGCCAAGGGCAACGACGGCGTCGCTGCTGCGATCAAGTCCACCGACAATGCCATCGGCTACGTCGAGCTCTCCTTCGCTCAGGACGCTGAGCTAAAGGTTGCCAAGGTTGACAACGGTGGCGGCGCGGTAGAACCCAATGCCGACACTGCAGCCGCTGCAATCGGTAAAGCAGTGGGCGAAATTGTTGACAACGAAAACAACATCAAGTTGAAGATCAACTACACGCTGAAGGACGCCAACACCTACCCCATCGTGTTGCTGACCTACGAAATCACCTGCCAAAAGGGTTTGACTGGAACCGACCTAGCACTGACCAAGTCGTTCCTGACTTACAGCGCCTCGGACGCAGCCCAGGCCCAATTAGTGGAGATCGGATACGTCCCGATCACCGGTGATCTGCTCACCTCGGTGCGCAAGTCCGTGAGTTCGATCGCGTAATCCCGCACTACCTGACACGAGCCTCCACCTACCGGGTGGGGGCTCGTGTGGTGTGTGGATCCACACCGGCAAGATTGCCCTCGTGGCAATACGCCAACTTCCCCCGATAGCAGTCCACTTTGAGGGAGCATGACGACGTGACCACGTTGATCAACCCAGAGGCGCCCGTTGGTGCCCCCTTGGGTAAATCTTCGCGTCCACGCGATGCGCTCTTCGCTGGTATTTCCCGAGGCTCGGGAATCGTGGTGCTCATCGTCATGGGCGCCATTGGTGTCTTCCTGTTGTGGAAGGCGCTTCCCGCGCTCAGCGCAAATACCGCGAGTTTCTTGACCACGTCACCTTGGTTTCCCGATGATGCGCAGCCGAAGTTTGGAATTGCCGCACTCGCCTTTGGGACGTTGCTCAGTTCAGTCATCGCCATGGTCATCGCAGTCCCCGTCGGTATTGGTGTTGCGCTCTACACCGCGCACTATGCACCGCGTCGATTTGCTCCCACCTTGGGCTACATCGTTGATCTCTTGGCCGCCGTCCCCTCCATCATCTTTGGTTTGTGGGGCCTGCAAATCCTGATGCCAAACAGCATTGGATTGTGGCGTTGGCTTGACGACCACTTCGGGTTCATCCCGTTGTTTAGCAACGAACAAAACATCTACACCCGCTCGATTGCCCTGGCCGCCGTTGTGCTGGCCATCATGATCTTGCCGACCGTCTCCGCTATCTCACGCGAAGTGTTCGCCCAAGTCCCGCCCGGACACATTGAGGCCGCCCTGGCCCTGGGCGCCACCCGCTGGGAAACCATGCGCACCGCTGTTTTCCCCTTTGCTCGCCCCGGCATGGTCAGTGCCGCCATGCTGGGACTGGGTCGTGCGCTGGGTGAAACGATCGCCGTGGCCTTGATCTTGTCTGCAACATTCAAAATCAATTGGCAAGTCACTGAACCGGGCGGCAATACCTTTGCGGCCAACATTGCCTTGAAGTGGAACGAAGCGGGCACCATCGGACTCGGCGCGCTGATCGCGTCCGGTTTAGTGCTCTATGTCATCACCTTTGCCGTCAACATGGCTGCGCGCCTTGTCGTCGAACGTCGTCGTGATTTCTCGGGGGCGAACTAATGGCCATTCTTGATCGAACGATTTCAGATGACGAACTGCATAACCTGTTGTCACAGCGCAAGCTTCCGCGTTGGACCACATTGGCGACCTGCGCAACGGCCATCGCTGGTTCCGCCTTGCTTTCCTTTATCTCGCCAGTCAGTGGGGTAGCGGGGACAGCGGTATTCGCCTTCCTCCTCTTTATCGTTTTGCAAACCGGTTTGAGCTTCGCCGTTGAGGGAAAGCGCTACGCGATTGATCGCCTGGCCACCACGTTACTGCTTTCTGCTCTGACAGCGGCCTTGGTTCCGCTGGTTTCCATCCTGCTGACCGTTCTTGTCCGCGGCCTGAACGCCTTCAATGCCAACTTCTTGACGTCAACCATGCGCAACGTCAGTCCACGTCGCCCCGGCGGCGGCATCCTGCATGCCCTGATCGGCACCTTGGAGCAAGTGGCCATTGCCGCAGCCATTGGTATCCCGTTGGGGATCTTGGCGGCTGTTTACCTCGTGGAGTACGGCAACCGTTCGCGCTTGGCTCGCACCATCAGTTTCTTCGTCGACGTGATGACCGGCATTCCCTCGATCGTGGCAGGTTTGTTCGTCTACACCGGATTCATCTTGACGTTGGGCTTGCAACGCAGCGGTTTAGCCGCCGGCATTTCGCTTTCGATCTTGATGATCCCTGTCGTGGTTCGATCAACTGAGGAAATGTTGCGCCTGGTTCCGCGCGACCTTCGTGAAGCGTCCTACGCCCTTGGTGTTCCGAAGTATCGAACGATCCTGCGGGTTGTTATTCCTTCCGCATCTACGGGAATCATCACCGGAGCCATGCTGGCCGTCGCCCGAGTTACTGGCGAAACCGCGCCCTTGCTGTTGACCACGTTCTTGACCCAATCAATTAATACCAACCCATTCAACGGGCCACAGGCCTCGCTGCCCACCTACGTCTGGGACCAGATCAGTAGCGGTACGACAGCGTCCATTGACCGAGCCTGGGCCGGTGCGCTTACGCTGATCCTTCTAGTCATGATTCTCAACCTGAGCGCCCGCTTGATCGCGCGCGCCTCTCGAGTGAAGTAGGGATAGTCAGCAGCCATGGCCAAGCGCATCGACGTCTCTCACCTCAACGTCTACTACAGCAACTTCCTTGCTGTTGAAGACGTAACTTTGGCTGTTGAGCCCAAAGCGGTCACCGCGTTTATCGGACCTTCTGGCTGCGGCAAGTCCACCGTGTTGCGCACGCTTAACCGCATGCACGAAGTCACCCCCGGTGCCCGCATCGAAGGCAAGATCATGCTGGACCACGAAGACATCTATGGGGCGGACATTGACCCGGTCAACGTGCGCTCAACCATCGGAATGGTGTTCCAAAAACCCAACCCATTCCCGACCATGTCTATCTACGGAAATGTCGTAGCCGGCATCAAGCTCAAGAAGCGCACTAAGCGCTCGGAGCTCGATGATGTGGTCGAGGCTTCACTTCGAGGCGCCAACCTGTGGGAGGAAGTCAAGGATCGCCTTGACCGACCAGGCAGCGTGCTTTCCGGTGGCCAGCAGCAGAGGTTATGTATTGCGCGCGCCATCGCGATTCAGCCGCAAGTCCTCCTGATGGACGAACCATGTTCTGCACTGGACCCGATCTCCACTTTGGCCATTGAGGAACTCATTCACGAACTCAAGCAGCGCTACACCATCGTGATCGTGACGCACAACATGCAGCAAGCAGCGCGAGTATCTGACACCACGGCGTTCTTTAACATTGCCGGAACGGGTAAGCCGGGCAAGCTCATCGAAATGAACACCACAGCCAACATCTTTAGCTCACCCACTGAAAAAGCGACTGAGGATTACATCTCCGGTCGATTCGGATAAGACAAAGGATCACCACTATGGCTACCTCGACCTACACCGTTACCGGCATGACCTGCGATCACTGTGTCTCCGCGGTCACCCAGGAACTCAGCGACATCACCGGCGTCACCAAGGTGAGCATTGAGCTCGCATCAGGCCAGGTCACCGTGGAAAGTGACGCCGCTGTGGATCAAGCAGCCGTGGCAGCAGCCGTGGATGAGGCGGGCTACGCCCTCGCCTGACCGTGTCGCCGGCTCCAAAGGGTGAGCCGGTATTCTTTATCGGAACCAGATAGTGGTTCCAGCCGATCTATCGGCTTACTCCACCGAGGGGATACATCCCATGCCAGCCATCGTGCTGCTTGGCGCCCAATGGGGCGACGAGGGCAAGGGCAAGGCCACCGACTTACTTGGCAGTTCTGTCAACTACGTCGTGCGCTATCAAGGCGGTAACAACGCCGGCCACACCGTCGTCGTAGGCGACGAGAAATACGCCCTTCACTTGTTGCCCTCCGGGATCTTGACTCCTGAATGCATCCCCGTCATCGGCAACGGTGTCGTCGTGGATCCAGCGGTGCTGCTGCAAGAAATCTCTGACCTCAACGCGCGCGGTGTGGACACATCCAAGTTGCTGCTGTCATCAAGTGCACACCTGATCGCCCCGTATCACGTGATGCTGGACAAGACATCTGAACGCTCGCTAGGTGACTCCAAGATCGGCACGACCGGTCGCGGCATCGGCCCCGCCTATGCCGACAAGGTTGCCCGTCTGGGCATCCGCGTTCAAGACTTGTTTGACGAAAAGATCCTGCGTCAAAAGGTTGAGGGCGCTCTGACTAGCAAGAACGAACAGCTGGTCAAGGTGTACAACGAAGAAGCCATCACCGTGGATGAATCCACGGAATACCTGCTCTCCTTTGCTGATGCCTTGAGGCCGTACGTGACCGACACCTCCCTGGTGCTGAACAGGGCTCTGGACAACGGTGCGGTGGTGCTGCTTGAAGGTGGCCAGGGCACGCTCTTGGACGTCGACCACGGCACCTACCCGTTCGTCACCTCGTCAAACCCCACCGCCGGTGGCGCCTGCAGCGGCTCAGGTATTGGCCCCACTCGCATTACGCGCACCATCGGAATCGTCAAGGCTTACACCACGCGTGTGGGCTCAGGTCCATTCCCGACTGAACTGCTTGACCATGATGGTGACCAACTTCGTGAAATTGGTGGCGAGCGTGGCACGACCACAGGACGCAATCGTCGCTGCGGTTGGTATGACGCAGTCGTTGCACGTTACGCAACGCGCGTGAACGGGCTGACTGACTTCTTCCTTACCAAGTTAGATGTCTTGAGCGCATGGGATGAGATTTCTGTGTGTGTCGCTTACGACGTTGACGGACAGCGCGTGGAGGAACTCCCCGACTCTCAGTCCGACTTCCACCACGCCAAGCCGATTTACGAACTCTTGCCTGGCTGGAAGAGCGACATTTCCGGCGCTCGTGAGTTCAGCGACCTGCCACCGAATGCTCAGTCCTACGTCAAGTACTTGCAGGACATTTCTGGTGCACCGATCTCAGCGATTGGTGTGGGGCAGGCCCGCGACGCAACGATCGCGTTGGCTGACTTCCTTTCCACCACGCCATCTCAAGGTGTTTAAGTCATTGCCTGCCCCTTTCCTGAGTAATCTGCACACATGAAGGTTTTGGTTATCGGCAGTGGCGGGCGCGAGCACGCGCTAGTGCGTTCGTTGGTCCTCGACCCCACGGTCACTGATGTGTGGTGTGCCCCGGGCAACGGCGGAACGGGCGAACACGCAACCAACATTGATGTTGACGCAAGCAACCCAGCAGCCGTCGCCGCACTTGCCCAAGACCTCGGGATTGATTTGGTCGTCGTTGGACCAGAAGCACCCCTGGTGGCCGGAGTTGCTGACGCAGTTCGCGCTGTTGGCATTGCGTGTTTTGGTCCCAGTGGCAACGCTGCCCAATTGGAAGGCAGCAAGGCTTTTGCCAAGGACGTCATGGCTGCAGCGGGAGTGCCCACGGCCCGGGCTCATGTGTGTACTACGAACGACGAAGCTGAAGCCGCACTCGATGACTTTGGTGCGCCGTACGTTGTTAAAGATGATGGATTGGCCGCTGGCAAAGGTGTTGTCGTCACCAGCGATCGTGAAGAAGCTCTGGCGCACGCCAACGAGTGCGACCGAGTGGTCATTGAGGAATACCTCGACGGACCCGAAGTCTCGCTTTTCATCATTACCGACGGTGTGGACGCGCTGGCGTTGTCTCCGGCCCAAGACTTCAAGCGCATCGATGACAACGACGAAGGTCCCAACACCGGCGGGATGGGGGCGTACACCCCGCTGGCGTGGGCGCCCAATGATTTAGTGGATGAAGTCATCGCCACCGTTGTTCACCCCACCTTGCAGGAAATGACCAAGCGTGGAACACCATTTAGTGGATTGCTCTATGTAGGACTCGCACTCACCTCGCGCGGAACTCGCGTTGTTGAATTCAATGCACGCTTTGGTGACCCCGAAACACAAGCGGTACTGGCTCGGCTCGAAACTCCGCTGGGCGAACTCTTGCTCGCCGCGGCCACCGGCACGTTAAGTGAACAGCCGGCCTTGATTTGGAGCACGGGTTCAGCCGTCACCATCGTGCTGGCAGCCCATGGTTACCCGGAAGCTCCACGAACCGGCGATCCCATCACCGGATTAGACAACGCCGAAGCCGTCGAAGGCGCGATGGTGCTGCATGCCGGTACTACTCGAGGGGCGGACGGCACGTTGAACAGCAGCGGAGGCCGGGTTCTGTCTGTTACCGCCATTGGAGAGACCTTGGAGCAAGCGCGGTCGCGCGCCTACGAGGCGATGACGCACATTGATCTCGATGGCAGCCACTACCGCACCGACATCGCACTTAAAGCGGCGCATTCAGCGTGATCTGTTTGCAAGGTGGCACCGAATTCGGAGCGGATTGCTTCGCGATGGACGCCGCTTTAGTTCAGGAAGCACATCGACGCGGTCGCACCGGTCCGATCGTTATCTCCGCTCTTGCTGGGGCACCAGGTCGCGAATACGACACGGCCAACAACAACGGCATCCGACACTTTTCGGCCATCGTTGAATCGCTCACGTCTGATCATGAACCTTTGTCAGTGATCGCCGCACCAGATGCACGTGCGGACTCCGCAGGTGCACTAGCCGCGCTGGAATCAGCGAGCATCATCGTTTTGCCTGGTGGGTCACCCTCTCGGTTGCTGGGCGCTTTGCAGGACTTCGCCATCGATGCACTGCTTCGACGATTTCTGGACAGTGGCGGAATTCTGATGGGTGCCAGCGCCGGGGCGATGGTGTTATGCGAGCGCACCTGGTTACCCGATCGCGGACGGATCGCTGACGGTCTGGGTTTAGTTCCTCACGCTCTGGTGTTGCCGCACTGGAGCCCGGATGGGCTCAGTCGCCTGGCCTCATTTGGCGGTGCAGGGACGGGGATCAACGTCCTCGGTTTGCCCGAACAATCTGGCGTGATGGTGGAAAACACCGACTCAGGCACGACATTTACCGCTCACGGAGCACGGGGAAGCACCATTGTTGAGGCGAACGGGCCCACACACGCCGTGCGTGTTGGAGACTGCCTCACGCTACCTGCGAGAATAGGTCCGTGACCACAGTCCCGAATGTTCTCGCTGCTCGGTACGCATCAACGGCTATGGCCGACCTCTGGTCGCCCACCCACAAAATCATTCTTGAACGCCAACTATGGGTGGCTGTGCTTCAGGCCCAACGCGATCTAGGTATCGACGTTCCCGCTGAAGCGATCGCGGACTATCAAAACGTGCTCACCACGGTCGACTTGAATTCCATCGCAGCTCGCGAACGTGTAACGCGACACGACGTCAAGGCACGTATTGAGGAATTCAATGCGCTGGCCGGACACGAACACATTCACAAGGGCATGACTTCACGCGACCTGACCGAAAACGTTGAGCAACTGCAGATTCGCTCGGCCCTCGAACTCATTCGCGATCGCATCGTCGCTACTTTGGCCCGCCTGGGCAGTCGCGCCGGCGAATACAGCACCGTCGTGATGACCGGTCGCAGTCACAATGTCGCAGCGCAAGCCACCACGATGGGTAAGCGATTCGCCTCCGCGGCTGACGAGCTGATCGTTGCTCTCGAGCGCGTCGAAGACCTCCTTGCTCGTTATCCGCTGCGTGGAATCAAGGGTCCTGTGGGAACAGCACAAGACATGCTGGACCTGCTCGATGGCGACAACGCCAAACTTGCCGAACTCGAACAACGCATTGCCACCCACTTGGGCTTTAGCAAAGTCTTGACCAGCGTCGGCCAGGTCTATCCACGTTCACTGGACTTTGACGTGGTCAGTGCCCTAGTTCAGGCCAGCGCAGCGCCCAGCAGTCTGGCCACCACGATCCGACTCATGGCCGGTAACGAGCTGGTCACCGAAGGCTTCAAGCCTGGGCAAGTCGGATCTAGCGCCATGCCACACAAGATGAACACGCGCTCGTGCGAACGCGTCAACGGTTTGTCTGTCGTGCTGCGGGGTTACTTGTCCATGACGACCGAACTTGCGGGCGATCAATGGAACGAAGGCGATGTTTCGTGTTCAGTCGTGCGCCGCGTCGCCTTGCCCGATGCGTTCTTCGCTCTCGACGGCCTCTTCGAAACCTTCCTCACCGTGCTTGATGAATTCGGTGTCTTCCCTGCGGTCATTGAACGAGAGTTGCAGCGCTACCTACCATTCCTCACCACCACCAAGATTTTGATGGCTTCGGTTCGAGCCGGCGTTGGCCGCGAGAGCGCACACGAAGCGATCAAGGAGCACGCCGTTGCTGTCGCGTTGGAAATGCGCGAAAAGGGAACGGACCGAAACGACTTGTTCGAACGCCTCGCCGCTGACGATCGGTTGCCACTGACTCTTGAAAACATCAATGAGTTGGTATCCGAGCCTTTGGAGTTCACCGGTGCCGCGCAAGCCCAAGTCGCGGAAGTGGTGAACCGCATCAACGCGATCGTTGCTTCCCGCCCTGAGGCCGCGCGCTATAGCCCCGGCGACATCTTGTGACCACCACGTTGCTCCCGCCCGATCCCGCGCACGAATCCCTTCTTGCGCAAGGCTTTTCCTTCGTTCACCAAGGCAAGGTCCGCTCGCTCTATGGCACCCCCGAGGGTCACCTGTTAGTCGTGGCCAGCGACCGCATTTCGGCCTACGACTGGGTTCTGTCCACGCCGATTCCCGACAAAGGTCGCATCCTCACGAGCTTGTCACTGTGGTGGTTTGACCAACTCAAGGACATCGTTCCCCACCACGTGATTTCCACTGATGTTCCTGATGCGGTGGCCGGACGAGCGATGGTGTGCCAACGCCTGGACATGTTCCCGGTTGAATGCGTCGCCCGCGGCTACCTCACTGGCTCAGGATTGATTGAATACAACGCATCTTCCACTGTGTGTGGGGTTGAACTACCGAGTGGATTAGTTGATGGCAGTCGTCTCGACGAACCGATCTTCACGCCGGCGACTAAAGCCGACCTTGGCGACCATGATGAAAATGTTGATTTCGCGCACGTTGTCACGTTGATCGGTCAAAGCGATGCCGACGAACTTCGTCGTCTCACACTCGCGGTGTACCAGCGAGCAGAAGCCATCGCTGCCGAACGCGGAATCTTGTTGGCCGACACGAAGTTTGAGTTTGGTCGTGGCGCGGACAGCACCATCGTGCTCGGTGATGAAGTCTTGACGCCTGACTCTTCGCGCTTTTGGCCAGCAGCCGGCTGGAAGCCTGGTTCAGTCCAGCCGTCGTACGACAAGCAATTCGTGCGTGACTGGCTGACATCGGCAGCCTCTGGGTGGGATCGAACCAGCGAGACCGAGCCGCCCGCTTTGCCCCAAGACATCGTCGCCGCCACCAGGGCTAAGTACCTCGAAGCCTACGAATTACTGACGGGTCAGGAACTGTCATGAAGTGGATGCTGACCGGAGGCGCCGGGTACATCGGAGCGCACATCCTGCGCGCGCTTCACGACCAAGGCCATGACGTTGTCGTTCTTGATGACTTATCGACCGGACTTCGCCGCAAGGTCTCCGAAGGCGTTCCGTTCGTCGAAGCTTCGATCTTGGACACCGAAAGCGTCACACGAGCTTTGACCGATCACCGGGTTGACGGTGTGATTCATCTGGCCGCGAAGAAGTCTGTTGGGGAGTCTGTTGAACAACCCCACATGTACTTTGAACAAAACGTTCAGGGCACGATGGCCTTGCTTGATGCAATCAAAGCCGCAGACGTGCACCACATGGTCCTGAGTTCGAGCGCAGCGGTGTACGGATCACCCGATGTTGATGCGGTCACTGAAGACACCCCCACCATGCCGATTAACCCGTACGGCCAAACCAAGTTGGCCCAAGAGTGGCTCGTGCGCGACCTCAGCGAATCTGGTTATGCCCTGTCCTGGGTTGCCTTGCGCTACTTCAATGTCGCAGGGGCCGGGGCCGATGACCTCGGCGACACCGGAGTGTTCAACCTCATTCCCATGGTCTTACGCGCACTTGATAATGGCCAAGCCCCGCAGGTGTTCGGCGACACCTACCCCACACCTGATGGCACCTGCACTCGCGACTACATCCACGTTCAGGATCTGGCTGAGGCACATGTGGCTGCTGTGACCCAGGCCGAGCGTGGCGGGCGTACCGATATTTACAACGTGGGACGAGGGATGGGATTTAGCGTCCTCGATGTGCTCGATGCGGTGCGAAGCGCCATGGGTAGTGACTTCGCCCACGAGATCTCCGCTCCACGCGCCGGCGATCCCGCCTCATTAGTTGCTGCGGTCAACCGCATTCACAGCGAGCTTGGCTGGCAGGCACAGCGCTCTTTGGCAGACATGGTCACGTCCGCCTGGTCTGCGTGGCAAGCCTTTCCACCCGCCTAAACACGGCACCGAACCGCCACCAGCGCCCCACAGCACGCCGATAGACTGAGGGCACATCGTCCCTGCCAACTCTGGAGTGCCAGTGGCCCGCGTCGTCGTCGACGTCATGCTTAAGTCAGAAATCCTTGACCCTCAAGGCAAGGCTGTTGAACGCGCAGCCGATCGATTGGGTTACAGCACCATCGCCAGCGTGCGACAGGGCAAGCGCTTTGAACTCCAGGTCGATGGCCCCGTAGATGACGCAGCCCTCGCGTCAATTCATGAACTTGCTGAATCCCTCTTGGCTAACACCGTCATTGAAGACTTCACTGTTCGCGTGGAGGACAACTAAGCATGTCCCCTCGTGTTGGTGTGGTGACTTTTCCTGGCTCACTTGACGATCGCGATGCACAGCGCGCCATCCGGTTGGCTGGTGCCGAACCCGTAGCCCTGTGGCACGGAACCACTGACCTGTCAAAGGTTGATGCGGTGGTCTTGCCCGGTGGCTTTTCCTACGGTGACTACCTGCGCGCCGGTGCCATCGCACGCTTCTCGCCGATCATGACCTCCATTATTGACGCTGCCAACGATGGAATGCCCGTCTTTGGTATCTGCAACGGCTTCCAGGTCCTGTGCGAATCCCACCTTTTGCCCGGCGCCTTGACCCGTAATGACCACTTGCACTTCATCTGCAGGGACCAAAAACTGCGCATCGAGAACACCACTTCTGCTTTCACGTCCGGCTTTGCCGCCAACCAAGAAATCGTCATTCCGCTAAAGAACGGCGAAGGCTCCTACATCGCCGACGAACGCACGTTGGATGAACTCGAAGCCACTGGCCGCATCATTGCTCGCTACATCGATGGCAACCCCAACGGTTCGCGTCGCGATATCGCGGGCATCACCAATGAAGCCGGAAACGTTGTCGGTCTGATGCCACACCCCGAACATGCGGTTGAGGCGGGCTTTGGCCCTAGCCTTGATGGCTTGACCTTCTTCACCTCTGTCTTGTCACGGTTGGTGAACACCTGATGAGTATCGACACCACTGCCCAAGCTGCTGCTACACCCGATGCGCAGCAGCCATGGTCTGAGTTGGGACTCAAGGCCGACGAATACGCCCGCATTAAAGAGATCCTTGGTCGTCGTCCCACCAGTGCTGAGTTAGCGATGTACTCGGTCATGTGGAGTGAACACTGCTCGTACAAGTCCAGCAAGGTTCACCTGCGTCAATTCGGTGACAAGGCTCCCAAGACCGATGCCCTCTTGGTCGGCATGGGCGAAAACGCAGGCGTTGTTGACGTCGGTGATGGGTATGCCGTCACGTTTAAGGTCGAATCACACAACCACCCGTCCTACGTCGAGCCCTACCAAGGCGCCGCGACGGGTATTGGTGGAATCGTCCGCGACATTTTGACCATGGGTGCTCGTCCAGTCGCCGTCATGGACCCGCTGCGCTTTGGCCCTGCGGATGCACAAGACACCCAACGCGTCCTGCCCGGCATCGTGGCTGGCATCGGTGGCTACGGAAACTGTTTGGGTCTTCCCAACATCGGCGGCGAGGTCGTCTTCGACCAAAGCTACTTGGGCAACCCACTGGTCAACGCCTTGTGCGTAGGAGTCATGAAGCACGAAGACATTCTGCTGGCTACTGCTTCGGGCACCGGCAACCTCGTTGTGCTGTTTGGAGCAAAGACTGGTGGCGACGGCATCGGCGGTGTCTCAGTCCTTGCCTCTGAAACCTTCGATGCAGACGGTCCGGCCAAGCGCCCCAGCGTGCAAGTCGGCGACCCCTTCACCGAAAAAGTCTTGATCGAATGCTGTCTCGAGATTTTTGCCGAAGACATCATTGTTGGAATCCAGGACCTCGGTGGCGCTGGAATTTCCTGTGCCACGTCCGAACTTGCTAGCAACGGTGACGGCGGCATGCACGTGATCTTGGATTCGGTTCCCTTGCGCGATGCGACCTTGAGTCCTGAAGAAATCTTGATGAGTGAATCGCAGGAGCGCATGTGCGCGATCCTGGAACCGGCAAACCTTGATCAGTTCATGGAAATCTGTGCGAAGTGGGATGTTGACGCAGTCGTGATTGGCACGGTCAACTCCAGCGGACGCTTGACCATCGAATGGCAGGGCGAACAAATCGTGGACGTGCCACCGCGCACGGTCGCCCACGAAGGCCCGGTCTACAACCGCCCGTTCTCCAAGCCCGCAAGCCAGGATGCACTGGCCGCGAACTCGGCTTCTTCCCTAGCGCGCCCGACCTCGGCCGATGAGTTCGTGGAGACGGTCTTGGCGCTCGTCGGATCTCCCAACCTCGCGGATAAGTCGTGGATCACCTCGCAATACGACCGCTACGTGCTGGGTAACACCGCATCGGCGACACCCGAAGATGCCGGGATGGTGCGCATCGACGACTCCACCTCACGCGGTGTTGCGATTTCCACCGACTGCAACGCCCGCTTCACGATGTTGAACCCCTACCTCGGCGCACAGCTGGCGTTGAGTGAGGCGTACCGCAATGTGGCGGCAACAGGGGCGCGACCGCTGGCGGTAACGAACTGCTTGAACTTCGGTTCACCTGAAGACCCGTCCGTGATGTGGCAGTTCTCTGAAGCGGTGACTGGTTTGGCTGATGCCTGCTTAACCCTGGGCGTTCCGGTCACCGGCGGCAACGTCAGCTTTTACAACCAGACCGGCGAGACCGCGATCTTGCCTACTCCGGTTGTTGGAGTTCTTGGTGTGATCGATGACGTGCACACGCATTTGTCACACGGTTTGCCTGCTGACGATTTGACATTGATCGTCTTGGGCGAAACCAAGGCTGAATTTGATGGCTCGGAATGGGCACACGTCGTCCACGCTCACTTAGGCGGACAGCCACCCCAGCCCGACCTCGAAGCCGAGCGCCAGCTGGCTGAAGTCCTTATTTCCGCTGCCACTGAAGGGATGGTCAGCGCTGCTCACGACCTCTCAGACGGTGGATTGGCCCAAGCCGTCGTGGAAATGTGCCTTCGTGGAAACCGCGGTGCCACGCTGAACCTGTCTGGCGATGCGTTTACCGGCCTGTGGAGTGAATCAGTGGCCCGCGCTGTCGTCGCCGTTACTTCGGAACAATCTGCCGGTTTGCTTGCACTGGCTCAACAACATGGTGTTCCGGCTGCCGTGATGGGAACCTCTGGCGGAACATCGTTTGTTGTCAACTCACCAGACGTCACATTCAGCATTGCGCTCGACACGCTCCGTAAAGTCCACACGGCAACGCTGCCTGCATTGTTTGACCACTAACGATGCCACCGCGCCGGTACGACGATCACGGCATTGCTAATGCCCTCGCGCAACTCAAACCGAATCTGCGCATCTGGCTTGCGGACCACAGTGATGACGAACGTGCTTCTCACGAGCTCTTTGACCAACAAATTCAAGCCCTGTCTAATCGTGCTCCGCTTGAACAACTCATCGCGCTCACCGTCTTAGCCACTGACCTCACGCAGGCTGCTGGCGCTGGACCGATCATCCCGCCCGAAGCCCAACGCATCGTCGTACAAGTTTTCTTAGATCGCCTCTACGACAAGGCGCCGGGCAAGAGCGTGGAGGTGCGAGTGCCTCCCTTCGCGGCTATTCAGTGTGTTGAAGGCCCTGCTCACACCCGCGGCACGCCACCCAACACCATCGAGACCGATGCCCTGACCTGGATTCGTTTATCAACTGGGCGCACCCCGTGGGCTGGCGCTGTGGAAGCACACCAGGTGATCGTCAGCGGCACACGCGCTGATTTGTCGGCCCTACTGCCGCTGACTTAATCGTTCAACGAGTCAAACTCGGCGCGATCCTCTAGCGTCGTGGGCGGATCGGATGCACACGCGCCGACCGCTCAATCCCTCTGTAGACAAACGTCGCAGAACCTGGAGGCACCAACATGAGCAAGGCACACAAGTGGCTTGATTTAGAAAATCGCCCCACCGAACAACTTCCCCGTGAGCAACTCGAAGCTCGCATCGAGCGCGTGCTGACGTTGACCAACATCGGCTACATGGCCACGAACGGTAAGAACGGTCCGATCTGTAGTCCCGTGGAGTTTTACTCTGAGGAATTAGACATCTATGTGTACCCGCAACCCAATAGCCCCAAGATCAAGGCGCTCCAACGCGATCCTCGAATGTCTTTTGCCGTGGCAAACCCGATGGCCGGTTGGGCGAGCGCGTTCGGAATTCAAATGTTTGGCAAAGGCGAACTGCTCGAACCGGGAACGCCGGACTGGGAACACGGCATGACGGTGTTTAAGTACCCAGCATCCAATTGGGAAGTCGGCCGCTCGTCAGACACCGTGCCCAACGGCATGTTGCTCCGCCTTCGCCCCGATCGCATCTCGCTCACCGAACACTTCTTGCGCCGCGATGGGTTTGCTGCTCGCCAATTCTGGGATCGCGATCCAGAACAAACGAAGAAGCGCCAGGCCAGCGTCTAGACCTCGGGTGGAACATCGCGGGCGTAGGCCTCCCACGTGGTCAAGACCTGTCCGGCATTCCAATCGTCAGGCAGTTCCAGGTACGACGGATCGCGTTCCATGATGCGATCCAGGATCGGACGGGGGACGTCGTCGATGCCACGGTGAGTGGTGCGCGAGAACATGCGACCAAACAACACGCCTTCCACGCCACTGCCACCCATGCGCATCCATGGCCACCACGGCGAGAGCCGCGAGAAGCCCGCGCGGAAGTGAGCAGAGGGCAGATCACGGTCTTCGAGTTCGGCCAACGATGTATAGATCGTGAAGTGCTCACTGGGGTTGGTCCACGGACCCGTCGATGCCTTCGGCCACAGTGCCGGAGTGACCGGGTTGGAGTAAGAGTGCATGTAGTCCCACTCGAGCAACACTTCATCGCCGTACACCTCCCACGGCAAAATGTGGGGGATGGATTCCGGCTCATCGTTTCCCGGACGAAAGTTCATGTGAACGGCCGCATCAGGGTTGTCGCCCACATGCAACTTGGGGAGCTCCAGAGTGAGCTCAGCACCGACCGTGTCGTTAAAGAATTCGTACACCTCAACCGTCTCCCCCGTGAAGGGGTTGTCCCACGTCTTCATCGGAACACCGGTTTCTAAGTCGGTGAAAAAACCGGTTTCCTTGCCGCGCATGAGCACGTGACCGTTGTCGAGCATCTTGACTTTGGTGACACCGGTTCCGGCAAACCCAAACACCGGCAACAACCGGTCGGTACCGATGGAGGCAAACATCGTCCCGTGGAACGTCGCGATATGTGGCTCAGGCGCGAAGCTGCCCCACATCTTGGCGAAGGCATAGACGTTGTCCCGCGGATCGGTGAAATCAAGCGGCTGACGATTAGTCACAGGGTCTCCAGAGGCGTAGGGGGAGGTTGACCCTACCGGCTGGCTTGCCTGAGTGGGCGCTGTTTCGCCATCCGGAATACCCTGAACCTTATGAGCCAACCCATGGGAGCGCGACCGTCCAGCGGAGGCCCGCGATCATTGATGGGTCCTGACACGCTTCCCGAGACCTCGGCGTTGCCACCAGGCACCATTCCGCGCGTGATCGCCCTCTTTAAACCCCACAAAGTGGGTTTGAGCATCGTCTCGGCGATCGTCATCATCAGCGGTGCGCTGAGCATCTTGACGCCCTTACTCATCCGCAATCTCATCGACAAGGCGCTTTTCCCCGCCTCGGAACTGCCCAATATTGACCTGCTCTGGAAGATCAGTCTTGAGCTCGTGGGGCTCACCATTCTTGGTGCACTCCTCGGGCTTTGGCAGACCTACTTAACAGCGGGAATCGGCCAGGCCGTTCTGCGTGATCTGCGCACCAAACTTTTTGATCACTTGCAATCGTTGTCACTGAAGTTCTTTACTGGAACTCGCACCGGCGAAATTCAATCGCGGCTACAAAACGATGTGGGTGGGCTTCAAACCGTTGTCAGTGACACGGCAGCGACCTACGTCAGCAACGTTGTCGTCCTGATTTCCACGGTTATTGCCATGGTTATCTTGTCCTGGCAGCTAACCGTCGTTTCGTTGATCATCTTGCCGGTCTTTATTTGGCTCACCTCTGTGGTGGGCAAATATCGGCGTCGCGTCAGTGCTGCTACTCAAGTGTCCTTGGCTGATATGTCAGCTATTACTGAGGAATCCCTGAGTGTTTCAGGCGTTTTGCTCGCCAAGTCCAACGGCCAGCAAGCCGGTGCTTCTGACGGTTACCGCAAGCAAAGTTCGATCCTGGCCCGCCTTCAAGTCAAACAGCAAATTGTTGGCCGCGGATTCTTCATCGTGGTCTCGTCGTTCTTTTCTGTCTTGCCCGTCGCAGTGTTTATCGTCACTGGCTACGTCAACACTGGTGGAATCGTCATCACCGCCGGCACCATCTTGGCGTTCACCGGATTGCAGACCCGACTCTTCTTCCCCTTAGGCCAACTCCTGCAAAGCACCACGGAGATCTCGAGTTCGCTTGCATTGTTCAACCGCATCTTTGATTATCTCGACGTTGAAGCCGACATCGTTGATAAAGACGACGCCATTGACCTTCCCGAACCCGTCCAAGGTCGTATCGAATTTGATGCGGTGCGCTTTTCTTACGATCCCAAGCCGAAAAAGGGCGAACCGACCTATGCCCTCAAAGGCGTGGACTTCACCATTGAGCCGGGCATGCTTGCCGCCTTTGTCGGCCCCAGCGGAGCGGGTAAGACCACCATTTCCTACTTGGTTCCGCGCCTGTATGAGGTCACCGAAGGCGCCGTACGCATCGATGGTCACGACGTCCGCGACCTCAAGGCCACCTCACTGGCCGACGCCATCGGAGTGGTCACCCAGGAGAGCTACCTCTTCCACGCCACCATCAACCAGAACCTGCGCTACGCCAACCCAGAAGCCACTGACGAGCAGATTCAGGCTGCCGCCCGAGCCGCTCAGATCCACGACCGGATTCTCACCTTTGATGAGGGCTACGACACCATGGTTGGTGAACGCGGTTACCGCCTCAGCGGTGGTGAAAAGCAACGGCTCTCCATCGCACGCGTGATCTTGAAGAACCCCCGCATCCTCATCCTTGATGAAGCCACCTCAGCTCTCGACACCACGAATGAGCGCTTAGTTCAGGCAGCGTTAAAGCCCTTGATGAAGAACCGCACCACGATCGCGATTGCCCACCGTCTGTCCACGATTCGCTCGGCGGACGTGATCTTTGCCGTCAACGACGGCCAAATTGTCGAGCATGGATCGCATGACGAGCTTCTAGCCCACGGTGGCGTCTACGCCGACTTGTACGAGCAGCAGTTTGGTGGTGGAGCCATCGAGGCTAGGTTTGAAGACGGCATCATCCTCAGCGATGGGCACGTGGTCCCCATGCCAGCCAAGGATGAGGACCACGATCAGGGTGAAGGTGGCGATGGCGGTCCCAAGAAGCCAGGTCGTTTTGGCGACGCCGGGCGGGCTGCAGCATCCATGCCCATGGGCTAGCCGATAGACTGCGGATGTGCCTAAAGGCGATGGGCTCCTCAACCACGATCTGCTCCCTGGCGACAAGGGACCGCAGGATGCTTGTGGCGTATTCGGAGTGTGGGCGCCGGGCGAAGAAGTAGCCAAACTTACGTACTTCGGTCTCTACGCACTTCAGCACCGCGGACAAGAATCCGCAGGTATTGCCGTTTCAGATGGCGATCAAATTGTCGTCTACAAAGACATGGGTTTGGTCTCACAAGTCTTCAATGAAGGCATGCTCGAATCACTCAGCGGGCACCTCGCGATTGGTCATACGCGCTACTCCACGACCGGTGCATCAGTATGGGAAAACGCACAACCCACATTCCGTGCAACAGCAACCGGAAGCATCGCCCTTGGTCATAACGGCAACTTGACCAACACCGGTGACCTCGCACAAATTCTTGACAACTTGCGCAACACCGGGGAATTGAATTTCCCTGGGAGTTTTTCCACCACGCCCAAAGCCACCAATGACACCGACCTGATCGCGGCCTTGATGGCCGCTCACCCAGAACGATCGCTGGAATCGTGTGCGATGGAGGTGCTGCCCCAACTGCGCGGCGCCTTCTGCTTGGTCTTTATGGATGAAAACACCCTGTACGCAGCCAGGGACCCTCAAGGAATTCGCCCCATGGTGCTCGGTCGCCTTGAGCGCGGTTGGGTGGTGGCTAGCGAGACAGCGGCCTTGGACATCGTCGGCGCTAGTTTCGTGCGCGAGATTGAAGCTGGCGAACTGATCGCCATCGACGAAAACGGTTTGCGTTCACAACGCTTCGCCGAACCTGAGCCCAAGGGTTGCTTGTTCGAATATGTGTACTTGGCTCGACCAGATACCACCATCTCCGGTGTTAGCGTCAACGAAGTACGCGTCGAAGTCGGTCGCAGGCTCGCGCGTGAAGCGCCGGTTGAAGCAGACCTGGTGATTCCTGTCCCCGAGTCTGGAACACCAGCCGCCATTGGCTACTCGCAGGAAAGTGGCATCGTTTACGCGCAAGGGCTGGTCAAGAACGCCTACGTTGGTCGCACCTTTATTCAGCCCAGCCAAACCATTCGCCAACTGGGTATTCGTCTCAAGCTCAACCCGCTGCGCGATGTCATCGAAGGCAAGCGCCTCGTCGTTGTTGACGACTCCATCGTGCGTGGCAACACCCAACGTGCGCTAGTGCGCATGCTGCGCGAAGCCGGCGCTACCGAAGTACACGTGCGAATCTCGTCTCCCCCCGTCAAGTGGCCTTGTTTTTACGGCATTGACTTTGCGAGCCGCGCAGAGCTGATTGCCAACGGCCTGACTGTGGATGACATTCGGGCCTCTATCGGAGCCGATTCGCTGTCGTATGTCTCTCTTGAAGAACTCGTTGATGCCACGACGATCAAGAAGGACCACCTGTGTCGGGCCTGCTTTGATGGCGTCTACCCCGTCGAAATTCCTGAACCAGCCCTCACCGCCAAGAACACCCCAGAAACCACCACGTTGGTTGATATTGACCTCGTAGGTGGCGGTGCAAGCGATGCATTGAGTCGCCCATGACCTCCTCGTACGCCGCAGCCGGCGTTGACGTAGAAGCAGGAGAGCGCGCCGTTGCCCTCATGAAGGCGTCGATCAAGGCAACCGGTCGCCCGGAAGTGGTCGGCGACTTCGGCGGCTTTGCTGGCTTGTTTGATATCTCAGCGGTAAAGAACTATGCCAAGCCACTACTAGCGACTTCGACGGACGGCGTCGGCACCAAAGTGGCGATCGCCCAAGCCATGGACATTCACCACACGATTGGGCTCGACCTTGTGGCGATGGTTGTTGATGACCTCGTGGTGTGTGGCGCTGAACCGTTGTTCATGACCGACTACATCGCCACTGGCAAAGTAGTGCCCGAGCGCATTGCGGCCATTGTCAGCGGAATCGCTGCAGGTTGCGAAAAGGCTGGTTGCGCACTCGTTGGCGGCGAAACCGCCGAGCATCCTGGCTTGCTTGGGCCTGATGAATACGACCTGGCCGGAGCCGGCACAGGAGTTGTCGACGCCGACCAGCTCTTGGGACCAGGCCGCGTTCGTGCTGGTGACGTGGTGATCTCTATGGCGTCAAGCGGCCTGCACTCGAATGGCTACTCGCTCGCCCGCCACGTGTTTTTCACCATCGCCGGATGGTCACTAGACCGCGACGTACCTGAGTTTGGCCGAACCTTAGGTGCCGAACTCCTTGAGCCCACCGCGATTTACTCGCTGGACTGCTTGGCTCTAGCCCGCGACGCCTCGATTGAACTGCGCGCCTTTACCCACATCACCGGTGGCGGAATCGCTGCCAACTTGGCTCGCGTTTTGCCCACACACCTACACGCCGATCTTCGTCGCGGTACGTGGACGCCACCTGCGGTATTCACCACCATCGGCGACCTCGGAAATGTTGACCGCGTCGAGTTGGAAAAGACGCTCAACATGGGCATCGGCATGATGGCGATCGTTGCGCCTGACAGTGTGGATTCTGCCTTGTCGCTCCTAGCCCAGCGTGGAATTAGCGCCTGGGTAACCGGTGAAATTCGCGACCGCCAAGACGGCGAACTCGGGGATGCTCCCGCAAAGGGCGGCGGCGGCGGTTCAGCTCAACTACAAGGCGACTACACGAACTGATTTAGTCGTTGTCCTTGTCGTACTCGTAGGTAGTGTCGTCATCAGATTCGCTATCGCTAGACGATGCGCTTGATTGCGATGAAGACTGAGCAAGTTCCGCCTGCAGGGCGTCCAAATCGGTCCCGCTGGAGGCGTACTTCAACTCGCGAGCGACCTTGGTCTGCTTGGCTTTGGCTCGGCCGCGCCCCATGGCTCGACCCCCTCATGTGCTCAGGTGGCCCTCACGGGCCGCTACGGGAACATTCCTAAGGCTACCCTCAAAGGGCGCCTTTACGCATTCAGGGCAGGCGAGACAATTCGGTCGGGATCGGAACTTTCGCCCAAAAGCACCTAAGTTTCACGGCCCGTAAGGCAGGATGGGCATCAGCAATCAATTACAGGGGGATTTACACAATGGTCCACGACTCATCCGAGGCAGAAAACCTGCTCACGCCTGCCGAAGTGGCGGCGATGTTCCGAGTCGACCCCAAGACGGTCACCCGCTGGGCCAAGGCGGGAAAGATTTCGGCCATTCGCACGCTGGGTGGGCATCGCCGCTATCGCGAGTCCGAGGTGCGGGAATTGCTCGAAGGCATCCCACAGCAACGCGCCGCCAAGGATGACCCCACCGCCTAAGCGATGAGCGCCCTTGACGGCGCGTAGAAGTGCTGGGTGGAACTTAGTTGTTCTTTTGTGCCGCAGCCTTGAGGTTTGAGCCAGCTGACACCTTGGCGGTGTGCGTGGCGGCAACCTGGATCTCAGCACCGGTCTGAGGGTTACGGGCGGTACGGGCGTTGCGGAAGCCGGTCTCGAAGGTCAAGAAGCCAGGCAGACTCACCTTGGCGCTCTTGCTCGAGCCCAGTTCGGATGCGACTACATCGGCAAAACCCTTGAGGACAGCGTCAACGTCCTTGGCGCTCTGACCGGTCTTTGCGGCAACAGCGGCCACCAATTCACTGCGGTTCACAGACTTCTCCTTGAGTACGGGTGTGGCACGGCTGCGTGCCTACCTAGAACCCTAGGGGGTAGGCCCCACCTAGGCAGGCACCCCCCTCGGTAAGTCTTAGGGCAAACCGCAGGCCAGCAACGGGCTACAGATCCTAGAAGCCCGAGATTGCCACTCCGTCGAGACGCACCGTCTTGCCGGTTGAAGCCACCACGATCTTGATCCGGCCCACCTTGCTACTGGTGAAGCGGGGCAAGAGGACCATGGAGCGGCTGGAGACACCGGACTTGTAGAGAGATATCTGCCCCACGTAGGTGGCACCGACGTAGACCTTGACCAGACCACAACTGGAGCACCTCATGGCAACCACGCCCACCTGACGCACCGTCTGGGAGCTCGTAGACAGCAGGTATGCGCCCTTGGTCGTGGTGGTCTCGTAGCTGTTGCCGATATAGCCAGAGGCAGTCTTCAGGGCAAACCCAGATCGAGCAAACGAACGTGAGTCGGCGACCACATTGGTGCACTTGGATGCCGACCAGGCGCCATCATTTCCCGCCTCATCGTGACCGCGCGTTTGGAAGCAGTAGCGATAACCCCACGCCGCGCCGGTCAACGTTGCACTGCGATCAGTCGTTCCCTGAACCAAGAATTCCCATGAATCAGGTGTTCCACCACCGGCGCGCACTCGGAAGTACCGAACATCGGTGTTTTGTACACCGGTACCCGCATCCGAAGCACTCCAGGTCAATCCAATGGTTTGACCCATTTGGAACACACCAGAAGGCGCAACCATCGCCGCCGTTGGCGCTACGCCGTCAGGAGTGACGGTTGGCGATGGGGCTGATGGCAACGAGTCGCCTGCAGCGTTCACCGCTTTGACAGTGAAGGTGTAGGGCGTGCTGTTGACCAATCCATTAGCAATGCAGTTGGTAGCAGGTTCAAGCAATGGTGGCGTGATGTTCACGGTGCACACCTGCAGGTCACCAGGGCTAGCGAACACCTTGTAACCAGTCACCGCAGATCCACCATCGGATGCTGGCGCGTTCCAAGAAATCGTTGCACCTGCATTGCGCGCTGCATTGGTGACTGATGTGGGAGCCAGAGCCACCGTTCGGGGAGATACCGGGGTCGACAGACCAGAACTTTGTGACGTCCCCGCGCTGTTCACTGCACGAACCGTGAAGGCGTAATTAGTGCCATTGGTCAGACCAGACACCACACAACTGGTTACGGGCTCGGCAGCGGGCGCGGCCGGAACCACCGTGCACACCTGGGCAGCGCCGGCTTGATTCACCGCGTAACTCGTGATTGCTGACCCACCATCGTTTGCGGGGCGATCCCACGAGACGGTGATGGACTGATCACCAGGGGTTCCCACCACATTTAGCGGTTGAGTGGGTGCTGCCCGTGGTGTGAAGGTGGCTGATGGGCTCGAAGCATTGGAGTCACCGACGACGTTCGTCGCCCTGACCGTAAAGGTGTAGTTCGAACCATTGGTCAAACCAGAGACAGTGCAATTCGTTGACGGTGCAGCGGCGGGCGGAACGATGACGTTGCTACAGACCTGCGCACCACCTGGGTTCTGGAAAACTTTGTACACCGTGATGGGTGAACCACCATTGTCGCTGGGTGTACTCCAGCCCAACTGCACCGATTGATCACCCACGGTTCCGTTGATGACTCCTGGTGTATTGGGCACAGTTCGTGGCGTCAAGCCCAACGATGGCGCCGAAGCCAAAGAGTCACCAGCAACATTGCGGGCACGTACGGTGAAGGTATAAGTCGTCCCATTAGTGAGCCCGGTTGCGTTGCAACTTGTCGCTGGCGCAACTGCGGGAGCAACAATGTTGACGGTGCACACCGTTCCACCTGGCGTTGATGTCACGACATAGCGATCAATGGCAGCTCCGCCATTATCGGTTGGGGCAGTCCAGCTCAATGCCACCGAGCTGTTGTTGGCAATACCGGAAACATTCAACGGCTGACTCGGTACCGTGACCGCGCCTGGGACGATCAGTGTGATCGGCGGGTTGGGTCCAGGAACCCCAGTTCCTGAAGTATTCGTCGCCACGACATCAACGTCATAGGCCACGATTCCGTTGGCGTTCGCCGAGATGTTGCAATTACGGCCGGCCTGGCCAGTGCTGCAACTGGCGACCAATACATCGGTTCCAGCCTTGAACGCACGAGCCGTGTAGCCCGTCACAGCAAACAAGCTTCCGTTGGCCGCTGGTTGACTCCACGAGACTGGGATACGCAGGTTGGCTTCGTCATAGGTTGCTACCACGTTTCGTGGTGCGCTGGGAGCGGAGATATTGACCGTCTGATCGGTGAACTGAATGCGCTCCATGTTGCGCAGGGTGTCCACGCCCTCATTGAGGTTTCCAGCCGTGTTGTCAGTAACGCGCACCGTGCCATTGGGCCCGGCAACAACAGTGAAGTTCGCGCGCGCACTGTTGTACACCGCGACATCAAGCTCCGTGGTGCGCTTGGCCCACTTGATTGAGCGAACGATGCGCAATTGAGAGACGGTGAAGTGATTCTTCTTCACAGCGCTGGTGAGCTGGGTCATGCTGTCAACAAGTACTCGCGATGCATCTGCTGGGTCAACCGTCGTCGTGCCGGTAATAGCTGGTGAAGCAGGAGCGGAAATTTGCACCTGCAGGTAGGCATCGCCATCCATGACTTCATTGCCTTGACGTCCCTGCAAAGTGTCAGAACCGCCACCACCGATGAGGATGTCACCAGTGTTAAATGCCGCGCTTCCACCCAGCAAAGTGTTCAAACCGGAGATCTTGGGAATATCGTTTGCATTCAAGGTGTCACCCACTGTGCCCACCACCGACAACGTGGTGCGGACATCGCCAGACAAAGTGTCATTCAAGTCACCACCGGACAGCGCCTCCGTGTCGAGATACGCATCTTGCAGGCCCAAGGCTGGGTCGCCTGGCGGGGGTGCAATCAAAGACAAGTCAGCAACGTGGGCAGACATGGATCGAGGGTTGTAATACGTCGAGAAGTCAAAGCCAAGGCCGCCGAGAACGCTGTTCGTTCCTTGCGTACCTCCAACCATGATGTCCACGCCACCATCACCATTGAGCAGGTTGCTTCCGCTGTCACCAATGATCACTTCGTCACCCGGTGGGGCCAGGTCCACACCAAAGAGCGCCGGAAGGTCACCGGACAGGGTGTCGTTACCCACTCCACCTTCGAGCCAGTCAGAGTCTTCATCGCCGCTGACCACGTCAGCGTCGGTTCCGCCGTACATAAAGTCGTTGCCCATTCCACCGAGCTGTTCGGTGCCATAGCCACCACCCATAGTGAAGTCGGCTCCTGCACCTGCGATGTAAACATCCAGCCCAGGTCCTCCGGTGTTGATGAAGTCGCTGCCATCACCCGACATCACGACGTCAAGTCCCGATGGGTCGCTCAAGGTGTCATCACCAAGGCCGCCGATGATGCTGTCATCCCCAGGCCCACCAGTAGCTGTGTCATCGCCATCGTTGCCACGAATCGTGTCGTCACCCGAACCCGACCACACGCTGTCGTTGCCAGCAGTTCCGTTAAACACCACGTGCTCTGAACCGCCGTACACCCAAGTCGCTCCACCCACCAATGTGATGTCGGGGTAAGTCAGCGAGGACTTCGACATGTCAAAGGTTTGCGACGGGGCATTGAAGATGAGGAACGGCAAACCTTCAGCATCGGAGTTGCGCTGAATGATTTCAGCCAGCGAGTTGCCTTCAATTTGGTTAGCCAGGCCGATGCCAGGCAGGCGACCGAGGTAGTAGAAACGGTCACTGTCTTGCAGGTTTTCCATCTGTGTGCGGAAGATAAAGTCAAAAGTGCTTCCGAGCATTCCGCCAAACATCGTGCGCTGCTCAGCCAGTCCACCGATCCACAAATCAATGTCTTCTAGACCTGTGGTTGCTTTGTCGTTGACCGGAATCCAGGCGCCTTGGCTAGTCAAGAACTCACCACGATCAGCAGGGGCTCCCACGCCGCCCTTGACCAACAAGGTTGCGGCCGCTCGCTTGCTCGCAACCGTCGTAGCCTCAGTAACGGATGGGTGAGTGCCGTAGGCAGCCACAAAGTTGATTAACGAAGCGGGGTGGCGCAACGCTTGCCCAAATTCGAGCCACGAGCCATACGGAGCCATCGAACCGTCAGCAGTTTTTGAATAGTATGAGCGGCGCGTGCCATTCAACGAGGACATTCCCGTATCGCGACCTCGCGCCATGTTCAAGGCACCCAAGTCGAGTGGCAAACCGAGCAAGCTGTTATGCAATGCCCCTGTGACGAACTCGTCGATTTCGTTACCCCGCTGCTTGGACATTCCACGCGCGATTTGTCCGACCGCTTGGTCAGCGGTGAGCACTTGCCCATCAACATTGTTGAATTTATCTGGACTCAGGAATGCATCGATGAGGGAGATTGATGTGTCCGTACCGTCAGCAGCAATGCGATCAACCGTCTCATTCAACTGCGAGTGACCGTAGCGATACGTTGCGTTAGCAAATTCCGCAACAATGTTCGGGTTCAAGGACGGGTCATAGCCACCGAAAATACGGACACCTGGTTGCACCTTGCGCACAAATTCCTCAAATACCAAGTGCTGATATTCCATTTCGTTGACAAAGCGAGCTGCCTGCAGCAAACGCTCGCCATTGAATTCCGCACCAGCGGAGTTGCCCACTCGCCAGTCCGAAAACGCGAAGGTGCCCGCACCAGCAGCGGCACCCTGATTCGCGCTGACGATCGACTTGATGTCCTTCACCAAGCGGTTGTGCTCACTGTGGAAGACCGTGTGAATCGAGGTTAAGCCGATGTTCTCGTTGCCTCGACCATCGCCGGTAATGAAGTGCTTGTTGAGCAAGGCTGTGTTATGCGTGGCAGCCCATGCTGAGCCATTCCAGGCCCACTTCGGTCCCGCTCCATGGGCAATGTCGTCAAGGAATGCATGCCCCGTGCGCTGAATCAGGTCATCAGGCTTGGCGGCATTGGCAAAGTTCACCAACTTGATGGGAGAAACCGGGTTTCCTTCAAGCAACGAACCGTTCTTGAGGACAACAAGCGGGAAGCCATTGGGGCCGCGCAAGAAACGACCAAATTCATCCGTGGCGAGCAGCGGAACATTGGTGACGTCGTAGTCGGTCAGTTCGATACCCAGTTTGTTGGCAGCTTGCGCTTTGATCTCGCCCCAGTTCGCCAAGTTGTGCGTGATGGCACCGTCAAGCAGATCACCGGTTGAAACAGGAGCGGAGCCAACCGCACAGTTAGCAGCGCTGGACGACGCGCCACCACACCCATAGCCACGCAAGAACACTTGGTGAGAAGGAGCCGAGGTATAGGTCTGGTTTTGGTCAATCCATGGCGTGGTGGTGTTGGTGCCAGCGTTGTTGGAGTCCAGCACCGTGCGGTTGAGCACCATGAAGTTGTTGCGTTCGCCTTCGCGGTACAGCGGGTCATCCGGCTTCAGCGGGATAATGACCACTTCAGCACTCGTCTTGCCGACCAAGTCCAAACCATGGTCAAAGAATTGCCCAAACAGCGTGAACATTCCGCTATACGGAGCTGCCTGTCCCCCGTCGGGAGCAGTGTTTTCAATCAAGAGCTGGGTGTCCTGCTTTTGCTGGTCAGTAGTCAGGCCACTGATGTCGGCACCGGAGGCAGCAACGGCGGCTGGGTTGTACGCCGATTGATCTGAAATCAAGTTACTGATGACGCGAGGCTCTGGGTCAATCAAGTTAGTAGGTCGCGACGAAGGGTTATAGGTCGAACCCACCGGGCCGAAGGAATTGTTGGTCGTGTCGGTCAAGCGCCAGTTTTCGGGCGTATCGCGGGGGAAGGCTTGGTCTGCTGATCCCCAGGTGGACTGACCTGCACTTGATGTGTAACGCACACCATTCCACGTAGAGAATCCGTTGACCACGTTGTTGTTGCGTCCATCCGTTTGACGCAGACCGTTCACGAGGCGAGGGTCAGACAGGTCTGTAGCGAGTAAGGATCCAGGGACGTACGGGTTCGTGCCAGGTACCGCGCAGTTCGCAACAGTCAACCCATTACCGCTCGTACACGTTGCCGGCTTATCAGCTGCCTTGTGAGCTTCCGCAATCTTGATTTGGCTAAGGATGTATTGCAGATCGGGCACGGTGAGAGTGAAGCCAGGGCCAACCGGTGCTGCTTGTGCGGTACTTGCCCCCAGCGGCACGAGCACCGCAGCAAGGACAGCAGTGGCAGAAACAATTCCAACAAGTCGTCGGTTTAAACCCATGTCGAGATCCCTCAAAGCTTTAGGAACGGCAAAATATCTTGTTCATTCCAACACAGGGGATTCCGCTGGTACAGCGGTCATACGTTGATTCAGCATCAGCCGAATGGCTCATCCGACATTGCGCACAACTGGTGGTCAGGGGCGGGTTCGATCCGCCGACCTACCGCTTTTCAGGCGGTCGCTCTCCCAACTGAGCTACCTGACCGAACAGGTCACCCAATGGGTGTCCTGGCGACCCCGACCGGGCTCGAACCGGCGACCTCCGCCGTGACAGGGCGGCGCGCTAACCAACTGCGCTACGGGGCCAAACACGGACGAATCCGTGAGGCTTACTACTCCAGCACCCAGGGTGCTGGTCGAACAGGTACTTGCGTACCCCCAACGGGGTTCGAACCCGTGTTACCGCCTTGAAAGGGCGGCGTCCTAGACCACTAGACGATGGGGGCTCACGAAATCCTGTTTGCACAGGTCCGTTGGGAACCCACGAAAGCATACGCGAGGCACTCACAGGCACCGCAGGCTGGTCCGATCAGTGGGTTGATCCCACCCGTTTTGCTTAGTTACGCAAGCTTGGGCGGGGGTGCCCGTCAAGGATTGCTTGTTGTTCAGCCACCTGATCGCTAGGGCTGGTCATCAGTCGAGCCGCACTGATCCTCGGTGGGTAGCCAAGTGAACCGCAACCAATCCAGGCTCGTCGTCAACAAAATCAATGGTCACACCATCAATCGCGTCCACTGATGAACCAAGGAACTCGGTGACCGAAGCCGCATCGCCACCAATTTCCAAACGCTCAATGCGAGGAAGCTCACCAGCGCCTGCGCTGGGGTGATCAGCTGCGTCACTGAGCCATTGGACAAAGAACGGGACTTGTGGATCTTCCATCACGTCTTTGATTCCCAGTTGCTTCCACGTCAGGTCAACGCCATCAGGTCGGTGACGCATGCCGTCAACGGCAGGACGACCCAAGCGCTGTTCCATTGGCTCGACATCATCAACGGCCAAGACCCAGGCCATCCATCCGCCACCGCGTTCTGCACGATGCTTCACGGCTTGACCAAAAGGTGCGCGGTCTGCTGCTGGGTGATCCAGCGTCGCGACTACTTCGAGATACGACCCGCCAGCCAGTGGCAAAACAAAGTTGCGCGTACCAAACCGAGGGTGGCGACCACCGTCGCGAAAGATCCCACCCGCGCTTGCACCAAGGCGTTGAACCTCGTCAGCGAGATGAGAAGCAGGGACCGCATAAGAGACATGATCTAGACGCATAAACCCATCTTGGCGGATTGCTCTGGGACGCTGATCACCAAGGTCATAAACCCGCCCCCTAGGCTTAGTCCACTCCGATTTCGGAGGCGGGCTGTTAGCTCAATTGGTAGAGCAACGGACTTTTAATCCGTGGGTTCCGGGTTCAAGCCCCGGGCGGCCCACCACGTGATGTGTGCTGGAGCCTGCCTCCAGTTAGACCGCAGATCCGGTCGCTGCTCGCTGCAATCGATCGCGCACGGCCACACCAATGCCCTCGACCGGTGGCAAAACCGCAACGACCGCGACCAGTCCGAGTTGGTCGGCCCTGCGCAGCGCCGCATAGAGGTCCTGCGCGTACTCATCAACGTTGCCGGGCGCCACGAGGCGGTGGATTGCACGGTCTGTGGATGGCTCAAAGGTGACCATGGAGAGCAGGCCTACTTCACCCGCTGGCGCCGCGTTAATCACTGCATCGGCTTCCGCTTCTTCAGCCAACAACACTCGCGCCGTGGGGGCGTAGTGAGCGGCCAAGGTTCCCGGCGCTCGAATGTCTCGGTCAAGGTCACTCACGGTGTGACTCGAAAGAGCCACTACTTGCGCGATATCAGCATTGGTCACTCCACCGGGACGCAGAACAATTGGCTCTGCTCCGGTGCAATCAATGATGGTCGATTCCACGCCGATCGCGCATTCACCACCATCAAGGATTAGGTCAGAAGCCGTCAGTACATCGCCCAATTCCTCCACCACATGATGTGCGGTTGTTGGACTCACGCGACCAAATCGGTTCGCCGATGGCGCCGCAACCCCCGAACCCAATCGTTCAATGACAGCGCGCGCGACCGGATGCGACGGGCTACGCAGAGCAATCGTGGGTGCCCCACCGGCTGCGATTTCACCCACCCCTGGGCGACGAGTCAACACCAAGGTCATGGGACCAGGCCACCACCTTTGGGCTAACTCACGCGCATACGACGGAACATCGACAGCCCACACATCAAGATCGTCCACCCCCAGAACATGAACGATCACCGGGTGATCAGCAGGGCGACCCTTGACTTGGAAAATCCGTGCCACCGCAAGTTCAGACGTGGCATCCGCGCCCAGGCCATACACCGTCTCCGTCGGTAGAACTACCAGCCCGCCCTGTCGAAGAACGGCTACGGCAGCGTCAATCCCGGCTTGGTCGGCGCGCTGGATCTGGGCGTGGAGGCTGTTCATCTGGTCATCTTCTCGCACCCAGGGGCACCGGGCGAGATCTGGGCTGATCAATCCGTTGCCGGAATGTAATCCAAACCCCTTGTTGCGCCTGTATCCGTTTGAAAAGGTTAAGTGTCCATAGATTCATTGATAGGGGAACCACGTGCGCCGCCGCCGACTCACGATCGTGCTTTTGGGCATCACGGCGATCCTCGCCGTGCCTGCGCTCTCTGGTGCGGCTCCTATCCCTGGGACGATTATCACGTCAACGGGCTTTTTCCGATTTTGTGCTGAGGGCCAGATCGGCATCGCCAACATTGATACATCGAAATTGGTGGAAAACGGTGGTGACTTCACCATCACCGGAACGGTGTACAAGGACGAATCTGACTTTGTTTTCTCCAAATCTGCG
>JNSE01000029.1 GCA_000754455.1 actinobacterium acAMD-2 | reverse complement strand
CAAGCAATCCCAACTGATGCGCAAGATCCATGGTCAAGCGAACGCGAATGGGCGACAGCGGATGGCCACGACCAAAGTCATAGGCGACCATCGCGTCATCCCACACAATCGCGACTGACTCACTCATTGAACCAACGCTACTCCGTGCGCAATGCCACCACAGGGTCCAGGCGACCTGCTCGACGCGCTGGCGCCACACCAAAGAAGATTCCCACCGCTGCCGATACCCCAAAGGCCAGCAGAGGTGACCACCACGAAATCTCGGCCGGCAATGGGGACAGGGCCGAGGCCGCAAGCGATGCACCCACTCCCAGCGCAATCCCGATCAGCCCACCGATGGAGGTCAAGAGGACTGCCTCAATCAGGAATTGCACGAGGATGTCGCGCTGGCGAGCACCCAAGGCTTTCCGCAAGCCAATCTCGCGGGTACGTTCGCGCACTGACACCAGCATGATGTTGGACACCCCGACGCCACCTACCAGCAAGGAAATCGCGGCAATAGCCGCTAGCACCAAGGTGAGCAGTCCGAGAATCTGTCCAATGGTGCCCAAGATTTGAGTTTGCGTAACAGCCGAGAATTTGTCTCCTGGGTATTTCTCAGCCAACGCATCAAGAATGCGCTTTTGGATCGCCGGAATACTGTCGATGGTTGGAGCCTTTACCGCGAGCGCATCAATGCGCTCGACACCAAAGAGTCGTTGCGCTGACGTGACTGGCACGTGGATTTCAGCATTACGGTCGACACCAAACGTTGAGCCGACATCAACAAAAGTGCCGATAATGCGAAAACGCACGCCAGCGATAGTGACTTGCCGCCCGATCGGGTCCACATCGCCGAAGAGCTTGCGCGCAGACGATGAGCCCAAGACAGCAACGCGTCGCCGAGTATCCACATCGGCGGCCGAGATGTAACGCCCGCGTGCGATGGGGCGATCAAAGACATTAACCACGGTTTCATTGGTGCCATTAATCGTGGTGAAGACTTCCTTGTCGCCCACCCGGACCAATTCGCCTGACTGAACAGTGGTGGCAACCGCGCTGGCATCTCCGACCGCTCGTCCCAACAACTCAACATCGGTTAACTCCAGGCGACTAGCTGACGGTGCTCCCCCAATCTCCAAACTCCCGGGCACTACAAGAATCAGGTTTGAGCCCAGGCCCTCTACCTGCTTTTCTACTTCAGCTTTTGCTCCCGAACCAATGGCCACCAAGATCACCACGGCAGCGACACCGATAATCACACCCAGCATGGTCAAAATGCTGCGCAGGCGATTAGCACGCAGAGCATCAAGAGCGACCCGAAAAGCTTCAGCGAACCTCATGGCGCCACCGATTGATCAGCGACCGAGTGTGCGCCATCATCGGACTCAATCAAGCCGTCCCGAATACGAATCCGACGTCGAGCACGAGCCGCTACCTCGTGGTCATGTGTCACCAAAATCACGGCAACACCGTGATCGGTGTTCAGCTGCTCGAGTAAATGCATCACATCGACGCCACTTTGCGTATCCAAGTTGCCAGTCGGTTCGTCAGCGAGCAACAGCGTGGGTTGCGAAACAAGTGCTCGGGCAATAGCTACGCGTTGTTGCTCACCACCAGAGAGTTGGGTGGGTCGATGGTCAAGGCGATGCCCTAACCCCACTGACTCCAATGCTGTCCGGGCCCGCTCAATACGTTCAGCACGACTGGTGCCTCGGTACACCAACGGCATAGCCACATTGGCCGTAGCGCTAATACGTGGCAGTAGTTGGAACGACTGGAAGACAAAACCAATCGTTTCATTGCGCAGTTGGGCCAGTTGAGTGTCATCCAAACTGGAGACATCGGTACCGGCAATGCGCAACGCACCGGTAGTTGGGCGATCCAGGCAGCCCAACAGGTGCATCAGAGTCGATTTGCCTGAACCCGACGGTCCAATGATGGCTGCATATTCACCCGTATCAATGCGTAACGAGACTCCGCGGAGAGCATTAACGACTACGCCACCTTCAAGTTCATAGGAACGCGTGACGTCAATTGCCTCAACTGCGGGCTCGCTCATGAAAGTGACTGGCCCTCGCGCACACGATCAGCACCGCGAATCACAATCGTGTCGCCTACCTTCAATCCAGAAGCAATCGCGATCGTGTCGGCGCCTTGCGCACCCAAACGCACGACCCGCTTCTTGGCAACGCCATCCACCACGATCCACACCGAGTCAGATCCCTGATCACGGAAAACCGCCGACGCAGGAACCGAGATAGCAGCCCGATCCGTACGTACCTGCAATTGAGCGACCGCACTCATACCTGGTAACGGCCGTGGGGCACGTAGCCCCTCGGCAGTAGTTCCGCTGCCAAACGACAACCGCACGACATACGAGACCCCGCCACGCGATGACGTTGACGGAGTCACGCCCACACTGGTGACGCGTCCTTTATAGGTCGCATCGGGAACCGCGTCTAACTGCACGTTGGCCCTAATTCCAGTCTTGACGAGCAAGATGTCAGTTTCATCAACCTGCGTTGTCAAGGTCAAGCCGGCTACATCGGTCAGCGTCAACAATGGTTGGCCCGAAGACACCGGTAACCCCTTAATCAAAGACCCACTCGACGAGGCCGAACTGCCACCGCCGCCGCCAAGGACGCTTGAGGCCAGACCTTGAAGTGAACTGGGTAGCTGACTCAAGACACCAGACGCAACACTTGAACTTGCATTCGCCACCGCGTCAAAGGTGACGATGCCGGAAATGGGCGCTCGAATGGTCAGAGCTTTGACCGCATCGCGAGCAGCAGTTACTGCGAGGTCAGCGGTCCCTCCTTGCGCGTTAACAAGTTGTGAGATGGATGCCAGAGCATTCGTGAGTGCATCATTGGTTGACGACGTCGTGGAGCTAACTTGCACGCGCGCTAAGGCGTATTGAGCTTTGGCTTGCGCGAGCGCAGTTTGTGCTTGAGTTTTGGCCGGTCCGGCTGGGAGGGCATCAATCGCCGTTTGTGCCGCATCAAAAGCAGCATTCGCCGTCGCATCGGCCTGGGCCAGTGCGGTTGCTGCAGGAGTAGCGGTTGGCGTCGGGATGGAAACGGACGAGGACTGCGCTGCAGACTGCGCTTGCGCTAGCTGCTTTTGCGTAGAAGGCGAAGAAATAACGGCCAGCTTTTGGCCCTTACGCACCTTTTGTCCGTCGCGAACAAACAGTTGGCCGATCGTTCCCGAGGCAGGGCTGGAAATGGTCACGACCGCTTTTGCCGAAATTGAACCGGCGGCTTCAACAGATTCCGACACCGAACTCGTGATGACGGAACCGGTTTCAATACCGGTGTCTTGATTTGCGCCACACCCTGCCAGGGCTAGGACAGCAACCACCACAACAAATCCCAAACGATGTGTTTTCACTACCCCATCGTAGGCAGGGGATGACGCGCTCGCGCGTTCACAGCGGTGGCCTAGGTCACGTGCGGTTCAGGACAGCTCAATGGAACGTTGATGTGCAGCCCTGACTGCACTCTCAACAGCCTGCTTGACCTGGTGATCGTCGAGTTGAGCGATAGCAGCGGCCGTCGTGCCACCGGGCGACGTCACGTTGTGCCGCAACGTTTCCGGAGAGGCAGCGCTTTGGCTCACCATCACTCCTGCGCCGCGGGCCGTTTGAACCGCCAACACATGGGCAACCTCTGGTGAGAGCCCCAGCCCCACCGCCGCGGCCTCCATGGCCTCCACCAGGAAAAAGAAATACGCCGGACCACTTCCGCTAATCGCGGTGACAGCATCTTGATCCGACTCATCGACAACGAGAACTTTTCCGACCGGCTCAAATAGTTCGCGAACGCGCGCCATGTCTGCCTCAGAGGCTTGCGAGCCGGCACTCAGGACGCTCATCCCTTCATTGACGAAAGCAGGGGTGTTAGGCATCACGCGGACCACCGCGAGGCCCGGTGGCAAAGCCGCTTCCAACGCACTAGTTCGTACGCCGGCTGCAATCGAGATGATCAATGTGTTGGGTGAAAGATGTGGAGCGAGTTGTTCACACACCTGCATGAGTACTTGAGGCTTGACAGCTAAAACTACAACGGATGCGCGAGCAATTGATGACGGATCGGCCGAGACCTCAACACCATAGGACTGAGTAAGGATCTGCGCGCGTGCGCCATCGGGCTCGACCACCGAAATGTCGGCTGGCATAAAACTTCCCCGCAAGGCACCGGCAATGAGCGCCTCCCCCATGCGACCGCCACCCACGAAGGTCAGTTGATTCACAAGGTGTCCTTTGGTCGCCGTTCGATCAGGATTTCTATCTTGACACTGGAAATGCTATGCACGGTGGTGTTGCACAGGCATTGCGTCCAGATACTGCAAAATCATGCCTTCTCGCAGGGCCCACGGGCACAACTCGAAGGCATCAATGCCGAAGGCGTTCATCACACTCTGGGCCACTACCGCAGCGGCAGGCAATTGCTGGGCTCGTCCGCGAGAAACCCCGGGCAACTTCGCGCGTTCATCCAATGGCATGTCAACCAAGCGCTCGGCCATGCCATCCAGACCGCTGCGCTTGAGCAACCGACTGATGTGGTGCCCCTCCGAGCTCGGCGGTGCACCGTTAATTCGAGCCAACTGGCGAAAAGATTTTGATGTCGCAACGAAATGACGAACGAGTTCTTGTTCCGCGAATTTATCAACAACAGTGCCGACTTCATCGTCAACAAATCGCTTCATCGCTTGCAGACCCTTGAAGTCCACTTCGCCAGCTTTACCAAACTGCCGAGTGAGTCGACCTGCACCAAGGGGTAATGACAAGCCAATCGCAGGCTCTTCGTCCGCGCCGAGGGCGAGTTCCAACGATCCACCACCGATGTCGGCAACGAAAAGTTCACCCGAAGACCAGCCGAACCACCGTCGCACAGCCAGAAATGTGGTCCGTGCCTCATCATCACCGGACAAGACAGCAACTTCCACGCCGCTTGCTTGCTGCACCTTTTTGAGCACTGCGCGACCATTGGGTGCATCGCGCATGGCCGAGGTCGCAAAGGCCACGACCGTTTCAGCGCCCTCTTCCTCGGCAAACTCACACGCTTCGCGAACGAAGAAGATCAGCGAGTCGACTCCGGGCTCGTCAATGGACCCATCGGCGTCAACGTGCTCGGATAGACGCAATTCCAGCTTGTGCGAGGCCGTCGCCACAGGAGCCGCCCCGTGATAGGCGTCAACGATCAACAGGTGGACCGTATTTGATCCGATATCGAGCACTCCTAATCGCACATGTCTGACGCTACCTTCCACTCCCGCGATTAACCGCGTAAGGTGTCCGCGTGCCTGAGGTTCCGTTGACATTCCCCCGTGAATGGGTGGAGTTCTTTGATCCCGCTGACGAGGATCAGCTGATTCGTGCTGACCTCACGTGGCTCACGTCTCGCTTTTCCTGCATCTTTGGTAACGGTTGCAAGGGGATCGATGCATCGATGCCCGACTCGGGCTGTTGTGTTCACGGTGCGCACTTCAGTGCGAAGTCCGATGAAAAACGAGTGAAAAAAGCAGTGGCCGAACTCACCCCTGAGATGTGGCAGCGCCAGGCCGAGCAATGGGTTGAAAAAGACGAAGACGGCGATCGCAAGACGCGCGTTGTTGATGGCGCCTGCATCTTCAACAACGACCCCGACTTTGCTGGCGGCGGCGGCTGCGCGCTGCACCACCTGGCGGCAGCTAAAGGTGTAAGCCACGTCGAGACCAAGCCTGATGTCTGCTGGCAACTCCCCATTCGTCGCACCTACGACACCGTCGAATTGGCCAACGGCGATGAGCGCAACGTCATGGTCATCGGCGAGTACGACCGCCCTGGCTGGGGCGATGGCGGACACGATTTTGATTGGTATTGCACCGGAAACCCCGAAGCCCACCAAGCCACCCAGCCTCTTTACCTCTCATCGAAGGACGAGCTCACCGAATTGCTAGGCAAGAAGGCCTACAAGAAGTTGGTTGAGCTCTGCGATGCGCGCGAAGCCATCAAAGCCGTGCGGCCGCTTTTGCCGCTCATTGCGCCACACCCCGCTGACCCGAGTTAACGAGCCCTTTGTCAGGGGACTGCCCTAGGTTTTAGCCATGGCAACCTCCAAGGCGCGTCCCGCCTTCGCGTGCAGCGAATGTGGCTGGAAAACATCGAAGTGGGCTGGGCGATGCGGTGAGTGCCAAAGTTTTAACACCGTCGCGGAAGTTGGCGCACCCAAGCTGCGCGAAGTACGCGCTGGTGCCGTGACTGAACCCGCATTGCCGATCGGACAAATCGGGATTGAGTCAGCCAAAGCCACGCCCACTGGTGTGGGCGAACTTGATCGCGTGTTGGGGGGTGGCCTCGTTGAAGGTGCCGTCGTCCTCGTCGCTGGTGAACCTGGCGTCGGCAAATCCACTTTGCTCTTGGAGGTTGCGGCTCAAGCTGCGCGAGCCGGTGGCACGGTCCTGTACATCACCGGAGAGGAATCCACAGCCCAGGTACGTCTGCGGGCCGGACGTATCAACGCCCTAGCTGACTCGTTGTATTTGGCAGCTGAGTCTGACCTTTCTGCGCTCGTTGCTCACATAGATGCAGTCAACCCCACCCTGTTGATCGTGGATTCGGTTCAGACCATCGCCAGTGCAGACTTCGATGGTGCCGCTGGTGGTGTCACTCAAGTCCGCGAAGTGGCAGGAGCCTTAATCAGGATTGCCAAAGAACGCACCATCGCCACGGTTCTGGTCGGTCATGTGACCAAGGACGGGACCATCGCCGGACCTCGCGTACTTGAGCACCTGGTTGATGTGGTGTTGCAATTTGAAGGCGACCGCGATCACAGCCTGCGCATGATTCGAGCGGCCAAGAACCGCTACGGGCCGACCGATGAAGTGGGATGTTTTGAACTCATTGATACCGGCATCGTTGAACTGCCTGACCCCAGCGGATTGTTCATCAGCCGACGCGATGATCCTGTTGCCGGAACCTGTGTCACCGTCACCCTCGAAGGCCGGCGTCCCCTCGTCGCCGAAGTTCAAGCCCTCGTCGGGCCCTCTGCGCTCAATTCACCTCGACGCACGACCAGCGGCCTGGACTCCTCACGAACGGCCATGATCTTGGCCGTCCTAGAACGACGCGGTGGTGTCGTCCTCGCACCCCACGATGTTTTCGCTGCCACTGTCGGCGGAGTCAAACTCCAGGAGCCAGCAGTGGACTTAGCCGTTGCCTTGGCCATCGCATCAGCGGCTACCGATCGCCTTCTACTCCCCGGGCTCGTTGCCATGGGCGAGGTGGGCTTGTCCGGTGAGTTACGCCCCATCGCCGGTGTGGAGCGGCGGTTAGCCGAAGCTCACCGCTTGGGCTTCACCAAAGCCATCATTCCCAGCGGTGACTTGCCACAGGTCCCCACCGGCCTGCAGGTTCTGCAAGCCAGCGACATTTCTACTGCGATTCGGGCCGCTTCCAGCGCTTAAGAGTCTCGCCCGCCACAGTCAACGTCTTCCATGACACCATCGCGTAAACACCAGCGCACATGTTCTCGTTATTTCCCTTCATCCGAGTCGAACCCGCGCTTAATGCAGGGCTATAGTCCAACAAAAGGAACGCAGCACAGGGGAAGGACCCATCATCGTGGCCGGTGACATCGACCAAGAACTAGTCCTTCGTGAAACCCTTGCCGCGGTTGCCCCTGGAACTGAACTGCGCGATGGCCTTGAGCGCATTTTGCGTGGCCGCACCGGTGCGCTGATTGTCTTTGGTTACGACAAGAGCATGGACAGTCTGCTCAGCGGTGGCTTTGCTCTGGACGTGCCGTTCTCGCCACAGCAACTGCGCGAACTCGCCAAGATGGATGCGGCGATGGTCATCGACTCTGCTGCTTCAAAGATTTTGTGGGCCAACACCCAGCTGGTGCCTGACCCCAGCATCACCACTGACGAAACAGGTACCCGCCACCGTACGGCCGAGCGAGTAGCCAAGCAAACGGGTTACCCCGTCATTTCGGTTTCACAGTCCATGCAGATGATCGCCATCTATGTTGCGGGTCGTCGCTATGTACTTGAGGATTCAGACACGATTTTGTCTCGTGCGAACCAAGCCCTAGCCACGCTTGAGCGTTACAAGCAGCGCTTCAACGAAGTGGCGAGCAACTTGACCGCTCTGGAAATCGACGACTTCGTCACGATCCGAGATGTTGCTGTGGTGGCCCAGCGCATTGAAATGGTGTTGCGAATCGCGGCTGAAATTCGTGGTTACATCATTGAACTCGGAGTTGATGGGCGCTTGTTGTCACTCCAGCATGACGAAATCTCTGCCGGCATGGATAACGAACGCGAGTTCATCGCCCGTGACTACCTGCCCGGCACTGGCAAGCGAAGCCGCAAACTTCAAGCCTCACTTGACGCCTTGGCTGAGCTTTCGGCAGAGGAACTCCTCGACTTCAGTTTGGTAGCCAAGGCGCTGGGCCACCCAGGCACCGACCTTGAACTCCCGCTCAGCCCACGCGGGTTCCGGTTGCTTTCCAAGGTGCAGCGGCTGCCCGCACCCGTTGCCGAGCGCATCGTGGAGCACTTCGGCTCCTTGCAAAAGATGCTGGGCGCCAGCATCGATGACTTGCAGGCTGTGGAAGGTGTCGGTGAAAACCGGGCACGTACGGTACGCGAAGGCTTGTCCCGCTTAGCTGACTCGTCGATCCTTGAGCGTTACGTCTAACCGCTCTAGTTCAAGATCAGTGGCTCTGGCTCACTCTTCACGTCGCCGTTGCGAGCCACGATTGCATACGAACCGTTTGACGCTTCTGGCTTTGATCCACTGCAGCCAGGCTTGCTGACTTTTCCATTCCATTCCACCGTCACCGCATAAGGCGACGACTTCGAAATCGGTCGGACATTGGCGGCGCCACCAGGGCTGCAATCATCCGATGACCAGACGCGCTTTCCACCGGCAGAAGTAATGCGCACTTCATTTTGTGAGCCACCCACATCGCGCAAGCATGTGGTGTCGCTGTTCGTTGCGACAACAAAGCGCATCAGAACCGGTCCGCCTACGGTGTTCTCCAAGCTTTCTGCCGTGACATAAACGCGTACCTGAGAGTCCTTGCATTCGCCCTTGGCTGGAGTTCGGGTAGCAGTAGCACTGGGCGAAGAGGTCGGTGATGCGCTTACGACCGTCGAGGCCGATGGCGTCGGGATGGCCGAACTCGTGGTGGTCTCTGCGGGGAGTGGTGTGTTGTCCGCAACGGGCTGGCTACCGCCGCTGCATGCTTTGCCGACAAACAGCACAAGGATGACGAGCACCACAAGAATTTCTATGCGGCGGCGCCAATACACGCGCGCAGGCTTATCACCTACGGGATTGAGCAGGGAAGACACAGGTAACAGAGTAGAGAGGGTAAAACCGGACAGGGCACTGTGGTTGCGCAAAAGCCCTGATCCCCTAGCGTGGGGCCCGTGCTCACGCCTAAGACCACCCGTGAAGTGCGCTTGCGGCTCCTCGAGTGGTTTGATCTCGCCGAGCGTGACCTCCCCTGGCGGGGTGCTAGTCCCTGGGCCGTGGTCGTGAGTGAATTTATGCTTCAACAGACCCCCGTCAGTCGAGTATTGGAACCCTTTGCGCAGTGGATGAAGCGATGGCCCACACCCAGCGCACTCGCTAACGCCACTCCTGGCGAAGCCATCGTGATGTGGGGTCGGTTGGGCTATCCACGTCGTGCGTTGCGGCTCCACGCAACTGCAGTGATGTGTGACGAACAATTCGGTGGGGAAATTCCCTCGACTCTCAGCCAGTTGCGATCTTTGCCCGGAGTGGGCGAATACACCGCTGCCGCCATCGCAGCCTTTGCTTTCCAGCAACGTTGTGCTGTGTTGGATACCAACGTGCGCAGAGTGCATGCTCGGGTTTTTGATGGCGTGCAATTCGCAACGACAACCAGCATCACTGAACGCGAACGCACACGAGCTGACGCACTCTTGCCGACTGATCCCCATACCTCAGCCCGACTCAGTGCAGCCGTCATGGAACTCGGTGCATTAGTGTGCACCTCACGTTCTCCCCAATGCGATGTCTGCCCCATTCGCACCGAGTGCCTGTGGCGGCTAAACGGGAAGCCCGAATGGCAAGGGCCGGCTCGCAAGGGTCAAACCTACGAAGGCACTGACCGCCAATGCCGTGGCCAGCTGTTAGCAGTCGTGAGAGACAGCGACGGTCCGGTTGAACTAGGGCTACTCAATCAAGCCTGGCCCGAGCCCGTACAACGCGCGCGTGCATTGGATTCGTTGGTCGCCGATGGCCTGATAGACGTTTGTGAGGATGGCACGTTTTCCTTACCCTCATAGGGCTACTGCGCGGTGTACCCACCATCAACGGTGTAGTACGAACCAGTGATATTGGCCGCGCGATCACTAGCCAAAAACGCTACAAGCTCAGCGACTTCACGTGAACTTCCCATCTGCCCACGCGGATGCATCCTGCTCAAGCCAGCCTTCATCTCCGGTGACAACTGGCTAAGCAAGGGCGTATCGATAAATCCAGGTCCGACTGCATTAACGCGGATGGATTGCGCCGCATGATCGAGAGCTGCCGCCCGGGTGAGACCGACAACGCCATGTTTCGCTGAAACGTACGCGCCGGCTGCTGGAAATCCCACCGAGCCCAAGATCGACGACATATTGATGATCGAGCCACCGCCGGATTCGATCATGGCTGGGATTTCAGCACGCATGCTATAGAAGACACCATCAAGATTGACCGACAACACCGAGCGCCAACCTTCAACGCTATAACTGCCGATGGGGTTTTGTTCTCCACCAATTCCGGCGTTGTTCACGGCGATATGCAAGCCGCCCCACGTATCGATGGCGCGCTGCACCATCAGTTCGCAACGTTGCGAGTCACTGACATCGACCGCGAAAGGTCGCGCCGATTCCAGGAACTGGCTTGCCACCTTTTCCGCCGCCACCGGATCCACGTCCGCGACTAACACCTTGGCCCCGCGTTCAACAAGAAGTTGCACGCAGGCCGCGCCGATACCCGATCCGCCTCCGGTGACTATCGCCACCTTTGACTCAAAATCTGGTTCGCTCATGTCAACCTCCTAGGTTGAGAGCAACCCTGATCTACTCCGAGGAACCGCTTTCTGCGGTTTCAACCGGTGGCAGGTCTGGCATTTCGCCCTTTGTGGTGCCGGTAAAGGTGAAGTGGGCATCCTCGCCCTCACCCGCAACGTCAACCAACACAATCTGACCGGGGCGAAGCTCACCGAACAAGATCTTTTCGGAAAGTTCATCCTCGATATCGCGTTGAATCGTGCGACGTAGCGGACGAGCACCCAAGACCGGGTCATAGCCACGTGCGGCCAACCGCGCCTTGGCATCGAAGGTGAGGTCGATGGCCATGTCCTTATCTTGCATGCGGGCATCAAGCTTGGCGATCATCAGATCAACGATCTGAACGATTTCGGCTTCACTCAACTGGTGGAAGACGACGGTGTCGTCAATGCGGTTAAGGAACTCAGGACGGAAGTGCTGCTTGAGCTCCTCGTTGACCTTGGACTTCAATCGGTCGTAGGACGACTGGGTGTCGCCAGAAGCGGCAAAGCCCATTCCAAAGCCCTTGGAAATATCACGCGTACCCAAGTTGGTCGTCATGATGATGACGGTGTTCTTGAAGTCAACAACTCGACCTTGACTGTCGGTCAAGCGCCCGTCTTCAAGGATTTGCAACAGCGAGTTGAAGATATCCGGGTGCGCCTTCTCCACCTCGTCAAACAAGACCACAGAGAACGGCTTGCGACGGACCTTCTCGGTCAACTGGCCACCCTCGTCGTAACCGACGTAGCCGGGAGGCGATCCGAAGAGACGCGAAACCGTGTGCTTCTCGCTGAATTCGGACATGTCGAGCTGAATCAAGGAGTCTTCGTCGCCAAAGAGGAACTCAGCCAAGGTCTTGGCGAGTTCGGTCTTACCCACACCCGATGGACCGGCGAAGATGAACGATCCGCCTGGACGCTTGGGGTCCTTCAAGCCAGCACGAGTACGGCGGATGGCTTGAGACAACGCCTTGATGGCTTGCTCTTGGCCAATGACGCGCTTGTGGAGTTCGCCTTCCATCTGCAGCAGACGTTGGGATTCTTCTTCGGTGAGCTTGAAGACTGGGATGCCGGTCGCGATGGCCAACACTTCAGCGATCAGTTCCTCATCCACAACAGCAGCGACGTCCATGTCGCCGGCCTTCCATTCACGCTCACGCTCGGCCTTTTCGAGCAACAAGTTTTTTTCGGTGTCGCGCAGTGCGGCAGCCTTTTCAAAGTCTTGGGCATCGATCGCTGATTCCTTTTCACGGCGCACGTTCGCGATCCGCTCGTCAAACTCACGCAAGTCCGGCGGTGCGGTCATGCGACGAATACGCATGCGCGAGCCAGCCTCGTCAATGAGGTCAATCGCCTTGTCTGGCAAGAAGCGATCAGAAATGTAGCGATCAGCCAAGGTGGCAGCCGAGACCAAGGCCTCGTCGGTGATTGATACGCGATGGTGGGCCTCGTAGCGGTCGCGCAGGCCCTTCAAGATTTCGATGGTGTGCGCCAACGAAGGCTCTTGTACCTGGATGGGCTGGAAACGTCGTTCAAGAGCGGCGTCCTTTTCCAAGTGCTTGCGGTATTCATCCAGCGTGGTGGCACCGATGGTCTGCAACTCACCACGAGCCAACATGGGCTTGAGAATGGACGCTGCATCGATCGCGCCTTCCGCCGCGCCGGCACCCACGAGGGTGTGCAGTTCATCGATGAACAAAATGATGTCTCCGCGAGTTCGAATTTCCTTGAGCACCTTCTTCAGGCGCTCTTCGAAGTCTCCGCGGTAACGGCTACCCGCCACCAGAGCACCAAGGTCCAACGTGTAGAGGTGCTTGTCCTTCAATGTCTCGGGTACTTCGCCCTTAACGATGGCCTGAGCTAGCCCTTCAACGACGGCGGTCTTGCCGACGCCGGGCTCACCAATGAGGACGGGGTTGTTCTTGGTGCGGCGTGAGAGCACCTGCATGACGCGCTCGATTTCCTTTTCGCGCCCAATAACCGGGTCCAGCTTGCCTTCGCGGGCAGCTTGGGTGAGGTTGCGTCCAAACTGGTCCAAGACCAGCGAGGTAGAAGGTGTGCCTTCGGCTGGGCCACCAGAGGCGGCTGGTTCCTTGCCTTGGTACCCCGACAGCAACTGAATGACTTGTTGGCGGACGCGGTTCAGGTCTGCGCCGAGCTTGACCAGCACCTGTGCTGCTACTCCATCGCCTTCACGAATCAATCCCAAGAGGATGTGTTCGGTGCCGATGTAGTTGTGGCCAAGTTGCAAGGCTTCACGCAACGACAGCTCAAGAACTTTCTTCGCACGCGGAGTAAAGGGGATGTGTCCGCTGGGAGCTTGTTGGCCTTGACCAATGATCTCTTCAACTTGGCTGCGCACAGCCTCAAGAGAAATGCCCAATGACTCCAGCGACTTGGCGGCAACGCCTTCGCCTTCATGAATCAGACCCAGGAGGATGTGCTCGGTCCCGATGTAGTTGTGGTTGAGCATGCGGGCTTCTTCTTGTGCCAAAACCACCACACGGCGGGCCCGGTCGGTAAACCTCTCGAACATGATTTCCTCCTGACGATCGATGACTTCACCTTACTCGCAGAAGCCGTCGCGTGAAGCCTCGTCAAAAGGGCCGAAACTGCTCACGAGCCCTTACCCCGCTTGAAAAATGGCGGTTTTACCCCTGTTGCGCCCTGCGCGAACAGGAGACCAATGACCCCCGAGGTTTAACTGCCAGCAGGACGCAGCACGTTGGCGAAAATCAACCAAGCCAAGAGCGACTTGGCCACGATGCTCAAAATGATGTACGCGTACTCGCCGTAGACGTAGTCCTTCCACTTGCCCACCTGCTTGTACTGCAGACCCATGTTGGCGGCAAACGAGAAGAACAGGATGAACTGAAGAATCACAATGATGAAGACGAAAGCCGGCGGACTGGCCTTCGTGAGGAACAAGGAGATGATGATCCACGGCGCCAAACTCACCGCAGAGCTAAACCAGAATGCACTCCAGTCAGCTTTTCCTGGTGTTTCCTTTCGTTCCATCAATAGGCCAAACAAGATCATCGCGCTATTTGTCGAAATGATCGCAATGATCGCGCCTAGGTCTCGAATCCCGACGACAACAACGATTAAGACGACCATGAGTGAAGAGCTGAACGTGTACTCAATCCATCGCGCATAATTGGCGCGACGCCCGAGCTGGCGCTCGTACCAAGACCGCAGGGGGAAAGCCACCAATAAGTGGTCTAGGGCGGCACAAGCCAGGAAAATCGCCACTGAACTGGCGATTCCGATGGAAATGACTTCGACCGGCTTGGCAATAACGTTGGGATTGATCAGCGGGTCCCGATTGAGGTATCCCAGAACCAACGGAATGCTCAATGGCTTACTGAGTTTAAGGATGACGGCAATCTGGGCCACAAAGGCCAGACCTACAAGGATGTTGAAGATTCGAAGGCGACGGTAGCGGGCCGCGTTGTCGGGTTCAGTCATTGGCGTGAGGGTGGCTTCAGTCATGCGCACAGTATTACGACTGACGGAGCGAAAACCGGAAGAATCCCATCACGCCACGCGATCACCCACCGAAGTTCCGAACCGTCTGCTTAGGCCAGCCGGTACGCTGACAACTCCTATTCAGTGCGCGTCACACCGGAGGCACAACCATGCGCCGCCAGTACACCTTGGACGACATCAAAGCCACCTATAAGCCACGGGATGCTTGGTGGACCGTCCTGATTATTGATCCAATCGCTGGCCGATTGCTGCTGCCTATCGCCAACCGCACGTCGCTACGGCCTATCCACTTAACTTTCATCGCCGCCATCGCTGGCCTGGTTGCCGCGCTATGTTTTTGGCAAGCCACCCCCATCTACCTTGTCTGGGGAGCTATCGCCTTTCACCTCTCTTTTATTTTCGACTGCATGGACGGCAAACTCGCTCGACTGAAATCTCAGCAAAGCTTCTTGGGCACGTGGGTGGATTTCTTTCTTGACCGCACCAAGGACATCGCCTGCACGATTGGGTTGTTCGGCGGTTTATTTCATGCCACCGACAACAACGCATACCTGTATCTGGGGTTTGTCTTTCTGACCTTGAACTTCGTTCGCTATCTCAACGCTGCCCAGGCCAAACAACTAACGCAAGCCATGTCAGCGGCCCTGGATGCGAACCGTGGTTCAACCGAAAGCCCTAAGCGGACTTCCTCCGCCTCTCCTAGCTTGAAGACCACGCTTGCCAAGTACCGCATCCGGCTCCACCTTTTTAGCGGCATTGAGTATCAGATGAGCGTTTTTGTCATTGCCCCGTTGCTTCAAGCTGGCTGGGGTTGGGGCGTTCAATTCATCACGTTGGCAGGCGCTGTCCTCATCCTGATGACGGAGATTGCCGTTGGAGTGCGGGTCTTCGCAGCAACTCGGTCGACCGACCTGGCATTAGGTTCGCGCGACCCGGAGTAGACCCCCCTGTTGATAGGGCAGTGAGACCCAAGACTCCCGCGACATCTCTACACGAGCGTGGGTGCCGGCAGGCGTGGGTGCTACCGTTCACAAGGGCAAAAATCAGGCCTGTTTTCCCATGGTGAGGAGGGCTTCCACGGTGTCTTCGCGCTGGGTGGCGCTGTGGCGATCACGCGGAATGATCGCCCTTCTCGTCAATCGCGACCTGCGGGTTCGCTATAGCACCTCAGTGCTGGGTTACCTCTGGACAATCCTTGACCCGCTGTTGTCAGCGTTGGTCTATTGGTTCGTCTTTACCGTCATTTTTGTCCGGGCCGGGGTCGGCGAATCTCCCTACATCGTGTTCTTACTGGCCGGCCTGCTGCCCTGGACCTGGGCCACCAGTTCGATTCAGGAATGCACACGGGCTCTGACCGCCGAAGCAAAACTTGTTCGCTCCAGCAATATTCCCCGCGAAGTATGGGTTTTGCGGGTGGTGTTTTCGAAGTTCATGGAGTTCTTGTTCAGCCTCCCCGTCATCGCAGCTTTCGCCATCTTCGCGGGCGCCAAGGTTTCGTGGTACCTGCTGTTGCTCCCCCTTGCCCTACTGGTTCAAGGGCTGCTCTTGATTGGCCTGGGTCTCATCCTGGCTCCGCTCACCGTCTTGTTCACTGACATGCAACGTTTGGTACGCATCATCCTTCGCATCATGTTCTACCTCTCGCCCATCATCTATGGCATCACCGATGTTCCCGAAAAGTTCCGCACCTTGTACTCGTTGAATCCCTTCAGCGGAATCATTGACCTGATTCGTGCAAGCTTCTTTCCGGATCAATTCACTAGCTGGGGTCCGTTCATCACCGCTTCCGTCATTACCTTGGTCGTCTTTACTCTCGGTATTTTCGTCTTCCGCTCCCTTGAGCGTGCAGCCTTGAAGGAGATCTAGATGTCTGAACCCGTCATCTCCGCAGAAAACTTAGGAATCCGGTTCCACCGCAATCGTCGTCGTCACCGTCAGGTGCGCGAAACCCTCTTCAAGGGAAAGACTGGCACACCTCCTGGCGATTTCTGGGCGGTCAATAACGTGAACTTTGAGATCCAACCCGGAGAAGCAGTAGGACTGATCGGGGCTAATGGTTCGGGCAAGAGCACGCTGCTCAAACTCGTCGCCGGCGTGCTGCTTCCCGACAATGGCAAGGTCACCGTCAATGGTGGTGTGGCACCGCTGATTGAACTCACCGGAGGATTCGTCGCTGACCTGACAGCTCGAGACAACATCCAAATCACTGCGGGCTTGCACGGTCTGAGTAAAAAGAGCATTCAAGATCGCTTTGACGAAATCGTGGACTTTGCAGAAATCGAAGACTTCGTTGACACACCGTTTCGCCACTTCTCTAGCGGTATGAAGGTTCGGCTTGGCTTTGCCGTCATTAGCCAACTAGACGAACCCATCATGTTGGTCGATGAGGTCCTCGCTGTTGGTGACCGTCGTTTCCGCGAAAAGTGCTACAAGAAACTGGACTCCATGCTCAGTGAAGGTCGCACGTTGTTCATGGTTTCTCACAGCGATGGAGACCTGCGACGTTTTTGCAACCGTGGCCTGTACATGAATAAGGGTGACCTCAAGCTGGATGCCCCACTCGAAGAAGCGTTGGCGGCCTACCACGCTGACTCTGACGCCCCCCGCGGATAAGGGCACACCCATGATCGGCATGATCCTTGCTGCGGGCTCTGGGAGTCGGCTCCGCCCAGTCACAGACAACATTCCTAAGGCCTTGGCGCCGCTCGGTGATGGAACCACCATTCTTGAACGCACGTTGGGCAACTTTGCCGAAGTCGGCATCAAAGAAGCAGTCATCGTCGCGGGCTACCGCAAAGAAGCCATCGACGATCGACGCATCGAATTTGAAACCACGTACGGCCTGACCATTGATGTCGTATTTAACGACAAAGCCGAGGTCTGGAACAACGCGTACTCATTGTGGTGCGCTCGGTCTTACTTCGATTCGGGATTTCTCCTGGCTAACGGAGACACCTTGCACCCGGTGAGTGTGGAACAAACCCTGCTCGCTCAGGAACCGCACGACCTTCGCTTGGCCATTGACAATGTGAAAGTTCTCGCTGACGAGGAAATGAAAGTTCAAACCGATGCATCTGGGTGGCTTTCTCGGATCACGAAGTTGATGGAACCGACCAGCGCAGTTGGTGAGTACATCGGAGTCACTCTCGTCGGACCGAACTTCGGTGCTGCCCTCAGTGATGCTTTGGAAGCAACCTTTACTCGCGATCCCAACCTCTACTACGAGGACGCCTACCAAGAACTGGTCAATCGAGGTCACCAGGTGGCTTTGACGCCCATCGGTACGGTTGACTGGATCGAAGTGGACAACCTCGAGGATCTTGAACGAGCAAAGGACATCGCATGCCGGAGCTGAGCCGACTGGTCGCGGCTCCCTCCGTGGTCAACATTGGTCACGGCACCCTGAACACTCTCTCTGACATCCTCGCTGATCCTGCACTGTGCCCAGGTTCGCGAATTGTCGTTATCGCCGGTAAAAATTCCAGCCAGGAAGTCACAGCACAGTTGCGTGAACTGGTGCCCGATGCGACGTGGGTGACTGCTGAAAATGGCACCGAAGAGGCCGCGCAAATTCTTGCAACTGAACTTCGCACCACCGGGTTTGATCTGGTCATTGGTGTGGGTGGTGGTCGCATCCTTGACATCGCCAAATTTGTAGCTGCTGCTAACCAGTGGCCGTCAATCGCTATCGCTACCAACCTCGCTCACGATGGATTGGCATCACCTGTTTCCATCCTTGATGCACAAACCGGTCGCACCTCTGTTGGTGTAACTCCGCCCGTTGCAGTCATCGTCGATCTCGATCTTTTGAAATCCACTCCACCAGCCATGCTCTCTGCGGGCATTGGTGACATCTTGAGCAATATCTCCGCGATTGCGGACTGGGAGTTGGCGCATGAGGCTACCGGCGAAACGGTTGATGGTGTTGCCGTCGCTCTGGCCCGGACGGCGGCCGACACGATGCTCTTCCACCCCGGAGCCGTGCAGGATGACGATTTTCTCATCGCCTTAGCCGAATCCCTCGTACTTTCCGGCATCGCCATGACGATGTGTGGCAGCAGCCGTCCTTGTTCGGGCGCATGTCACGAGATCTCGCACGCCATTGATCAACTGTTTCCCGAAAAATCCAAGCCCCACGGTTTTCAAGTCGGCGTTGGTGCGGTTTTCGCCTCATTCCTGCGAGGTGATCAACCCACCGCGCAACATCTCGCACGCGCTTTGCGCCAGCATGCGATGCCAGTGCTCCCTGAGGACCTAGGGTTGACTACTGACGAGTTCATCGCAGCGGTTGTGCATGCTCCATCTACACGACCTGGGCGCTACACCATCCTGGAACACCTAGACCTGTCACACGAAGCAATCGGAGAGAAGGTGCGTGAGTTTGTCCAAGCCTTCCATTGAGGAATTGCGCCAGGTGTGCCAGCCAGCGTCAACCATGGATCGTCGAAACGGCGAGCACTGGGCTGGTCGGTTGTATATGCGTCGGATTTCGCTCTACCTCACCCGCGTTTTTCTTGCGCTCGGCTGGTCACCTAACCAGATCACCTGGTTAATGATCGCTTGTGGCATCGGAGCAGCTCCCGCACTGCTCATACCCGGTGTTGCCGGCCCAATCGTGGCTGTCGTTCTCATTCAGTTGTACTTGCTCTTGGACTGCTGCGACGGCGAAGTCGCTCGCTGGACCAAGCGCACCTCACCTACCGGTGTTTATCTCGACCGCGTCGGCCACTACCTCACTGAGGCCGCTCTGATGGTCGGCCTTGGATTCCGCGCTGCCGCCGAGTCTGGGCAAACCTTCGCCACCATCGGAGTTTTAGCAGCATTGGGCGTGGTCCTGATCAAATCCGAAACTGACCTCGTCTTGTCGGCTCGTGCTGCGTCAGGTTTGCCGGCGATGACCGACGCCGACCTTGTCCCTCGCTCTAGCGCTCTCAGCACCGCGCGAAAGTTTGCGTCCATGCTGGGATACCACAAGATCCTGGGCGCTGTGGAAGCTTCCTTGATCATCGTGGGTGCAGCAATCGTTGATGCCGCCACCGGATCCTTTACCGCCACCGCTGCCATCACCGTGTTTCCATCTTGTCTTCTCAAAGACTGCGATGAGTTCCTTCAGACTTTCCTGCGTCGTATTGACGATGGGTACTCGTCCTGCCGAACTTGAGCGGGCCATTGACAGTGCACTGAATCAAACCGGTGACCCCATCGATGTACTGCTCATCGGTAATGGCACGCCCATCGATTCTCCTCGCTCAAACGTGCGCACCATGGCGCTTCCCGAAAATGTAGGAATTCCCGAGGGCCGCAATGTCGGCATCGAACACACCGAGTCAGATGCCATCTTGTTCCTCGATGATGACGGCTGGTACTGCGACAACACGGTGGCCGATCATGTGCGATCGCGCTTTGCCCTTGAGCCGGATTTAGCAGTTATCTCATTTCGCATCCTTGATCCCGACACTTTGGCTACCGAACAACGCCATGTGCCGCGACTGGGAAAGAGCGATCCGTTGATCTCATCCGATGTGACCGCTTTTCTTGGTGGCGCATGCGCCATCAGATCGAGTGCTGTCAAAAATGTCGGTGGGTTTCCTGGTGATTTCTTCTACGGTCATGAGGAATCTGATCTGGCGTGGCGTTTGATGGACGCCGGCTGGCGGATTGCCTACGACAGCGACTGCTCGATGTTTCACCCCGCTGCTAGCCCGTCACGCCATGCCGATTACTTGCGACTGAATGCACGTAATCGGGCGTGGTTAGTCAAGCGCAATCTCCCCCTCCTACTTGCAGTGATCCACCTGGCAGTGTGGACAGTAATCACCATGGCCCGCCTGGGGCTGGGGTCGTCGTTTAGGCAATGGTTTGCCGGTCTTCGCGAGGGATTGCGCACTGATGCGGGGCCGCGCAGGCCGATGAAATGGAAAACCGTTTGGGCGATGACGGCACTTCGTCGTCCGCCGATTATCTAGAGCTCGTTCGCACTACTTTTCGAACGGACTCTTCACTGGAAAGTACGCCTGAAGAAAATCGCTGAGTAAGCGTTCTTGGCGCACCATGTCCACGCCCTCATTGTCAGTGTCATTGAGGCAGAAGGCATCCCAGGAATCCTGAGTCAACAGTTTTCGGTAGCGCTGACGAACGTTGGCCAGTGCGATATTGACGTATTCGTACCGGATGTTTCCTGCCGTGGCCTGCTCGGTGAAAAATCCGAAGTAGTGCGACAACGAAATGATCGCGATGTCGTCTGGGTCGCGGAACGATGACACTCGCGTGCGCTCCACCTCCGCGCTCCATCGCTTCTCGACTTGCTCAATCACACTCTTGCGCAGCGCGTGCGGTGTGTGCTTGAACTTATTCGTCACTGCAACGCCAAATTCCTCGGCTAACAGGTCACGGTTGTTCTTGCCCGCCGCATCAACAGGAGCATCGTCCACCGTGCGAGGCCCTGCGCCAAAAAGTGCAGTACTGCGAAAAAACTTAGGGCCTCCAACACTGGAGAAGAATAGGTCTGGAGCGATGGGCCTTCCGATGAAGACATCGTCGTTCATGTACAGGAAATGCTCGGAAAGTCCAGGGATGCGATGCAGGACGGTTTCGATGGCATGCGAATTGAAGGTGGGCAGGGCCGAACTGTCCGGGAAGAGCTCCTTGTGACTCACGACCGTGATTCGACCACTCGACGTATCGAGCCAATCCGGAACCTGATCGTCCGTCACTAGATAGATGTGGCGAACCCAATCTTCAGTTCATCGCGCGAAGAGAATCGGGATTCATTGGCAGCCAGCGGATTGAGCTCGGTACCTTCGTTCTGGCCTAACGCTCCTCGCTTTCGCGATTGCCACGCTGGATCATTGCCATCAACCCACGTGTACACCACGTCAATGGGGTAGTTAGTAGCAAACGGATCTGGTTGGACAAAGGCCGAATAACTGTCATAAGTGCCCGTACCTATGTGGACGTCCGCTCGTTGACGATCGCCTTCACTCAATTGCGTGGCATAGGGATTGGCTACCGGAGAGGTCCACACGCCGGCGCTGGAACGCCAAAATTCAATGTCACATCCCGCGCGATCATCGCTGAGCAGGATCCCGGTCGGGCTGACCTGTGGTTTAAAGAATCGCAGGACCGATGCTTTGGTCAGCACCGAAGGAGCCGAACGCTTGAGGTAGCGACGAGCGCGAATTCCGGTGCCGCTAACTACCGCGACGTACGCGCCACTATGCCCATGGGTCTTAACAAGTTCCGAGACCACTGCCACACGATCTTTCGCCAAACAACCCACGACGGGGTGCTGGCCGGCAGCGGTCCCATAGACGAAATGTTCAATTCCGGCGTTCTTGAGTACATCAACCACGCCATCGAGGTTGGCTTGAATGGCCTGCTGAGAACCGAGGTGGTCCGTCACTGTGCCGACGAAGTAGCGACCGTGACCACGGCCTACGAGTAATGGCCGGCGTGATGCCCGAGGGTGCAAAAAGAATGAGGTTTTGGCGCCCGGCGCAAAAACCACTCCTCGAGGATTGCGACCCAGCCCTTCAACCCAGGTGGGGACATAATTCGACAGCTTGAGAAGCTGCTTCTTTATCGTCACACCGGGGGCGGCCAAATCAGATTCTCCTCAGCACTGGTTTCGCTCATGTCGAAGTTTAGTGAATGCGCGGTTACAGGTGCCTCAGCATGCGCGTGTTACCCAGCGTGTTGGGCTTAACGCGCTCCAGGTCCAAGAACTCGGCCACACCTTCGTCATAGGAGAGCAAGAGTTCTTGAAAGACATCCTCTTCTACGGGCGCACCCTCAATGACATCAAAACCATTGCGCTTGAAGAAATCGACTTCAAAAGTCAGGCAGAACAAGCGCCGCACACCCAATTCACGAGCGACATTGGCTAGTTGTTCGAGGAGTTCACGACCGACGCCGGTTCCACGCATGGCGACATCAACAGCCAGCGTTCTAATCTCAGCCAAGTCATCCCACAAAACGTGCAGCGCACCGCACCCCACGATATTTCCGTCAACCTCAGCCACCCAAAATTCCTGTACGTCTTCATACAGGGTCACCTTGGCCTTCGCCAACAAGATTCGATCGGTGCTGTAGCGATCAACGAGAGCAGCGATGGCTGAAACATCAGCAGTCCGAGCGCGACGAACGAGTACTTGGCTCATTCGGGCCGGACCAGGGGGAACAACACGGTTTCACGAATACTGCGTCCGGTCAGCATCATCAAGAGTCGGTCAATTCCCATTCCTTGGCCTCCAGCTGGCGGCATCGCAAATTCCAACGCGCGCAGGAAGTCCTCGTCCAAAGCCATGGCCTCAACATCGCCCCCCGTAGCCAACAAAGATTGTGCGGTTAGGCGAGCACGTTGCTCAACGGGATCAACCAATTCGCTATAGGCAGTACCTACTTCTGATCCGAAGGCCACCAAATCCCAACGCTCAGCCAACCTCGGGTCTTCACGGTGTTGACGCGTAAGTGGTGACACCTCGGTGGGGAAATCCGTATAGAAGGTCGGAGCTGTCGTACGTGACTCGAGCAGGTGTTCGTACATTTCCAGGACGATCTGACCGCGGCCCCAGGCTGGATCCAGCGCGATATCTGCACTGGCACACCACGTGCGCAGTTGGTCAGCCTCTGTGTCTGCCGTGAGTTCTTCGCCTAAGGCCTCGCTGATGCCGCGATTGATCGGGATAACCGGCCAATCACCACTGATGTCGTACTCGCTGACGTTGCCCTCGTCATCGCGATGGCGCACTAAGAGATCCCCGTGCACAGCAAGTGCCGCTTCGTGAATGACCTGTTGCGTCAGCTCACGCATCGAGTTGTAGTCACCATACGCCTGATACATCTCCAGCATCGTGAACTCAGGATTGTGTGAAGAGTCAGCGCCTTCGTTGCGGAAGTTGCGGTTGATCTCAAAAACTTTTTCGATTCCACCGACAAGCAAACGCTTGAGATACAGCTCTGGGGCAATGCGAAGAAACAATTCCATGTCGTAGGCATTGATGTGGGTGGTGAAGGGTCGAGCATTGGCCCCACCGTGAATGGCCTGCAACATCGGCGTTTCGACTTCAACAAATCCACGTGTGGTGAGCGAGTTGCGCACGGAAGCCACGGCGGTTGCGCGCATCTGCAACATTTCCCGAGCCTCTGGACGAACGATCAGGTCGACATAGCGCTGGCGCACGCGCGCCTCAGGGTCAGTCAGACCCTTGAACTTCTCGGGCAGCGGACGCAGACACTTACTGGTGATAATCCAGCTCGAGGCCTTGACCGAAAGTTCCCCACGGCGACTACAGACCACTTCACCGATGATGCCTACGTGGTCACCAATGTCAACGTCGGTCTTCCACGCCTTGAGCCGGTCTTCGCCCACGGTATCGATGGGCAACATGACTTGCAGGTCACCTGATCCATCACGCAAAGTAGCAAAGCACAACTTGCCGCCGTCGCGACGCAAAATAACGCGCCCCACGATGCCCACCTCTACGCCGGTGGACGCGTCGGGTTCGAGATCAGGAAAATCGGTGCGCAGTTGAGCCAAGGTGGTCGTGCGGGCAAAGCCAACGGGGTAGGGATCTACGCCTTCCGCCCGCAATCGATCGAGCTTTTCGCGGCGAATGCGCATTTGCTCTGGAAGATCATCGAGATCGGAGACTTCTGGTCCTTGGTTCACCCTCGCAGTTTAGCCGTGTCTGCCTAGGAAGCTGTGTTGCGCTCAAACACCAAACGCAGCCCAATGAGTGTGAGATCGGGCTCATGATGGGTGATCGTGCGTGACTCCTCAACGACAAGGGGAGCCAAGCCACCTGTGGCGACGACAGCCTGAACGTGACCGAGCTCCTCTTCAATGCGATCTACCAAGCCATCGACCTGTCCAGCGAAGCCATACAAGGCCCCACTTTGCAGCGCTTCAACGGTGTTCTTGCCAATGACCGAACGCGGCCTGACCAATTCCACCTTGCGCAGTTGCGCCGCCCGAGCCGCGAGGGCATCAATGGAGATTTCAATTCCTGGCGCTAAAGCACCACCGAGGAATTCTCCCTTGTCGCTGACGACGTCCAAATTTGTGGAAGTGCCGAAGTCCACCACGATGGCCGGCCCACCAAAAAGATGGTGTGTTGCCAGCGTATTGACAATGCGATCCGCACCCACTTCCTTGGGGTTATCGGTAAGCACGGGGACACCGGTGCGGGTTCCGGGCTCAACAATGACCGTTTCGATATCCGAGTAATAGCGGTTGAGCATGCTCCGCATTTCACGCAGAGTGGATGGGACGGTCGAGCACAAAGCAATCCCAGAAAAGTCAGGGGATTGAGCCAACAAGCCCCGGTACATGACATGGAGTTCGTCTGCTGTATCTCGAGCATCAGTCTTGATCCGCCATGACTGATGCAGGCTCTCGCCATCAAACAGTCCAAGAACAGTGTTGGTGTTTCCCACATCAATGGCGAGCAACATCTCAGGCCTCCCGTACTTGCTCTAGGTCTCCGCCGACATCAAGCACAGGTGCGGAATGTGTCAAGGCGCCGACGGCGAGGAAATCAACGCCGGTTTCGGCATAATCTCGAGCCACACTCAGGCTCAATCCCCCGCTGGATTCGAGTCGAGCTCGACCAGCTGTGGCTCGCACGGCTTCGCGGGTTTGCGCAACGGTGAAGTTGTCCAACAGAACTAAGTCCGCACCAGCACCAAGGACTTCGTCTAACTGCTCGAGTGAATCGACCTCAACTTCAACGTCAAGATCGGGCCACATGGCGCGAACCGCTGAAAAGGCGGCCTCAACACCGCCCGCAGCCAGAACATGGTTGTCCTTCACCAAGGCGGCGTCGGAAAGTGACATCCGGTGATTAACTCCACCCCCACATCGCACGGCAAACTTCTCCAGCGATCGCAACCCCGGTGTAGTCTTTCGGGTATCGCGGATTGCAGCATCGGTTCCCGCGACTGCACTTACCCAGCGAGCAGTCAGCGTTGCAATACCCGACAGGTGACACAACAGATTCAGCGCTGTTCGCTCTGCTGTCAGCAAGTCCACTGTGGGCCCGGTCGCTGTCACGACGCAACTGCCCGCGTCTACTGATGCTCCATCAACAACGTTGGCGGAAACCGCAATGCGACCTTGCCCCACGACCTCAAACGCCGCACATGCGGCCACGACGCCCGCCACAACACCACTTTCACGAGCGACCAACTTCAAGATTGACTGTTGCGTGGCAGGAACAGTGGCAACCGAGGTGACGTCGACCCCACCGGCCAAGTCTTCGGCCAGGGATCGCTCAATGACAGCCTCAATATCGGCTGGATCAAGCCCGGCCCCGCGAATTTGGTCAGACAGTGCACTGCTGAGTGTCATGAAATAGGCCTCACTGTGGTGTGGACGGTGCCTTCGACTAACTGACTATTAATGCGCGCCCGCCAATGCAGGTCATCGGGCTCAGGGAAGTCCTCGCGCCAGTGACTTCCTCGTGTTTCTTCCCGCTCGCGCGCAGCGGCTGCGATAAACGTCGCCACGCTATGCACATTGGTTGCTTCCCACGCTTCAACACAGGGCTGCTGGGATTGCCACGACCGCAGCTCCAGTAAGCGCGACAACGTTCGTCCTAATGATCGACGTGAACGCAAAACTCCTGCGCCATCAGTCATTGTCGAGGCCACGTGCTCGCGTACTTCGGGCGTCAAAAGGGCAGGGACTCGTTCATCGGGCTTCGGCTCGCCTGGGCTCGCTAGGTCGGTGGCCAAATGCTGAGCAATCCGAGAGGCAAACACCAAACCTTCCAGCAAAGAGTTTGAGGCCAACCGGTTCGCACCATGCACTCCAGTACATGCACACTCCCCGCAGGCATACAAACCCTCAACATTGGTTCGCCCGGAAAGATCAGTAAGGATTCCACCGCTGGCGTAGTGCGCTGCCGGTGCAACGGGAATCAATTCCGTCACGGGATCAACGCCGTGCAAGCGGCACGATTCAAGGATGGTGGGGAATCTATTTTCCCATACTTCTTGGCCCAATTCGCGACCGTCAAGCCATACGTGCGGAGCACCGGTTTCGATCATCTGTTGCATGATGGCTTTGGCCACCACATCGCGCGGAGCTAGATCCGCCATTTCATGGATACCGTGCATGAAACGTCGGCCTGCATCGTCAACCAGGAAGGCGCCTTCGCCCCGCACGGCCTCTGACACCAACGGTTGCTGCCCTCGCGAGCCAGGGCCGAGCCATAAAACAGTGGGATGGAACTGCACAAACTCCATGTCAGCAACTGTTGCTCCGCCTCGCAGAGCTATGGCCACCCCATCCCCGGTTGATACCTCAGGGTTTGTGGTTTGAGCAAAGGTTTGCCCCAGTCCTCCAGTGGCCAAGACCACTGCGCGCGCATGTACCGCTCCCACTCCATCGCGGGTTCCTTCACCAATCACGTGCAGCGTGATTCCTGCTACTGCTCGGCGATCATCAAAAAGTAAGTCCAGGGCCAACGCATGTTCAATCACTTCAATGCCAACATCGGCCTGAACTGCGGAGATCAGCGCGCGTGATACCTCAGCACCTGTGGCATCTCCGCCAGCATGTGCGATGCGATCGCGATGGTGACCACCCTCACGAGTAAGCGCAATATCACCGGAAGCATCCCGATCAAAGTCCGCACCCAACGCAATGAGATTTTCTAGCGCAGTGGGTCCCTCAGTTACCAAGGCATGCACTGCCTGCACATCGCACAAGTCGACACCGGCGATCAAGGTGTCTGATTCGTGCTGTTCGGGAGTATCACCTGGGCCGACCGCGGCGGCGATGCCACCTTGCGCCCATCGAGTCGCTCCAGCATCGAGCACGGTCTTAGTCACCACGAGAACTTTGAGATCACTTCGCCTGGCCTGTAGGGCCAGACTCAAACCCGCGATGCCACTACCGACGATTACCACATCCGCACTCGTGGTCCAGCCTGGTGCCGGTGCTAGAAGGCGGCCAGCCAAGGGTTGGCGCGCGAAAATACTCATGAGGTCACCGTAGTGATTGACATAGTCAGCCCACCGTCACCATTGAGTTGTCGATCAAGCGCGTTGTTCCCACCATGGCTGCAATCAACAACAGCGCATGGCCATGAAAAGTTGGAGAGACCGCCTCAAGGGTGTCTGGATGCACCAACTCGACATACCGCACGTGCACCTCAGGCTCACCAGCTAGTTCATTAGTCGCAGCTTTTAGTACAGCTTGTGCACCCTCGGAGCCAGCTTGGTATGCAGCGACAAGTGCGCGGGGAATAGCTAGCGCCTGTTCGCGCTCAGTGTCTGAAAGATAGACATTGCGAGATGACATCGCCAAGCCATCACTGTCTCGCACCGTTGGGAATGCTTCAATCTCGACAGGTAATTCCAAATCGCGCACCATCGCCCTGATGACCGCCACTTGCTGCGCATCCTTTTGACCAAAAATGGCCCGATTCGGGTGAACCATGTCAAACAACTTCGCAACAACGGTGACAACACCATCAAAGTGACCCGGTCGCTGGGCTCCTTCTAGCCGCGTACCTAAAGGTCCAGCCGACAGCGTGCTCTCAGTACGGTCGCCGTACATCTGGTCAACAGTGGGAGCGAAGACAACATCAATTCCCTCGTCGGCGCATAGTTGTAAATCCGCTTCCCAGGTGCGCGGATACTTTGCCAGGTCCTCGTCGGGACCAAACTGCGTGGGATTCACAAAAATTGAAGCCACTGATATTCCGTTGTAGTGACTTGCTTGAGTCATCAGCGCTCGATGCCCATCGTGAAGCGCACCCATGGTTGGCACGAACACCACAGGTGCACTGGGGCGCTCAATTCGCAAATCGGCAAGTTGGGTTTTGAGTTCCGCCACTGTTCGCGCCACTATCGGCGCTTCCTGACTAGTCATCTGATGCCAAAGCATCAAGAACTGCGTCGGCCTGACCGGCGGTAATGCGCTGACTGCTAGCCGCTCGAATCGCCGTGGCCTTAGCCAGGGCAACGTAGGTCTCCACACCACTTCGTTGTGTCGCCGACTGCGCAGCCTCAGCTAATCCACTTACGTGCGAGGCCACTGTGGCGGCGTCACCACGAGATACCGGACCAGTTAGAGCCCCATCGCCCCATCGCAGCGCATTGTCGAGCGAGGCTGAGGTGAGTGGGCCAAGGAACTGTCCGGGGTTTTCGATTCCGGCTTCGGCAAGCATGTCCTGCGACTGCGCGATAAGGGTGACGAGGTGATTAGACGCGTGGGATAACGCAGCGTGATACACCACGCGTGCGTTGGGTTCAATCCATTGCGGTTCACCGCCCATTTCCACCACCAGTGCTTCGGCAACCGGTCGTGATTCCTCAGAAGCGCTGATACCGAATGGGCACCCATCAAGCCGATCAACCTCGTAGGCCTCACCCGTCAGCGTCATCGCTGGATGTAAAGCGACACAGAGCGCACCCACCTCGTGAGCCGGAGCAAGGACTTCACTGCCAAAGCGACCGCTCAGGTGAACAACAATCTTTCCCGCTGAGATTGCACCGGCTCGAACCAATCCAGAGACAAGATCAGCAAGAGCGTCATCGGGAACGGCCAAGACCACGAGCTCGGCCTGTTCGCACACAGCCAGCGGATCGCACACCACCGCCTGCGGGAGTAACTGTGCCGCACGCGCCTTTGACTTGTCCGAAACAGCAGAAACGGCAACAATCTGGTGACCCGCACGCGCAAGTGCAGCGGTGACAACAGAGCCGGCCCGACCCGCACCAATCAGACCCACTCGCAAGCGAGCTGGCCGTGTGGGCGAGTTGTCCATGAGTGCCTCCGTTCCAGTCCGCGACGGGTACCAGACGATCATCTCAAGGGTAGCGGTTGGATAGCCCCATGGAACCGTGGGTAGAGGCCTGGACACGATCCGCTAACACGTTCTACTCGGGCGAATGGCCGGCTGATCACTTCGCTACCGCCCCTAGCCACTCAACGGCTGTAGCCGAGGGATTGGTTCACCACCTCACCCACGTTGTTGAGCACCTACACGATGGCGGATATTTCGGCGTCATAGACGTGTGGGAGGTCGGAGGTGGCGACGGCACGTTGATGGCTCAAGTCCTCGCACTCGCAGGACAGCAGCATCCAACTGTCACCTTTCGCGCCAGGGTGATCGAACTGCGCCCTCGCCCATCCCATCTCGCGTCAACCATTGAGTGGATACATGGGCCGGTAGACACTCATCTGCCGGAGTCCATTCGTGGATTGATTTTTGCTCATGAAGTTCTTGACGATGTTCCACTCACTCTTGCTCAATACGACGAGTCCTTCACTCTGCGCCAAGTCATGGTTAATCCAGCCACTGGTGACGAGGAGCTTGGCGCACCCATCAGCGCGAACGATGGTGAGTGGGTGAGCCGGTGGTGGCCACACCAATCGGTGGGTGGCCGTGTCGAAATCGGTGCTGCTCGCGATCAGGTCTGGGCGGTTATCGCGTCAAGCGTGTCCACTGGAATCGCTATCGCCATTGATTACGCACACACCCGTGAGCAACGATCTCTTGGCGCCTTCGCCCCGGGAACACTGACTGGATTTCGTCATGGATACCCATGCCAACCCGTCCCGGATGGCTCAATGAACATCACCGCGCACGTCGCGCTTGATGCGTGTGCGGTTGCCGCTGAACAAGCCTGCGCCCCGCTTCCGGTGACCACCGTCCTGGTGAGTCAACGAGACGCACTTGGCGTCCTCGGTCGGTCGGCTACACCGCAATCACCCCACGAAGCGCTCGTCGCCATCGCCCAACACAGCCAGCGAGAGCTGGCCCGAGACACCCAAGGCTTTGGCGCGTTCACCTGGCTCATTCACCACATTGGGATGGGACGATAACTCCATGATCATTGCGGTGGGCGATGTAGCGACTGCGCCAACAGGTGCCATAGATCTGGCACTTCGATTAGGTCCCCATCACCCCAGCTCGCATGGACTCATTCGCCTACGAGTCAGTCTCGACGGTGATCGCATTGCATCCGCACAGCCGTTGATTGGCCATGTGCATCGCGGCGCCGAAAAGCTCTTTGAAGCCCGCGATTACCGACAGATTCTCGGCCTAGCCAATCGCCACGACTGGCACGGAGCCTTCGCTAGTGAAGTGGGAGTAGCTCTGGCTGTTGAGCAACTGATCGGCATGAGCGTTCCCGAACGGGCGACGTGGTTGCGCACCACGATGTATGAACTCAACCGAATGCTCAGCCACCTCGCTTTCGTCATCCCCGTCGCGTATCCAGACCCTCATCTCGCGAGTGCGTCTCCTGCCTCGCAGGCCCGCGATGGCATTCAAGCGGTCATGGAGCAGGCCACCGGGGGGCGTTTGCACTTCATGGCGAATCAAGTGGGAGGTCTCAAGGCCGATGTTGATCCGGCCTGGGCGACAAACGTTAAGCAAGCGATTGATCTCGCGGGTCAGACTTTGCCGCACTTGCAGTCTGTTCTTTTCGATCGCCTAGGACCGCAACTCACGGGACTGGGGGTGCTCTCAGCATCCACGGTTGCTGACTTTGGCGTCAGCGGAGTGGCTGCGCACGCCACTGGGGTTGATCTTGACTTACGTCGTAGCAGCCCCTACCTGGCCTATAGCGAACTCTCGTCAGTCCTCACACCGGTTTTACGTTCAGACGGTGACGCCCTTGCACGGTATGAATGCTTGTTTGAGCACCTCACGCTCAGCATTGCGCTGATTGATGCCTGCTTACCGCACCTTGACGAACTCAACGGAGCACCTGTCAACGTCAAACTTCCTAAGGTGTTGCGCGCACCTGAGGGGTCAACGTATGTCAGTACCGAAGGGCCGCTGGGCACTAGCGGCTATTACCTCGTCTCACGAGGAAAGGCCATGCCATGGCGCTTAAAGATGCGGACCGCTTCATTTAACAACGCACAAGCTTTGTCGCAGGTCATTCCCGGTTGCACGATTGATGACCTCGTTCCACTCTTGCAATCGATGGTCTACGTCATCGGGGACATCGACAAGTAGGTGCCGGGCGAACAACGACTGCAACGCCTGAATCCGGCGAAGATTGTCGACGCAGTTATTTAGACGTGTGCTCTCGAATGTAGGTGGCAAATCGAGCCACAAACAACGGCTCCAGCTCTCCCACCGAATCTGCGCTGAAGGCTTCGCGAGCAGCCTCAATGGATTCCACGATTGATCCGCTGATTTCACCCAGTGATCCGCCCTCAGTTGCCATCGCAGCGGCGGCTGGGGTGTGATTCATCAACTCAAGGAAGAACTTGAGGTCGTGACGCTCGCGAGCAAGGTCAAAAGCCTTGTCGCGAAGTTCAATGTAGGGCAGGTCTTCAAGGGCTTGGTTGTCAGTCACGCTTAAACCTTATGCCTTGGGTTGGTCATTGTCGTCGCGCGGGACCCGCACAACACACGCTCTCTCGAGAATCACTCCAATGGCGACCAATGCTGCTGAGAGCACAATGCAAAGAACGGCGTGCAAGGCACGGGTTTTAGCAAACGGTGTGTTCAAGGCGTCGGCAAACCATCCAGCTGCCAACCAACCAACGAAAATTCCACCGATCACCACACCTGCGCGAGAGCTCGCAAATGCCAAGGCCACTACTCGGCCGGCTGTCAGGGAGTCAAGAGGTTCACGACCGGGGCTGAGTTTCAACCGCGGTCTAACTACTAACGTCAATATGCCGAATGCCACGCTGACACCCAGCATTGTGAACACAGCGGCGATGGGGACATTGGGAACCGTGCTCGTCAGTGCACCAATAACGCGAAACACCGCAAGGCTCACAGCACTGGAAACCAAAAATGGTCCTAAGAGGTCACGCCAGGTGGTGAGCTTCATTGAGTAGAGCCTGGGTGATGTGGCGTTGCCACAACCGCAATTTCTTGATCCTTCACATGCTCTATCAAATCAGCGATTGGGCCAAAAGTCGCGAGCACCGCGTCGGGTTCAAGTTCGTGCCATGGAACCAGGACGAACGCGCGTTGATGCGCCCGCGGGTGGGGAATCGTCAACGTGGGATCTTCACTGACCACATCGTCGTAAACCACCAAATCGATATCTAGGGTGCGCGGCCCCCATCTCTCCTGCCGGACTCGGTCATGGTCGGCTTCTATCCGGTGAGCAAGGTCAAGGATCGCCATCGGTGCCAACGTGGTCTCCAGCACAGCAACGGCGTTGATGTAGTCAGGTTGATCTGGGCCACCGATGGGTGCTGTGCCGTAGAAACTTGATGTTGCCAGCACCTCCACGCCCTCCGTCTGCGCCAGTGCCTCCAACGCTGACGTCAAAGCGCCCAACGGATCGCCGAGGTTGGCACCCAGACTTAACACCACGTGATGTGTCATGGCTGCGAGCGTTCAATCTCCACGCGCACATCGGAAAAAGCAAACGGAATAGGTGCCGTGGGTTTATGCAACACCACGTTGACCGTAGAAACGCGTGTGTCGATCAACACCACATCAGCAATACGTTGCGCCAACGTCTCAATCAGCTCCACCGGCTCACCCTCAATGACAGCGACAACGGCATGGGCCAGTGCTCCATAATCAACGGTGTCCGCTAGGTCGTCGGTACGTGCAGCGCGAGCAGTATCAACATGCAAGGCCAGATCAACAACGAATTCCTGACCTGTTGCTTTCTCTTCGGCTAGGACACCGTGATATCCGAAGGCCCGCAGACCGGTTAAAGCAATGATGTCCGTCATGGCGCCTCCTCTGACCTCACTCTAGACGAGTTGACCACCGCCACATTCGCCTCTACGCGATGCACTCTTACAGCCCAAAGGCCTGACGACACTGCTCGTTGAGTCAGTTCGACAGTCAACGCGTCACGAGTGTCCATGGAATCATCGATTCGCGGCTCACCTGTCTCGTGCACGCCGAGAAAACGTTTGCGAGAGGCACCCAGCAAAACCGGAAATCCCCACAACGCCATGTCGTCCAGGGCACTTTGATGAACAAGCGGCCAATTGTGTTCAGCTCTTTTTGCAAAACCGATCCCTGGGTCCAAAACTATGCGTGATTCATCTACTCCGGCTGCAATAGCTGCCTCAACCTGCTCAAAGAGTTCCCGCTTAACTTCAGCAAGCACATCCCCATAGTTGGCGAGACTGTCCTGGCTCGCACCTTCGCCTCGGTTATGCATCAGGACATAGGGCACGTGGACCGAGGCCATCAATGGCCACATCGCCCCATCACCACGACCACCGCTGACATCGTTCACCAAGACAGCGCCGGCTTCTAGGGCACGTTCAGCCACCTGCGATCGGCGAGTATCGATGCTGACCGGGATGCCTTCACTGGCTAAACCCATGACAACCTCGATCACTCGTGACAATTCAGTTTCGCTATCGATCGCAGTGGCACCTGGGCGGGTGGACTCGCCGCCCACATCAACGATGTCAGCGCCCTGCGATACCAACTCAAGGCCATGCTCGATAGCTTGCTGCGGATCGAGATAGTGGCCGCCATCGCTGAATGAATCCGGTGTCACATTCAGCACACCCACCACCAACGTGCGCGGGAGTTGGCTCAACTCAGCAGGTAAACCTTTGGGATGCCTCACAACAACAGCTGAATCAGTGACCACGGATCAAGGTCATGGCCTCGGAACGAAGCGCAGGGTCGGCGAAGACACCACGAACAGCACTCGTGATCGTCGTAGCTCCTGGCTTGCGAATGCCCCGCATAGACATGCACAGGTGCTCACACTCGACAACAACGATCACGCCCTCTGGCGCGAGAACCCGCATCAACGAATCAGCAACTTGAGACGTGAGCCGTTCTTGAACTTGGGGGCGCTTAGCGAATACATCCACCAATCGAGCCAGTTTCGACAAGCCCGTGATGCGACCCTCAGCATTAGGCAGGTAGCCCACATGCGCACGGCCGAAAAACGGCACTAAGTGGTGCTCACATGTCGAATACAACTCAATATCTTTCACGATGACTAATTCATGGTGACCCAGGTCAAAGGTAGTTGCTAAAACATCCTCCGGCTTTTGGTGCATACCGGCGAAAAGTTCCTGGTAGGCGCGAGCAACGCGGGCCGGCGTGTCCAACAACCCATCACGATCTGGGTCCTCACCCACAGCGAGAAGCAATTCACGAACTGCCTTCTCGGCACGCTCTTGATCAAAAGCCGGAACATCTCGAAAATCACTGACCAGGTCGGTTACCGGATCAATGGAAGCGGCTTGCTCCACGAGACGATCAGTCATGAGGATTAGTCCGTGGGCTTGTCGTGAGAGGTGACATCGTTGTGAGCCACCTGCACAGATCCCGAGCCATTCACCTTCGCGGGAACGGAGATTGGCCCAGCTGCCGGGATGCGCTCAGTGGATCCAGTCCACTTCGGTCGCTCAGATCGCTTCCGGATATCGGTAAAGATTTCCGCGACTTGCTCCTTGTCCAACGTTTCTTTTTCCAACAGCTCAAGGACCAGGCGATCGAGGACGTCGCGGTTATCAACCAGGATTTCGTAGGCTTCCGTGTGGGCTTGATTGATCAAGTGCCGCACCTCTTCGTCAATAACGCCGGCTACAGCCTCTGAATAGTCCCGTTGGTGCCCCATGTCGCGGCCCAAGAACACCTCACCGGATTCCTGGCCAAACTTAATGGCGCCCAGACGCTCAGTCATGCCGTATTGCGTCACCATGGCGCGAGCAACAGAGGTAGCTTTCTCAATGTCATTTGACGCCCCAGTAGTGGGGTCGTGGAAAACCAATTCCTCGGCAGCCCGGCCACCGAGCATGTACGCCAACTGATCCAACATTTCGTTGCGCGTTGTTGAATACTTTTCTTGGTCGGGCAACACCATCGTGTAACCCAAGGCACGACCGCGCGGCAAGATGGTCACCTTGTGCACTGGGTCGGTGTTCTGCAATGCCGCGGCGACCAGAGCGTGGCCACCTTCGTGATACGCAGTGATCGACTTCTCGTGATCGCTCATCACGCGGGAATGCTTTTGCGGACCGGCAATAACACGGTCGATGGCCTCATCCATGGATTCCTTATTCACCATGGTCAGGTGATGGCGTGCCGTCAACAAGGCCGCCTCGTTCAGGACGTTAGCTAGGTCGGCACCGGTAAAGCCTGGGGTTCGGCGAGCCACACCGAGCATGTCCACCTCGGGCTCAATGGGCTTGCCCTTGGCATGCACCGTCAAAATGTCGGCGCGTCCCTGCAGGTCAGGGCGATCAACGGCAATCTGTCGGTCAAAGCGGCCTGGACGTAGCAACGCTGGGTCCAAGATGTCAGGTCGGTTCGTAGCCGCGATCAAAATGACCGTGCCCTTGTCATCAAATCCGTCCATCTCAACCAACATTTGGTTCAGGGTCTGCTCGCGCTCGTCATGGCCACCACCCAGACCTGCGCCACGGTGCCGACCGACCGCATCAATTTCATCAATGAAAATGATGGCGGGAGCGTTTTCTTTTGCTTGTTCGAAGAGGTCGCGCACTCGTGATGCTCCAACACCGACAAACATTTCGACAAAGTCCGAACCAGAAATCGTATAGAACGGTACGCCGGCTTCACCAGCAACAGCGCGGGCGAGCAGCGTCTTTCCAGTTCCGGGCGGGCCGTAAAGCAATACTCCCTTGGGGATCTTGGCGCCTACGGCTTGGTAACGAGCAGGGTCGGTAAGAAAGTCTCGGATCTCTTCTAGTTCCTCAATGGCTTCGTCCGCACCAGCCACATCAGCAAACGTGGTCTGCGGGGTGTCCTTAGACATCATCTTGGCCTTGGACTTACCAAAGTTCATGACCTTGGATCCGCCACCTTGCACTTGGTTCATGAAGAAGAACAGCAAGAAAACGATGATCGCTATGGGGAGCAACGTGGCAAGGAGAGAAATTAAGACATTGTCTTTAGGCACCTTGATGTTGTAGCCGCCACTGAGTTGCCCACCATCAACCTTGGTCTGTAGGAGCTGCTGCAACTCCACACCCTGACCTGTCACGTACTGAGATTGCTTCTTGTCTCCATTTTTAAGCACGATCTCAATACGCTGCTCACGATCAACAATCGTGGCCGACTTGGCATCGCCCTTGGTGATCGAGGCGATGATCGCGGATGTGTCCACCTTCTTAGGTGCCGAGGCAGAGGAAATAAATTGACCGGCCAGCAAGGCCACCAAGATGGCCACGCCAATCCAGACAATCGGACCACGAAGAATGCGCTTGATATCCATAGGAAAAAGGCCTAAGCCCCATCCCCCCTTGCTCGTGAGGAAGCAGATCTAGTGGCTTCAGGCTACCGCGAAAGGCCGACCCGTGGCTCGCCGAGGCGATTTTTAAGCGCCCAGCCAGCGGGGCCCGTTCTACTCAGCAACAGTTGCGACAGCCGACCGTTCCACCGCAGCCACACTGGTGCCGAGGAAGGCCTCGATCACCTTCGGATTGGCAGCCACTTCGTCCGCAGTGCCGCGCGCAATAACTTGTCCCAGATCCATGGCGACAAACTCATCACACACCGAACGCAAGAGATTCATATCGTGGTCAACGACCAAGACCGTCATATGCAGATCCTCACGAAGAGCGCGAATCCACTTGGCCAAGGCGGGAATCTCCGAGTGAGCGATTCCAGCCGAGGGCTCGTCGAGCAAGATCAGCTCAGGCGTCAAGGTGATGTCGCACGTCAGTTCCGTTACCCGACGCACACCGGTGGGTAGATCAGAAATCAAGGTATCCGCAAACTCGCTCAAGCCAGCAAGTTCTAACAGCTCTGGAACGGTCAACCCCGCCGAGCGACCTCGACCATGGCTTAACTCAACAGCCTGATAGACGGTCAACGTGGGAAACAGCAGCGCATTTTGGAAAGAGCGAACAATTC
>JNSE01000028.1 GCA_000754455.1 actinobacterium acAMD-2 | reverse complement strand
AACGGACAGCGTCATCGGATCGGCTGAACTAGGAACGGTCGCATTAGTTTCGCCGTCGGTGATGTACGGACCAAAGCGACCTTCTTTGATCACGACAGGCTTACTCGTTGATGGGTCGATACCTAGGTCACGCATCGGTGGTGCAGCAGCTCGGCGTCCACGTTGCTTCGGCTGAGCATAAATAGCCAACGCTTCATCAAGCGTGATGGCGAAGATCAAGTCCTCGCTGGCAATGGTGCGTGAATCCGTACCCTTTTTCAGGTACGGGCCATAGCGGCCATTTTGAACCGTGATCTCTTGTTCATCGCTGGGGTCAACACCAACAACGCGCGGCAAAGAAAGCAACCGCAGTGCGTCGTCAAGAGTGACGGTGTCCAGATTCATGCTCGCAAACAAAGAAGCAGTTCGTGGTTTAAGCGTTTTCGGTGAACCTTCGGGCAAAACCTCGGTGACGTATGCCCCGTAACGACCCGACTTAGCCACGATGCTGACGCCCCACTCGGGATGCTCACCGAGTTCACGCTCACCGGATGGAATGGCAAAGAGCTCCTCCGCCTTTTCCACCGTCAATTCATCCGGCGCCAAATCCATCGGCACGTTGGCACGCTGCAATTCGCCATCGGCGTCGCGTTCGAGATAGGGACCGAATTTGCCGACGCGCAGATTAATTCCCAAGCTGGGATCTCCAACGGCAAAAGTGGAGTTATCGCGCGCATCAATTTCGCCCAGGTCACCGGTCAAGGTCTTGAGGCCGACTAAGTCATCACCGCCGAAATAGAAGCGACTCAACCACTGCTTCATATCCGCATTGCCTGATGCAATCTCGTCCAAGCCATCTTCCATGCTTGCTGTGAAGTTGTAATCCACCAGGTGTGCGAAGTGATCTTCGAGCAAACGGGTTACGGCGAACGCTAAGAAGGTCGGCACCAGTGCTGATCCACGCTTGTTGACGTAACCGCGATCCAAGATGGTGCCCATGATGGATGCATACGTTGACGGGCGACCGATTCCGCGTTCTTCCAGAGCTTTAACCAAACTTGCTTCCGTGTAACGCGCGGGCGGGTTTGTGCTGTGATCTTGAGGAATCAACGCTGATGCGGTCACGGAATCTCCCACACTCAACGGCGGCAAACGACGCTCGGCGTCATCGGTCTCGGTCTTCTCATCATCGGCCGCTTCTTCATACGCCGCCATGAATCCACGGAACGTGATGACCGTTCCGGATGCACTAAATTCCACGTCCTTGCCGTCGGCGCTCTTGGCACCCAAGCGCAACGTGGCTGTCCGACCTATCGCATCGGTCATCTGGGATGCAACCGTGCGCTTCCAGATCAATTCATACAACGCGAAGTCATCACCGGTTAATTCGCCAGCAACTTCAGCTGGAGTTTTGAACACATCACCAGCAGGACGAATTGCTTCGTGCGCTTCTTGAGCATTCTTGGACTTCTTGTCGAAGCGTCGCGGAACTTCGCTGACATATTCGGGTCCATACAGTTCGCGCGCTTGACTTCGCGCTGCATCCAATGCGGTTTGACTCAACGTGGTTGAGTCGGTTCGCATATACGTGATGAAACCGCGCTCATACAAGCCTTGCGCCACGCGCATGGTGCGTTGTGCGCCCCAACGCTGCTTGCGACTGGCTTCTTGTTGCAGGGTGGACGTCATAAATGGAGCAGATGGTGAGCGGCGGTAGGGCTTGTCGTCGACCGAGCGCACTGCAAATGTTGAACCAGTCAGACCGGACACCAAAGCGTTGACCGTGGCCTCGTCGAGCACCACAACCTCAGCGTTTTTCAGTTGGCCGCTTTGATCAAAGTCCCGGCCCGTGGCAACTTTCGCCGCGTCAACGGTTACCAGACGCGCGGTAAATGCTCCCGGGTCGAACACACCTTCAATGTCGAAATACCGCGCCGAGGTAAAAGCAATGCGCTCGCGCTCGCGATCCACAACCAATCGGGTTGCCACCGACTGCACCCGACCAGCCGACAAACGCGACATAACTTTGCGCCACAACACGGGCGAAACTTCATACCCATAGAGCCGGTCCAAGATTCGACGCGTCTCTTGAGCATCAACAAGGTCTTGATCAATCTCACGGGTTTCTGTGGCCGCCCGCTGAATGGCTTCGGGCGTGATCTCGTTAAAGACCATGCGTCGAACCGGAATCTTGGGGTTGAGGACCTGAAGCAGGTGCCAGGCGATGGCTTCGCCCTCGCGGTCCTCATCCGTAGCCAATAGAAGTTCGTCTGCTTCTTTGAGCAACGCCTTGAGTTCGGCGACTTTTTTCTTCTTATTCGCATCTACGACATAAATCGGGGAGAAATCATGATCGACGTCCACCCCGAGGCGAGCCCATGACTCCTTCTTGTACTTCTCTGGGATGTCAGCGGCCTTCTTTGGCAAGTCGCGGATGTGGCCCACGCTGGCATCGACGACGTAGCCGGCACCCAGATATTTCTCAATAGTCTTGGCCTTGGCCGGGGATTCAACAATCACCAGTCGGCGCAACCCATCGGGTGCGGTCTTTTTCGAAGAGGTAGCCACGGTGGAGCAGTGTGACGGTAAAGAGGGGTGTTGTGCCAATCAGGGGGGTGTCCTCGGCGTGGCGGTTGTGCGTAAATCGTGCCTAGACCCAGGTCGGACCTGATCTAGAGGCGATCAGCGGGCCACCCGCACAAGCAAAAGCCCCCGGCACCACCTGTGTGATGGCCGAGGGCTCTTGCGGACTAACTATTTAGACCAGTGCGTCGCTTTCCTCGTTGTCGAGGCCAGCTTCGGGGTTATCGCTTACTGCGATGCTCCGACGCTTGCTGACAAACACCGCCGCGACAATCACGATCACGGCGATCGCAGCGATGATGTAGCGGAAGGCTGCATCCTCGCCGCTACCAATGGAAAGGGCGACAACGGCGGGTGCGATCAACAAGGCAACAAGGTTCATCACCTTGAGCAAGGGGTTGATTGACGGACCAGCAGTGTCCTTGAAGGGGTCACCCACGGTGTCACCAATGATGGTGGCCTCGTGTGCCGGTGATCCCTTGCCGCCAAAGTTGCCGTCTTCGACGTACTTCTTGGCGTTGTCCCATGCTCCACCGGAGTTGGACAAGAACACAGCCATCAAGGTGCCAGCTGCGATGGTTCCAGCCAAGTAGGCGCCCAAGGCACCAATACCCAGACCGAATCCAACAGCAATTGGCGTCATGACTGCGACCAGACCAGGCGTAGCAAGTTCGCGCAACGAGTCGCGCGTGCAGATGTCAACGACGCGACCGTACTCAGGCTTGCTGGTGCCTTCCATGATGCCCGGGTCGTCACGGAACTGACGACGGACTTCAAAGATGATGGCGCCGGCAGCGCGGCTCACCGCGTTGATCAGCAGACCAGAGAACAAGAACACGATGGATGCTCCGATGAGCAGACCAAACAAGTTCTTTGGGTCACCAACATTCAAGATGCCGAAGTACTGCAAGCGCTCGTATTGGCTGAGTGCCTCATCCTGAGCTTGGCTGACGTTGGCGTTTTGGACTGCCTTTTGCACAGCATCCGTGAAGGCACCAAACAATGCCGTTGCTGCAAGAACAGCAGTAGCAATCGCGATGCCCTTGGTGATGGCCTTCGTGGTGTTACCCACAGCGTCCAGGCTGGTGAGAATGGCAGCGCCTTCCTCGTCCACATCGCCTGACATTTCGGCGATGCCCTGAGCGTTGTCAGAAACAGGACCGAACGTGTCCATTGAGACGATGACGCCGACCGTGGTCAGCAATCCAGTACCGGCCAATGCCACCGCAAAGAGCGAGAGCAAGAGCACGCCTTGTCCAAGGAGGTAGGCCCCAAAGACGGCTGAACCGATGAGCAGAGCTGAATAAACAGCCGACTCCATACCCAACGAAACACCAGACAGAATGACCGTGGCTGGTCCAGTCAATGAAGTCTTGGCAACGTCATCAACGGGGCGACGGTTGGTTTCGGTGAAGTAACCAGTGAGCAGCTGAATCGCAGCAGCCAACACGATGCCGATAATCACGGCACCGATAGCCAAAATACGCGGGTTACTGTTCAACAGATCGGTGTTGTTTCCTACCAACGAGCGAAGGTCGGCCGCAGGAATCTGCAACTCCTTCAACGTTGGCGGCAGGTAGAACCAGGTCGCAACGCTCACCAGAACAGCAGACACGACCGCTGAGATAAAGAAGCCTCGGTTGATCGCCGTCATGGCGTTCTTGTCACCCGAACGAGGGGCGACCAAGAAGATGCCCAAAATTGCGGTCAAGACTCCAATGGCCGGAACGATCAGCGGATAGACCAAACCTTCGGTACCGAAAGCGGCCTTACCCAAGATCAAAGCAGCGACCAAGGTCACCGCATACGACTCGAACAAGTCAGCAGCCATACCGGCACAGTCACCGACGTTGTCACCGACGTTGTCCGCGATGGTGGCAGCGTTGCGCGCGTCATCCTCAGGGATGCCCTGCTCAACTTTGCCGACCAAGTCCGCACCGACGTCAGCGGCCTTCGTGAAGATTCCGCCACCCACACGCATGAACATCGCGAGCAGCGCAGCACCGAATCCAAATCCTTCGAGGACGGTGGGTGCGGCTTCCTTGTACAAGATCACCACGAGTCCGGCACCGAGCAGACCCAGGCCAACGGTGAACATTCCCGCGACACCACCGGTGCGGAAAGCAATCTTCATGGCGCGTTGTTCGCCATTGGGCTCGTGGTCACCAGCAGCGGCGGCTACGCGGACGTTTCCACGTACGGCCAACCACATACCCATGTAACCGGTGATAGCGGAGAACAAAGCTCCGACGACGAAGAAGGCTGATCGACCGATCTTCTCAGACGTTGTTTCTGCGGGAAGCAGGAACAACAAGCCGAAGACCAGGACAGCAAAAATGGCAAGGGTGCGGAATTGGCGGTTCAAGTACGCCGATGCACCCTCTTGGATCGCAACTGCGATCTCCTTCATTGAGTCGGTACCTTCACTGGCGCTGAGGACTTGCTTAACCAACGCAAGTGCCACCAACAATGCAACGACGGCCACGGCCACGACTGCATAGATCAAGGTGAGGTTGTTCCCACTCAGGGAGATCTCGCCCACGGCGAGAAGTTTCCCGGACATTCGTTCTCCTCGGATGAGGCCTTCCAAGCGCCTAAAGAGGGGAAGGCGAATTGGTCAGGCACGGTAAGTAATCCACCATCGACGAGCGATGAGGGCTTGCCGATACTACGGTCAACATGGCCGAAAACTGCCCAATGAAGCCCGCTCTGCGCCCAGATTTGGGCGGTGTCGCAACGCTTTGCGCCTAAAAAGGCCGAATTATTGGGTGATTTCGAACTGCTCAGCGATGCCAGTAAGGCTCAGTAGGCGATCAACGCGTGGGCTGAGCGCCTCAAGGACCAAGCGCGAGCGCGTTTCACGTGAGCGCGTCAAGGCACCAATCAACACTCCTAAACCCGTGGAGTCCATGAAGGAAACCTGGGACAAATTAATAATCAGAGGTGTTGCCGTTTCAGATTCAGCGATGACCCGTCGAAACTCATCCGCCGTGTGGACATCAACGTCACCCTCGACAGCCAGGTGCTTGCCGCCGCCCTCAGGTGAGGTAACCGTGATGTCCATGGGTTGATTACATCAGGAATGCACCGCATCCCGAAGCAAATTTCATACAAAAGCGACGAAGATTCATCAACCCAGCGTCACGCCTGCCCGAGCCTGCGCAGCAATGGTGAAACCAAAGGGCGCGCCAACCCGAACGCGCACGTCACTCGCTTCCGCTGTCAATCTGCAACCCTCGAGCAAGCCGCCGTTGAGCTCAGCAACGAGACGAGCCTGATCGCACGCTGGCGACGAGCCTTGCCAACTGCGTGAGGCAGCCGCCAACGCCGCGAAGTCCGCCGCAGTTTGCGCGCGCTGGTACGAAGCAAGAACACCGACAAGAGACAAGGCGCCGACAAAGCAGGTAAGCGCCAACCCCAATCCCGTCAGGACTAGGACTGCACCGGCGCCACTGTCACACCATGAAAATTTGCGCCTATTGCTCAACAGGTGCCACCGCCCGCGCCCTCACTGTGGGAAACCAACGGCCCAGGGATGTTGCTGGCAATTTCCACGTCACAATCACAGTGACTAATTCATCAGAACTCGATGACACCCATTGAGCGCCTGCAGGCATTGCCTCCCGTGCTAATCGATCAACAGCGGCAGGCGATTCGAAACGCGCGACCGCGCGCGCGACCGCTGAAGCAGCACTCTGACATCGCACCTGTTGTCCAACGACAACTAAACCCAACATCATCAAGTACGCGGCGATGATCACGCCCGGCAAAGCGAGCGCAACTTCAGCGGTGACGGAACCTCGTGAGGAGGTTCGCCGGCGCGCGAGCATCAAAAGAGAGACGAAAGGGCCTGGCGCAGCAGGTCCAGCAAGAATTCACGGATGATGTCACTGGTCAGCAGTTTGAACAAAACGGTGCCAAAACCAGCTGCAGCAACAGTGGCCACTGCATATTCCGCAGTCGCCATTCCTGCTTCGCTAGGGGTAACACATGAGAAGCGGTTTCTTAGAGCGTGGCTGAATCGACGCACAAGACCTCCAACAACCGGCTACGGCCGGGACGTCGCCTCGGCTAAGGCGTGACCGGAGTGTGGGTAATCAGCGTCATCGCCGTGTGCGCCTCAACCAAAAACTGTGGATCAATGAGCGCTCTGGACAAGCAATGGCCTAGGAGGTGTGAACGATTAATCCCGTCCTAAATACAGCGCAAGCCCAGCCTAGAATGGGTGGACGGGCTTGATTATCCTGTGAGTCGGCCTACAGTTGAAGAAATGGCTAGCCGATAAACTAGGCATTCAACAATTGAGAGTTTTCCCGCTGCAATCGCTAGGAGTTTCCATGAACACCACGTACAAGAAGATTCTGACCGCCGTTTCTGCCGGTGTGTTGGTGGTCGGCACGAGTGTGCTGATTGCCCCTTCTAGTGCGTCAGCGACGTCACGCACCTGCGAAGGCAAGCGCGCCACAATCGTCTCCAGTAAGAGCGTGATTCGTGGAACCTCGGGCCGCGACGTCATCGTCGTTCGTGGAAGTGGTCGTCACATCATTCGCGGTGGTTCGGGGAATGACATTATCTGCGGCTCGACCGGTGCCGACGTCATCGTTGGTGGCCCAGGAGCTGACCACATTTTTGGCGGCGGCGGTGCTGACAGCATCGACGGCGGCGCGGGCAACGACCACATCAAGGGTGGTGCCGGCGACGACAACCTCAATGGCAACAGCGGTCGAGACTTCATTCAAGGCGACACCGGTAATGACACGATCCATGGTGGCACTGGCCGTGACCTCGTGGCCGGCGGATCGGGCAACGACGACCTCTTCGGCGATGAAGACGACGACATCATCAACGGCAACAGTGGCGACGACTCCCTAGACGGTGGCTCCGGCAAGGACCGCCTCAACGGCGGCAACGGTGACGACGACCTCTCCTCCGATAGTGGAGAAGACAGCGTCAACGGTGGCGGTGGCGACGACAGTGTGGATGGTCGCAGCGACGATGACGTCACACCGAGCCCTAGCCCCAGCCCCAGCGTGACCCCCTAACTCCTGGTTAGCCAAGGAGTGGCACTACGGCGCCGTAGACCGCGGGGATGATTGCTAGCAGTACGAAAGCGGGAAGGAAACACAATCCCAACGGACCTGCAGATCGCACCGCCACCTGTCGAGCTTGGGCCTGCCCCTCAAGGCGAGATCTCTGTCGAGACTCACGCGCCATTGACTGTAATAACTGCGCGCTCACCGAACCAGCCCGCGCACTACGAGCCAATGCCTGTCCTACTCGCTTGAGTTCCTCACCCGGTCCCAGAGTTCGCCAGGCAAGGACTGGATCTGCACCTAGTTGCAGCTGTTTGATCACCACATCCAATTGCTGGGACAACGGCCCTCCAATCGCGCGCGCGACCTCGCCCATAGCTGTTGTAACGGGAGCACCACCCGCAAGACAAGCAGCAGCTAGATCCAACGCCAACGGCAGATCGCGTTCACAGCGTTGACGAAATACTCGATCGCTTCGAGATTCCAAGCGCGACAGCAAGCGCGGACCCGTGATGGCAACAGCTGCGCCAACCACCACCGAAAACAACGACGGAGCAACTACGACGAAGATGCAGCCCACCACGCCACACACCACTGAAGGCGATAACCCCCTGTTCGAGTTCCCAGAGATGGTGGGACGAGTGGCGATACCTAACGTTCGCAGCCGCCATCGCGAAGCCCCTCTCAATGTGGCCATGAGGTAGTAAGTACTCCCGCCAATGACAGCAGCCATCAGATACCTCATGCGGCGGGGTACGCCGAAGTCGTGATGCGATGTACCCACCACAAACCCAACGCATCAAGTAGCAACCCCAAGGCCAGACACCACCGTCCAACAGACGTAGTGAAAAGGACCTGACCGAAATTGACACCAAGGGCTGTCGCGAGCACAGGACCAACCACAGGAAGGGCGGCAAGGAACCGAGCCGTGGCTTGCGGACCAGCAATCTGGGATTGCACTTCAGCCCGCACTGCTAAGTCATCACGCAACCCTTGGGCTAACTGCGCCATGGTTTCTGACAAACCTGAACCAGCGCTGGACCCCACCCGCCAGCACGCTGAAAGGGAAAGCGCGGCTTCACAACCGGGAATCCGTGCTAACTGCGTGCACTGTGCGAGCGGATCCGCTCCTAATCGAATCGACTGAGCAAACACGTGAAAGTCGACAGGTCCTGCATCCAAGGCGAACTGCAATGCCTGAATCGGTGCCTGCCCCGCATTGAGTTCACCCACCAGGGCTTCCACCAGATCCACCATGGCGCGTCGACGTTGCGCTGTGTAACGCGTCCTTCGCGTGCGCGCATCAATGCGCACCCACCATCGTTTGCCCGCGGTAACAACAGCCAATGGCGGTGCAGGAATCACCGACCGCAATCGCTGCTGATGCGGATTGCACCACCATGCGAATACACCCGCCATCAGCCATGCCAGTGCCCAGGAATTCATCGCGAGACCAAAGCCGACAGTTCATTGAAGGCAGCACCACTGTGGATCGCACCCGTGCAATCCCACCGAAGCGCCGCGACGATCTCCACTCGATTGTCCACTGACTGCACTACCGCGATTTCTTGAAGCCAACGTTGCCCAGCAGGTGTGCGATTGACATGAAGGACCACATCAAGGGCCGATCCCAGTTGCGCCATGACCGAATCACGTGACCAACCCGCTGGGGCGGCCAAGGCAGCTATCCGTGCTGGCACATCAGCTGGGCTGTTTGCGTGTAAGGTCCCGCAGCCACCCTCATGCCCGGTATTCATCGCTGACAGCAGGTCAATGACTTCGGGACCGCGAGCCTCACCGACCACGAGTCGATCGGGGCGCATCCGAAGTGCCTGCCGCACCAGATCGCGAACACTGACTTCGCCCGCACCTTCGATATTTCGATGACGAGATTGCAAAAACACCACGTGCGGATGCTGTGGTTTAAGTTCGGTCGAATCTTCGACCAGCACCAAGCGATCGTCAGGGTCAACGAGGGACAACAAAGCAGAGAGCAATGTCGTCTTTCCTGTTCCGGTTCCCCCGGTGAGAAGAAAAGCCACACGAGATTGCACAATCGCCTGCAACCACTCGAGAGCTTGCACGCCCAAGGAACCACTAGCGTGCAATTCATCTAACGAAAATCCGCTGACTCTCGGGATACGCAAACTTACTAACGTTCCCGAACCCGAAATCGGTGGCAACACCGCGTGCAAACGAATGCCGCGATCGAGCCCACAATCAACATACGGATTGGCGTCATCCAAACGCCGGCCCACGCTGCCCGCGAGGCGAACCGCGAACTGGCGAACCTCACCTTCGTTGGCAAACGCAGCATCCACGCGCATAAGCCCTGTGCCCCGATCGACCCAAATGGATTCCGGGCCATTGATCACCACATCCGTGACGCGCGGATCATCAACGAGATCTTGTACTACCGAAAACCCCACCAGCTCAGCCTGAATCAATGGAGTGAGTTCATTAACAGTGGCTTCGCCCACCACTGGGAATTGCGTACGAATGGCCTGTGCAATCGAATGGCGGTCAGGGGCGAGGGATTGCTGAGCCAACGTTTCGCGTACCGACACGGTTAAGTCTGATGTCAGGATCATCAAGCCACCCGTTGTCTGTCCTGATCCAGCACGCTACTGCACACGGAAGTCCACGGACTTTTTCCTGAGCGCACTCCACTGCCTCGATCAAGTTCCTGTGCAGTAGTCAGGCAATAGCGGATGGTTCCGGCGCTGGGAATACCTAACGGTTTCTTGGTTGCCCGAACGGACAGACCACCCGTCGGCAGTTCTACCACCACACTGCGGATCGGAACGGTGAAACCAACCCATCGCGAGAGCCACGCACTCGCAGCCGCCACCGCCCGCACTTCGTTGGGTACCACGATCAGCACTTCACACTGAACTGTGGCCAGCACAGGAAGTAAGCAGTCATCTTGTCGAGGGCTATCGAGAACAACGAGATCGCAGGACGCACGGAGCGCATGAATGACCCGAATCATCAGGTCGGGTGAAATCGACGTGTCCCCTTCGCGACTGCACGAGAGAAAGTGCACCCCTCGATGGACAGCTAGCGCATCAAAGAGAGCCTGGCTTGGAAGTTCACCATCAACAGCAGCCAACTCGCTCCAGCGCACGCCGCGATGACCCTCAGCTCCTAGCACCAAGTCGATGCCACCGCCGAGTTCATCGGCATCAAGCAGGACAGTCCGCCTTCCTTCTTGTGCACTGGACTGCGCGATCGCGACTGCCAATGAACTTGCCCCCGCGCCACCGCGCGCGCCCACCACGACTACCACCCGCGCCAAGGCTGAACTGTTGATTCCGGTCATATCCGCCCTCTTCTGATTGACAGTGAGGGTGACGCGGAAACCAAGCCCTCAGACCTATCCAGTGCGTGAATTGGGGACGAACACGCCTGTGGAAAGGACAAGTCAGCGTCAGGAAACCGTTTTTTGTCCCTACCTGCGCTTATGCTGTGCAGAGTGAGTACTGCATCTTCCCCCACTCCGCAGCCGGCCCGCACTGGTGCACGTTCCCAGACAAAGCGCCCCGCAGCGTTCTTTGACCTTGATAAAACAGTCATCGCCAAGTCATCAGCGCTGGTGTTTAGTCGCCCGCTTTACCGCAGCGGCCTGATTAATCGACGCGATGTGTTGCGCAGCGCCTATGCCCAGTTCGTCTACGTCCTCGGTGGTGCCGACCACGATCAGATGGAACGGATGCGCGAGTACTTGTCGGCTCTCACCGAGGGTTGGGATGCTGATCAGCTCCGCGAGATCGTCGCCGAAGCTTTACAAGAAGCCGTTGAACCCATCATCTACGAAGAAGCAGCGAACCTGATCGACGAGCACCATGCTGCCGGTCGCGACGTGGTCATTGTTTCGTCCAGCGGTCAAGAAATTGTTGAACTCATCGGCGCGATGCTCGGAGCTGACCACAGCATCGGTACACGAGTTGCCATTGTTGATGGTCAATACACCGGACAAATTGAGTTTTACGCGTACGCCGAGAACAAGGCACAAGCGATGCGTGACCTCGCTGACGAACAGGGTTACGACTTGTCTCAGTCGTACGCCTATAGCGACGCTGCTACTGACTTGCCGATGTTGGAATCAGTCGGATTCCCCTCGGTGGTTAACCCCGACCGACCCTTGCGACGCGAAGCCATGGCCCGCGATTGGCCCATCTTGACCTTCAGCAAGCCTGTGCCCCTGCGCCAGCGCTTTGCCAGCGGCATTACCGCTAAGCCAACGTTGACTGCAGTGGCGCTCGGTGGTGCAGCTGCGGCTGCTGGATTGATTTGGTACGCCGTTCGTCGTCGCGGATCCACGACCGACTAATTGACATCACGCACTCTCAAAATGGGTGCACACTTTTTCAATCGTGGCCGCCCCCGTTCGCACCGCATGCGCGCAGTGGTTAATCCAATCGGCGACTGCCCGGTCTGATCCACCGGCATAACCCTTAATGAGAGACAAGTACTGGGTTCGTCCCACGCTGAGGTGTCCGGCTTCGGTGACCACCAGCCCACGCGGATCAAACCCTCGCGTGCGCAACACCAAGCGTTCGGCCGCTCGCGCAACTAACCCGTCGCGCAACCCAAATGGTTGAATCGCCATCAGTTCACCATGCGTGTAGGCAGCCAAAGCTAAGGCCGGTGTCTCCTTGTCATTGAGCAACAACGCGTTGAGTCGCATCAACCGTGGTGCAATGTCAGCAACGGGTGGCAAAGCTAGGTCCATCGGGTCTTGCGGATCGCCCTCATCGTTGGGACGAGGTCGACCGATCCGATCGGTTCCGACACTGTCCGCCAAATCCGCTGCCGCCACGACGTGCAAGCGAGCCAAGGCCTGCACTGGCGAACGCCGCCAAATAGCCTCAATTTGAGGGACTTCTTGCGCCACTCGCAGGGCCGCTTGGGCTATCGGACGGCCTGGATGATCAAGGCGAAGGTTGCCGCTGCGCAGGAACTCCAGGTCAACATCGACTCCCATCAGTGCCGCCGATGCGCGAGCGCCTCGCAAAGACGACTCCAGTGCAATATCTCCACCGTGTCGTCGAAGCGCACGATGAGCGATAACCTCGTCAGTAGCCAGACGCGCTGACTCAAGCTGCTGACGCACGGCAGTCTTTCGCGCGATCTCTACGAGTGGTTGCACGTGACCAACTCTAGAGGTGAACACCCTTGGGGAGATATTTCGTGAGTGATTTCGACAGTGACATGGTCGACCCGGTACGCATTGACAGTCTGAACCATGAAAACCGGACCTTCGCGCCCAACCCTGAATTCGCACGTCAGGCCTTCGCCCAACCAGGAATTTATGACGAAGCAGACCAGGACCGGTTGGCCTTTTGGGACACGCAAGCCCATCGCCTGGACTGGACGTCACCATGGTCGGAAGTTTTGGACTGGTCGCAAGCCCCTGTAGCGAAATGGTTTGTCGGCGGTCGCCTCAATGTGGCCGAAAACTGTCTGGATCGTCACTTGGACAACGGACTCGGTGAGCGCGTAGCGATCTATTTCGAGGGTGAGGCAGGAGACACCCGAGCCATCACCTACGCGCAATTGCACGCAGAGGTATGCCAAGCAGCCAACGCCCTGGCCGCCCTTGGTGTGGGCGAGCACGACCGAGTAGCGATCTACCTGCCGATGATTCCCGAAGCAGTCGTAGCCATGTTGGCCTGTGCTCGCATCGGAGCCGTACACAGTGTCGTCTTTGGCGGCTTCAGTGCTGACTCACTGAGCTCGCGTATCAACGATGCCGGCGCAAAAGTTGTCATCACGGCCGACGGAGGATTTCGTCGTGGCAAGGAACTCCCGCTCAAGGTCATCGTTGATGAAGCGGTGCAGCTGACTCCAACGGTGGAACACGTACTCGTTGTTCAGCGAACGAAGAGCGATGTGGAATGGCTTGACCATGATCTCTGGTGGCATGAGCAACTAGATGCACAGCCTGAGCAACACGTTGCGCAGAGTTTTGACAGCGAACATCCGCTCTTCATCCTCTACACCTCGGGAACTACGGGTAAGCCCAAGGGAATTTTGCACACCACGGGTGGGTACCTCACCCAAGCAGCGTTCACCCACGCCGCAGTTTTTGATCTCAAGGCCGACACTGACGTGTACTGGTGCACCGCCGACATCGGATGGATTACCGGACATAGCTATGTCGTCTATGGGCCGCTGGCCAACGGTGCAACGCAACTTATGTATGAAGGAACCCCCGACACGCCACACCGTGGTCGTTGGTGGGAACTCATTGAGAAGTATCGGGTCAGCATCTTCTACACCGCGCCCACTGCGCTACGCACATTTATGAAGTGGGGAGATGAACTCCCCAATGGGTTTGATTTGTCCTCGCTTCGACTGCTTGGCAGCGTAGGCGAACCGATTAACCCAGAAGCATGGATGTGGTACCGCGAAGTCATCGGACACAACAACTGCCCCATCGTCGACACGTGGTGGCAAACCGAGACTGGCGCCATCATGATCAGCCCACTGCCTGGAGTCACGGCGACCAAGCCTGGATCAGCAATGCGCGCGTTGCCCGGCATTGCGATAGATGTTGTCGATGCGGAAGGAACGCATGTACCCGATGGAGTGGGTGGATACCTCGTTCTGACCGAGCCGTGGCCCTCGATGGCACGTGGGATTTGGGGCGATCCCGAACGCTTCGTCGAAACGTATTGGCACCGCTACGCCAAGCAAGGTTTCTATTTCGCTGGCGACGGCGCCAACCGAGACCTCGATGGTGACTTGTGGTTGCTGGGCCGAGTCGACGACGTGATGAATGTCAGTGGCCACCGAATTTCCACCGCCGAGGTCGAATCTGCCTTGGTGTCTCACCCGCGAGTGGCAGAGGCTGCAGTCGTTGGTGCAAAAGACGACATCACTGGTCAGGGAATCGTCGCCTTCGTGATTTTGCGCGGTGACGACTCCACCGACGCAGACACGATCGGCTCGGAGTTACGTGAACACGTCGGCCAGGAAATCGGGCCCATCGCTAAACCGCGCCACATCATGATCGTGCAGGAGCTACCCAAAACACGGTCCGGCAAAATCATGCGTCGGCTCTTGCTAGACATCGCCGAGGGCCGAGCCCTAGGTGATGTCACCACCTTGGCTGATCCTGCGGTCGTTCAACTTATTGCCAATGGAATGACCACTGCCGACGATGCCTAAGGACGTAGACTTGGTCCATCATGACTGAACGTCGCGTCGTATTCGGCAGGCTTGCGTGGGCTGAACGCGTGCGCCTAGGTGAAATCCTGCGTCGTGAAGTCGTCGGTGGGGTGTTACTCCTGATCGCCGCAGCAGTTGCGTTGGTGTGGGCCAACTCCGCTTGGCGTGATGCGTACTTCGACCTCACACAGTTCACCATCGGCCCTCAGTCGTGGGGTTTTCGCTTGACGCTGGCTGATTGGGCCGGCGAAGGATTACTCGCTCTCTTCTTCTTCGTTGCTGGATTAGAACTTAAGCGCGAGTTAGTCGTTGGGTCTTTGCGAAACCGCAGCGACGCACTCCTGCCGATCGCTGCAGCAGTTGGTGGAATGGCCTTGCCGGCCTTGATCTACCTCGCCTTTACATCTTCCACAACCGGTGCAGGGCAAGGCTGGGGTATTCCGATCGCCACGGACATTGCTTTCGCACTTGCAGTGCTGGCCATTATTGGACGCGGTCTGCCACCAGCACTGCGCGCTTTTCTTCTCACCCTCGCCGTTGTTGACGACCTTGGTGCCATCACCGTCATCGCGTTGTTTTACAGCGATGCATTGGCACCCTTGTGGTTGCTTGGCTCCGTTGCACTGGTGATCGTTTACCTATTCCTGCAAAAACAACGCGTGCAATCACCTTTGGTGTACGTGCCCCTCGCACTTGCGTTATGGGGTTTTGTTCACTCCAGCGGGATTCACGCCACTGTTGCCGGAGTGGTTCTGGGATTGGCTACTCGAGTCGTGCGCGATCCTGGCGAAGAGTTAGCTCCCGCTGAACGGCTGGAGGAACGACTTCGACCAATCTCTGCTGGATTTGCCGTACCGGTCTTTGCGTTCTTCGCCGCTGGTGTCACGGTCGTGGGGACCAGTCTGGCCACGATCGCTTCCAATCCCGTCACCCAAGGTGTGGCCGTTGGGCTGGTTGCCGGCAAAGGCATCGGCATCTTCGTCACCACGTTGGTTGTCGTTCGCTTCACGAAAGCACGATTAGGCCATGGCCTGAAGTGGGTGGACATCGTTGGCTTGGCTCTGATTTCCGGCATCGGATTCACCGTCTCGCTACTGATTGCCGAACTCAGTTTCGCTGAGACCGACCCTCAACAAGGGTTCGCCAAGATTTCAATCTTGTTTGCCTCATTGTTGGCAGCACTGCTCGCCAGTGTGGTGCTTTTGCCCCGATCTCGGGCCTACCGAGCCCTAGCCGCACGTGAGGACCGAGACCTCAACAATGACGGCATCCCGGACGTGTACCAACGAACAGACGATGGCGGCGATACCTCCAACCCTTAGAGTGGGAACACCAGCGCTTCAGGAGGACTCATGAGCAACTCGAATGGCGACCGGTCCATCGGTCAGCTTTTTGCATCAATCATGGAAGACATCTCCTCCTTGATCCGTGGCGAGATTGCTTTGGCCAAGGCCGAAGTGCGCAAGAGCGCGCAAATGGCAGCACGCGGCGCCGGCCTCATTGGTGGGGCCATCTTCTTGGCCACCCTGTGCTTTATCTTCTTGCTCGTTGCCCTCTCGTACGCCATTGCCAGTGCGCTCAACGGACGAGTATGGGCCGGATTCCTCATCGTTGCGTTACTTCTTCTACTCATCACCGCCATCATGGGCTACTTCGCCAAGCGACACTTTGATCAAGTCAAGGGGCCCGAGCGCGCTCAGGCTCAGAACGAAGCAACACTCAATACGTTGCGCGCAATGCCAGACAAATTTGTCGATGCTTTCGAACGCGCAATGCCAGAGAACAAGGAATCGCCCGGCTCACGTTCCTAAAGGCAGCGCCCGGTTGACACTGGCGCTGTCGCCCGAGATCCATTGACCGCATCCTTGGCGATAGCTGAAGCCGTCAGGGCATAACCACTGGATAGATCATCAACCGAAGCAGCAAAAATCATTCCCAACACACGACCGCGCTCATCCAATAAGGGGCCACCACTATTTCCGGGCCTTACCACGGCACGAAGCGAGTAAATCTCACGAACGACCGACGTCTTGTCATAAATATCGGCCCCACGCGCATCCTGAATATCGCGAACACGCGCCGCCCCCGCTGTGAAGTCCCCACCACCGGGGAAACCAATCACGATGGCGTCATCGCCACGGCTAGCTGGCTTACTCGCAAACTCCAAGACATCCGCATCAAGGTTGTCTACCTTCAACACGGCGACATCGGTGAGTGGATCGAACAGGACCACCGTTGCACGACGTTCACGCTCGGTTCCGCCCAAGCGAACCGTGACACGGTCAGTGCCGGCCACCACGTGCGCATTAGTCATGACCGTGTCCTTGCCAATGGCAAATCCCGAACCCGTCAACGTGACTTTGCAACGGGATGCATCCCCAAAAATTTCAACAACGGAATCCCTTGCCCCCTGCGCGACAGCAGATCCCGCCAACGTTCCATCCGGTGGGGCTACCGGAACAAGCTCTGGCGTGGCAATGCCAGCAAATACTTGTGGGAAGAAGTTTTCGTCGAACGTATTGCGAAGCGCACTAAACAGAGTGCGTCCTTGTGCAGGCATCACGTCATCGAGATTGGTGAGTACCACCGATTCACGAATTTTCCCAGTGAGTGCAGTAGGTGGACCGGCAACAACAGCAACGGCCAAGAACCACGCCACGAGAAGTACGGAAATTCCCGATAAGGCACTTCCGCCCATCGAATCTGCCACGCGAAGTGAGCCAGACCCCATACTCGCTCGGGCGCGCGCTCCCAAGGAACTAAACAATCCCTGGGCTAGCCCCGCAATTACCAGGACTAACAAAATCGTCAGGACCGGCTTGTAGGGGCCAATGGAATACGGAGTGAGAATTCCTGGAACAAAAGTCATGGCCAGGGCAGCTCCACCGAGGAAACCAACAAATCCAGCAATGCCGGCGAGGAAACCTTGGCGATAACCGGTAACCGCAGACAAGACAACCAGAACCACGAGCAATAGGTCGACTTGATTAAGACTCACGCCTGTGGCCCTTCATCAAACGGTTCCCGACTCTCATCAACATCAACCACGTTCGACTGGTCCCATGGTTGTTCCCAGCCCGCCAGCGCAATGATGCGATCCAACAAACCACCGGTGAATCCCCAGATAACCAGATCATTGAAGATAAAGCCGGCACCGACATAGCCACTGGGATGGCGAACTCGCACGCGGTTCGCAGGATTGATCAAGTGTTCAATCGGAATACGTAAAACATCGGCAACTTCGCCGGCATCAACAACACCGACTGCGCTCGGCACTTCCCACCAAGCAAGAACAGGGGTAACGACGAAACCGCTTGGGGGAACAAACAGATCTGGCAGTACGGCAAAGGGTCGAACCCCGGTTGGATCCAGTCCCGTTTCCTCTTCTGCCTCGCGTAGCGCTGCGGCGACGACTCCCGAGTCGGTCGGGTCTAGCGCTCCACCAGGAAAGGCTGGTTGGCCGGAGTGGCTGCGCATGTCGTGCGAACGCTCGATCAGCAACAACTCTGCCTTACCGTGATCCTGCCCAAACAACACTAAGACCGATGATTCACGACCACCGCTCGCTGGTGGTGGGAAGCGCGTGAGCTCGTCCACCGTCACGATGCGGGCCGCAGCTACGACCGGTGCGAGCCACTGAGGTAAATCCGCAATCGTGGGCGACTGCGCGTCCAGGGCCAGTCCGCGCGCGCGATCGCGCGGACCCTCAAGGAAGGCGATGTCCCCCCTCATCCGCGCGGCTCTCGAATCAATTTCTCTGCTTTGGTCGTATCAGTAGGGCCTTCGCCAAAAGCTGGGCACCACTGCGACACATTGCACGCGCCGCACGCGGGTGTGCGCGCATGGCATCTACGACGACCATGCCAAATGACTAACTGTGAAACATTGGTCCAGTCCTTTTTGGGAAACAGTGCCCCTACTGCGTGCTCGACCTTGACGGGATCTTCTTCCTCGGTCCAGCCAAAGCGACGCGCGAGCCGACCGAAGTGGGTATCAACCGTGATGCCGGGTACCCCGAAGGCTTCACCTAAAACGACGTTCGCTGTTTTGCGTCCCACTCCGGGCAGAGAAACCAACTCGTCCAACGTGTGCGGGATCTCGCCAGCAAAGCGCTCATTGACCTCAGCCCCCATCCGCAGCAACGTGTCAGTCTTGGCGCGAAAAAACCCGGTGGGCTGGATCAAGGCCTCAAGGTCATCGCGGTTGGCTGCGGCCAATTTCTTGGTGTTGGGGTATTTCTTGAAGAGCGCTGGGGTGACGCCATTGACCCGCTTATCGGTGCATTGAGCCGACAACACGGTAGCCACCAATAGTTCGTACGGAGTGGTGAAATCCAGTTCACACTTCACATCTGGGTACTGATCAGCCAAAGCGCGGTGGATACGACGGGCCCGCCGCACCAGCGCGGCATCCTTTGATCCCATGGACTCAGCCTACGGGCCGTTCCACGCCTAGCCCTTTGGGCCGGATGGGTGATCTGGGCTTAATCTCTGGGCCCAACGCGCCGATGAGGGGGTATGTCCACAACTCAGGTTCCGCGGCCCGCCGCTAACGCAGCCACACCGGCTCGACGTGCTCCCGTCGATCGCACTGTGCCTGAACGCAGTGTCGAATTTGCGCACCTTGATTTGGCTGGGCTTCGCGCCTACCGCAAGAACCTCGATGCGGAAGAACACCGAGTTTCCTACTGGCGTCGACTGATCCAAGCGCGCTTGGACTTGTTGCGCACCAACAGTGACGGCCTTTCCCAATTTGACCACCTGCAAGGTGCCTTTGCTGAGGATCGCCCAGCGCGTGGACGGACCGCGCTTCTTACCGTCCTGCCTGATAACGACATCCCGCCAATTCCTGATCTGCAATCGCTGTGGAATCAAGCCGTTGACATCAATAACCCTGTCGCGTGCCACGAACTGGCACAGGAACTGTCATTTGCTGAATTCCAGTTGTCGACGTACCGCCAGGCGCTCCACCGCCGCTTGGCTCGCGCAACCGATGAACTCATCGCGCGCTACCACGAAGACCCACTTCAGTGCCTGGTCGCACTTCCACTGAAAGCTGGCGCCGCCTAACATTCCTGACTCTGCGCGGGCTCGCGCTGGTCTAACGTGGCACAATGCAGTTCACACACTGATTGTTGCGACGCTGGGAGGCTGAGATGGCTGACATCTTGATGAGTGCTCCGCTGTTTGTCGCCCTCAATGATGACGCTGCCGGAGCTCTGCGCGCATCGATGGTTGAAGTCACCTTTCCTAAGGGTGGCGTGATCTTCTCCGAAGGCGACGGTGGCGATCGTCTCTACGTCGTGCTCGAAGGCAAGGTCAAGCTCGGTGTCTCGTCCAGCGATGGCCGCGAAAACCTCCTCAGTGTCCAAGGCCCTGGCGAGATGTTCGGTGAGTTGTCCCTTTTCGATCCCGGTCCACGAACAGCCACGGCCACCGCGCTGACCGACTGTCGCCTTTTTGGCCTGGGTCACGAAGACCTGCAGGAGTGGCTGACCGGTCGCCCAGAACTTGCTCAATCACTTCTTCAAGCTTTGGCTCAACGCCTTCGCCGCGCGAACGAAGCGATGGGCGATTTGGTGTTTGCCGATGTTCCCGGCCGCGTGGCCAAGGCGCTGTTGGACTTGTCGGTGCGCTTCGGTGTTCAACGTGGCGACGGCGTGCACGTCACGCACGACTTAACTCAAGAAGAACTTGCCCAGCTGGTCGGAGCATCCCGCGAAACGGTGAACAAAGCCCTCGCCGACTTCGCTAGCCGCGGCTGGATCTTGCTCGAACCTCGCGGTGTCACGATCTTGGATGTTGACAAACTCAACCGTCGCGGCGCTTAGTCCTCGAGCACGAACATCAAATGCGCCTGGGCGCTTAACAACGCTGCCCCTCGCACTGAATCGTGCACATCGCTGTACACCACCTTAAGAACGTGCTCCGGCGTTGTTGCCCCTTGGGCCACCGCATCGCGCACTTGAGCGATGCGTGCATGGCGATGATCCAAGTACTGCTTCGCCCTTTGACTGGCTGGCCCTGTCACTGGGCCGTGTCCGGGCAAAACAACCAACGCGTCGAGTTGAGCCAGCTTTTCTAACGTGCGGAGATAGTCATCGACTCGACCCTCGGGGTGAGCGATCACCGTGCTGCCTGCGCCCAAGATCGTGTCACCGGTCAAGACCACTGATTCGCTTCCACTGCTGACGATGAAGCACACCGAATCCATGGTGTGCCCAGGCGCATGCAGGATTTCGATGTCCAATCCCGCAAGCCGCAGCGTCATCGCATCAGTGAGTTTTTCACCATGGGAAACATGTCGCTCATCCCATGCACTCACTGGTGCCCCTGTGAGTTCGTGCAATCGCTGGGCACCATCACTGTGATCGCCGTGTCCGTGCGTTAAAAGAATGTGGTCAATCGCCCCGTGCATTGCCACATCAAGCAAATGTGATTCATCGAGCGGGCCGGGATCAACGACGACGAGCCCATCAATTCCCAAGATCCACGTATTGGTTCCTTGCAATGTCATAGGACCTGGATTGGGAGCGGTAACACCACGCATCCACGCAGGAGTGGTCACACTCATCCGGATTGCTGCTCCAATCGAACCGGCCGATGACTGACTGCTTCTGCCACTGATGACCACTGGTTGAGGTCAAGCAGCACCCGAAGCGTGGGCCATAACAAGATGATCTGACCGGCACGATTGGATTCCAAGGCTTCGTCGACCTTCCACCACCGCGCCTCGACTGCTTCGCCTTCGAGTACATGACGCGGTTCCACGTCTTCCCGGACCGGGGCAAAAAAGAACCACGTATCAAAACGAAAGGGAACGTAATCAGGGGTCAGCCACCAAGCCCACGGAATCAAATCTTGCGAATGAACATGGGCTTGTTCACGATTGAGTAGTTGGGCAATTGAGGTTCGCCCCAAGAGGAGGTCTTGTCGATCCTGCTCGCTCCACGTCGTGGGGTGACGATTGGAGGCAAGGACGATCCCGGATTCTTCAAAGGTTTCCCGTACCGCCGCGGCCATGAGTTGGTTGGCTTTCAGCGGCTCAACATCCATGACCGATGCCACGTTTATCAGAGAGTCGCCATCGAGAGGAAATAGCTCACTGTCGCTGGCGTCAACTGCGCCGCCAGGAAAGACATGGGCATGGGGAGCAAAATTCAACGTCCCAATGCGTTTGAGCATCCACACTTCAATGCCACCGGATGCGCTATCGCGAGCAAGCACAACCGTGGCGGCATCTCGTGATCGCGTCGTCACTCCACCTCGACGATGAGCTCTATTTCGACGGGAGCATCCAAAGGCAGAACGGCTACACCGAGCGAACTGCGCGCGTGAACACCCTTATCGCCAAAGACAGCACTCAGTACTTCACTCGCACCGTTAACCACCAGCGGCTGTGAACTAAAATCAGGCGCGCTTGCTACGAAACCTACGACCTTGACGATTCGACGAACCCGAGACAACTCGCCGATCTCTGCCTTAACAGCGGCAATCGCGTTCAGCACACAAATGCGGGCAAGAGCGTTGGCTTCTTCGACGCTCACCTCAGCGCCTACTTTGCCGGTGATGGACAGTGCGCCATCAACGAGTGGCAACTGACCGGAGGTGAAGACGAGATTGCCGGTCTGCACAACAGGTACGTAGGACGCAACTGGCGCCGGTACCGGCGGGAGAGTCATACCTAGTTCAGCGATTCGGGATTCCGGTGTAGTCATTGATTAGCCCTTAGGACGTTTGAAGTAAGCAACAAGGTTTTCGGCCGAATTGCCCGGTAAGACCGACACCAGCTCCCAGCCGTCTTCGCCCCACGTATCGAGGATCTGCTTTGTCACATGAACAAGGAGAGGCACAGTGGCGTATTCCCAAGCAATTTTTTCCATACCCCGACACTATCCCTGCGGTCAACGTCGCGCTCAGGCAACGTCCCGATACATGAGGTTGGTCCCCTGCGTCCTTAGCAGGAGTAAGTCAATTAGCTGACGCGGATGTGATCTTCCACTAGCGAGATTTCTCGAGGAGCCAGCATCGTGGCTTCGTATTCATTGCGTGCACTTTCGAGCACTTCCCGCCAGGACGTCACATTGGAACGTCGGCGAAGCAACGAGCGACGCTCGCGTTCGGTCATGCCACCCCACACACCAAACTCCACGCGATTGTCGAGCGCATCGGCGAGACATTCGGTCCGCACCGTGCAGTTCATACATACACTCTTGGCCCGATTTTGGGCTGCGCCTTGAACGAAGAGTTCGTCCGGAGCGCTCGTCTGACATGCCGCTTTTGCGATCCAGTCATCGACCCAGGTCATGCAACCTCCCCATGGCACAAATAGTGGAGCCGCCCTGTCCAACAAACGGGTTCTCGGCTTGGGTTGAACCTAGGCAATCAACGTGCTCCAGCGGAACCCCTCCAACCCCAACGGTTACACGTTCGTTATCGGCCCCATCTGGCGTACTCTGCTTACGTGAAGTCACATACGCCACATACGCCCCACGATCGGCCTCGAGCTGTGCTCGGTCGATTGGTGTTGGTGGCTGTGGCCTGCGGGGTGATTTTCGCTGGAATGTTGCTCCCAGTCGCCGGCGGCATCGCCCTTGCCGCGCGCGATGGATCACAATCCTTCACTGCACTCCCGAACGTCCTTGATGCCGCTCCCTTGCCACAACCCACCATTTTGCTCGCCAAAGATGGATCGCGGATCGCGGAAGTGTTCACGGAAAATCGCACCTCAGTCCCGTTATCCAGCATGGCCACACCTATTCGCCAGGCGATCGTGGCCATTGAAGATTCGCGGTACTACGAGCACGGTGGCATTGACTTGCGTGGCACCTTACGAGCGCTGAAAAGTAACAGTCAGGCTGGCTCGATTCGGCAAGGTGGATCTACTCTGACGCAGCAATACGTCAAGAACACTCTGATTGTCAACGCGAGAACAGCACAAGAGCGTGAAGGAGCAAGCGCGCGCACCATCGCCCGCAAGATCCGCGAACTGCGCCTTGCGATTGCCGTCGAACAAAAGTATTCCAAGGACGAAATCCTCGAGCGCTACCTCAACACTGTCTATTTTGGTGACGGTGCCTACGGAATTCAGGCCGCCGCTCAGCGCTACTTCGGTATCAACGCCAGTGAGTTGAACTTGGCACAGGCCGCTACTTTGGCCGGTGTTGTTCAGCAACCCGTCGGCCTGAATCCGCGCCGGTTCCCCATCAAGGCGGAAGCTCGACGCAACGTGGTGTTGCAACGCATGGTGGACCTTGGTTACATCACTGCCGATTCCGCAACGAAAGCATCGAAGATCTCGTTATCCAAGTCGTTGCGCATCACCGAGAAGCGCAATGGGTGCACTACCTCCTACGCCGCCTATTTTTGCGACTACGTGTTGAGCTTTATTAAGAGAGATTCATTCTTTGGTGAAACCGCCGAAGACCGCGAGGCGTTCTTGCGCCGCGGTGGACTCACGATTAAGACGACACTGGACCCGGCACTCCAAGCGGCCGCACAAAAAGCTGTTGACACCGCCATCCCGCGCAAGGACAAAAGCCGCAAAGCTGTTGCCGTCTCGTCTGTGCAGCCCGGAACTGGTGGAGTGCTGGTCATGGCTCAAAACCGCATCTGGGGAACATCGGGCCGAGGTAAAACCACCGTCAACTTCAACGTCAACACAAAATACGGTGGCTCTCTGGGCGCCCAGGCCGGGTCCACCTTCAAAGTCTTCGTTCTTGCGGCTGCTCTTGATCAAGGCTTACCCATCACCACGACGTTGAACTCGCCATCAAGCCGAACGTTCACCGGTTTTGTTGATTGCACGACGGGTGCACCGTTTGCTCCCTACAGGGTGCAAAACTCAACCGGTAGTGGGACGTACTCCATGAAGACTGCTACCGCTAACTCGGTCAACACCTTCTTCGTCGCCTTGGAAAAGAAGACCGGCTTATGCCGTCCCAAGGAGATTGCCGAAGCCATGGGGGTGACCCAGGCAACGGGAACACCTCTGAAGCGTGTGCCATCTTTTGTCCTTGGTAGTCAGGCGGTCTCTCCCCTGGCGATGGCCGAGGCCTACGCAACGTTTGCTGCACGTGGGACGCACTGTCGCTCAGTACCCATGAGCGAAGTCGTTGATCGTGACGGCGCCTCGCTAGGAGCCCCGTCGGCCGACTGTAAGGAAGTCATTCGCCCCGCTGTCGCCGACGCGGTGAACCAACTCCTCACATCGGTCATGAAGATTGGGACTGGAAAGTCCCTCAAGATCGGACGCCCGGTCGCAGGAAAGACCGGAACAACGAATGAAAACGCCGCGGTGTGGTTCTGCGGACACACTCCACAATTGGCAACCGCGGTATGGATCGGTGATCCCCGCGGTGGACAGCGCTACCCCATTCGCGACATCACCATTAACGGCACCTACATCACGAAGGGATTCGGCGGACGCCTCGCAGGACCTATCTGGCGCGATGTGATGATCGCTGGCTCGAAAGGTCAGCCCGTTATTGACTTCACCAAGCCAGACCCCACGCAAATCGCCGGCCTGCAAACCACAGTCCCCGATCTCCGCGGACTCGACCCGGCTGCAGCTTTCGCTGCTTTGACCACAGCCGGTCTTCAGGGTGAAGTGGGTCAGTACCGCGTGCAGTCAACGCAACCCGAAAACACGGTGGCCTACAGCTCTCCCAGTCGTGGCTCGTACGTCACATCGGGGAAGGTCGTGAAGATTTACCTCAGCGACGGCACCACGCCACCGCCACCACCACTTCCAACTTTTGTGATCCCCACACCTACGTCGACGCTCACGCCACTACCTACGCCGGGTCAGACTCCGTAACAGGTATTACATCCCTAAGGCTGCGCGCACCTTGCCGGCAATAGCCGAACCATCAAAGCGTCCGGATGCTTGCGGGGTCACGATCTTCATAACTGCGCCCATGGCTTTGCCGCCTTCGGCACCATCTGCCTTGGCCTGGTCAACGGCGGCCGCGATGATCGCATCGACTTCAGCCTCGGTGAGTTGTTGCGGCAAGTAGCGATCAAGGACAGCGAGCTCGTCGGTTTCTTGTTGAGCAAGTTCCGGGCGCTGCGCCTGCGTGTAGGCCTCTGCGGATTCACGTCGCTTCTTCGCCTCACGCGAAAGCACGGTGATGACATCATCGTCAGACAGTTCGCGCGCTTGCTTGCCCGAGACTTCCTCGTTAGTGATGGCCGTTAGCGCCATCCGAATCGTCGCCGACGTGATCTTGTCGCCCGACTTCATCGCTTCGGTGAGGTCTGCCTGGAGTTGGTCCTTCATCGCTGCCATGACGTCAGTGTGGCACCTAACCGTGGCCATCTGTCACCATGGGCGGGTGAGCACACGCCCTTTGATCACCTCAGGAGCCGCCCTCGTGGCCGGTGGACTGGGATTGCTGGGCTACAGCCTGTGGGAGGCCCAGGCCTATCGCACCCGCCACGTGACGTTGCCGGTGTTGCCCAGCGGGAGCCAACCGCTCAAGGTGTTGCACCTATCCGACATCCACCTGATGCCCAACGACACAAAGCGCACAGCTTGGCTACGTTCGCTCGCTGACTTAGAGCCCGACCTGGTCGTTAACACCGGTGACAACATCTCTCATCCCGGTGCAATTCCAGTGTTAGTGGACGCGTTGCAGCCCCTCCTTGCCGTCCCCGGAGTTTTTGTCTTCGGCTCTAACGATTACTACGCACCCGTGTTCAAGAACCCTTTGACCTATTTGCGCATGGGGCCCACACCGATCAAGCACGCCGAGGAGTTGCCTTGGCGTGATCTCGAAGCGGGTTTCACGCAAGCCGGCTGGCTTAACCTCAACAACCACCGCGAGACGATCAAAGTTGGTGCATTACTCATCGATGCGCGCGGGGTTGATGATCCCCACATCCACCGCGACCGTTACGACGACCTTGACACCGAACCCAGCACCGGCGACTTTTCGTTGGCAGTCGTGCATGCTCCCTACCGTCGCGTTCTCAACGCCATGACAACCGATGGCGCAGATCTGATCTTGGCTGGTCACACCCACGGTGGTCAGGTGTGCTTGCCCGGATATGGAACGTTGGTCACCAATTGCGACCTCAACCGCAAGTACGCCAAGGGGCTGTCTTGTTATCGAGATGACGCTTTCCCCGAAGATGGCTGGGAAGCTTCTGAGTTCGCGAACGTGGAAGAACCAGTTGCCGAAACCTGGCTCAACGTGTCACCGGGGATCGGCACATCGCCCTATGCGCCCATTCGACTGGCCTGCCGGCCCGAAGCCATCCTCTTAACGCTTACTGCCCGCTGAGTCCAGGCCTGCGCGTCTTCGCTAAAGTACGGCGACCACACACGGGGTGTGGCGCAGCTTGGTAGCGCGCTTCGTTCGGGACGAAGAGGCCGTGGGTTCGAATCNCCCTGGATTCGGGAGGAGGACGCGCCAGCGTCCGACGGTTCCCGCCACCCGGGTCTATGGATTCGGGAGGAGGACGCGCCAGCGTCCGACGGTTCCCGCCACCCCGACAACTATTTGGTGAGCTCTGCTGCCACGACTTCGGCGATTTGTGCCGTGTTGAGGGCTGCACCCTTGCGCAGGTTGTCGCCACAGACGAAGAAGTCGAGCACGTTGTCGAAGTCCGGCGCCTGGCGCACGCGGCCCACCCATGTGGGATCAGTCCCGACCACATCAGCAGGTGTGGGGAACACCTTCGCCGCTGGATCATCGAGCAATTCCACGCCCTGTGCATCGCGCAAGATCTGCTTGGCTTCCTCAGCATCCACCGGATTCGCAAATCGTGCATGCACCGACAACGAGTGGGTGGTCAGAACGGGGACGCGCACACAGGTCGCTGATACTTTCAAGTCGGGGATGCCCAAAATCTTGCGCGACTCGTTGCGCACCTTGAGTTCCTCGGACGTGTAGTCGTTGTCCTTGAGCGAACCAGCCCATGGCACAACGTTGAGTGCAAGCGGTGCGGGGAAAATATCGGTGGTATCAATTCCGGCACTTTCCAAAGCGGCGCGCACATCGCCGGCTGAATCGCCCAACGAGTCAGAGCCACCAACAGCAGCGATTTGTTCGCGCAACAAATCAATACCGGGCTGGCCTGCGCCAGATGCGGCTTGATAGGAGGCAACAACCAGTTCAGTAACCGTCCATCGACGGTGAAGTGCACCTAAAGCAACGATCATCGACAGCGTCGTGCAGTTGGGGTTCGCGATGATGCCGCGTGGTCGATCAGCCACAGCGGCAGCGTTGACTTCAGGGACAACCAACGGAATATCAGCGTCCATCCGAAAGGCGCCTGAGTTGTCCACGACTACCGCACCACGGGCTGCCGCAATGGGCGCCCATTCGGCCGAAACCTCGTCGGGCACGTCAAACATGGCTACGTCTACGCCGTCAAACACTTCCGGCGTGAGTTCTTGAACGACAACATCTTGGCCACGCACCGACAACACTTTGCCGGCCGAGCGAGCAGACGCAACCAGCTTGATCTCGCCCCACACATCGTCGCGTTCGGTCAAGATGCCCAGCATCACCGTGCCAACAGCACCGGTGGCACCAACCACTGCCAAGGTGGGCTTCATCGACCGGTACCGCCATAAACAACTGCTTCGCCGGATTCAGTATCCAAGCCAAAGGCAGCGTGCACTGCACGTACCGCGTTGTCGAGATCGCTTTCCAGCACCACAACGGAAATGCGAATCTCTGATGTCGAAATCAACTGCACATTGACACCTGCATCGGCCAGAGAACTAAAGAACGTGGCCGAGACACCCGGATGAGATCGCATGCCCGCACCGATCAAGGACAGCTTGCCGATCTTTTCGTCGTACTGCAGTGACTCAAAACCAATAGAACCCTTGACGGTTTCCAAACCAGCCAATGCAGCCTTGCCATCACTAACCGGCAACGTGAACGTGATGTCCGTGCGACCGGTCTCAACCGCCGAAACGTTTTGAACGATCATGTCGATGTTGACCTCAGAGCGGGCCAGCGACTGGAAGATCGCGGCTGCCTCACCGGGTCGGTCGGGAACACCCAAGACAGTGATCTTGGCCTGCGTGCGATCGTGGGCAACGCCCGAGATGATCGGCTGTTCCATGGGATCTCCTTCAATACGGCCAACAATCATGGTGCCTTCGTCCAAGCTGAACGATGACCGCACATGAATCGGCAGATCAAATCGACGTGCATATTCCACACAACGAAGGTGCAAAACTTTGGCTCCCTGGGCCGCGAGTTCAAGCATTTCCTCATAGGTCAAAAACGCTCGACGAGAAGCAGCCGGGACGATACGTGGGTCAGCGGAAAAAACACCATCTACGTCGGTGTAAATCTCACAAACATCGGCATTGAGCGAAGCGGCAAGGGCAACAGCAGTGGTGTCCGACCCACCACGACCAAGCGTGGTGATGTCTTTGGTGTCTTGGCTCACGCCTTGAAAACCAGCAACGATGCAAATCGTGCCTTCGGCTAGTGCGCCACTGAGTCGGCCAGGGGTGACATCAATGATGCGCGCTTTGCCGTGCACGCTGTCGGTGATCACACCAGCTTGCGAACCAGTAAAGGACTTCACTTCGAAACCTAAGTCCGCAATCGCCATGGCAAGCACAGCCATCGAAATGCGCTCACCCGCGGTCAGCAACATGTCGAGTTCGCGAGCCGGAGGTTCGGGGCTGACTTGTTGGGCCAAGTCAATGAGGTCATCGGTGGTATCGCCCATGGCGCTCACGACGACGACAACATCGTTGCCGGCCTTCTTGGTATCAACAATGCGTTGGGCCACGCGCTTAATGCAGTCAGCATCGGCGACTGAGGAGCCGCCGTACTTCTGCACAACAAGTGCCACGGGGCTACTCCAAAGCGTGATCAGAACGGAGCCCTTAGTGTATCGCTCCGCCTAGAGGCGACACTCAGCCATCAAGGGGTCTGCGGTCCTCAAAGGCTCGTCCCAGGGTGATCTCGTCGGCATACTCAAGGTCGCCGCCAACGGGCAGGCCACTGGCCAAACGGGAGGTCTTGATCCCCATCGGCTTGATAATGCGCGCCAGGTAGCTAGCCGTCGCCTCGCCCTCAACGTTGGGGTCCATCGCCAAAATGACCTCGGTGATGGTGTCATCACCTAAACGCACCATGAGTTCCTTGATGCGCAGATCATCGGGGCCAATACCTTCCATCGGATTAATCGCTCCACCAAGAACGTGGTAGCGCCCACGAAATTCACGAGTGCGCTCAACGGCGATGACGTCCTTGGGCTCTTCGACGACACAAATCGCCGTCAGTTCGCGACGCACATCAGCACAAATGCGGCACTGTTCGGCCTGCGCAACGTTGTAACACGTTTTGCAAAAATGAACTTTGTCTTTGACTTCAATCAACGAGTCAGCGAGGCGTTTCACGTCAGCCGAATCAGCATTGAGCAGGTGAAAGGCGATGCGTTGCGCACCTTTAGGACCCACGCCGGGAAGACGTCCGAGTTCGTCAATGAGGTCTTGAATTACACCTTCGTACACACCATCACCCTACGGCTTAAGAGTCGGATTCGAGCTCTCCCAAGCTCTTGGCATCAAAGGCTGCAGTGATCAGCGCCTCGCCTACGAGTTCGGTTTCATCGGTTTCGATGTTGGTGTCATCCACCACCGCGGCGGCCGGCTCAGCCTGAGCAACTTTTTCGGCCTCGATGATGTCGCGACCGCTCTTGCGCTTGGGGCTAGCAACTGGTGCCTGTTCCGCTGGTGCAGCAGCTGGTGCTGAACTCAATCCAGCCACAGTCAACGAATCCGGGACGGGCTGTCCTATGACGTCCACGGTGTACGGGCTACCCATGACCTGCGAAATCGCCGTAGCCAACAGTTGGTCATAGCCACCAGCGACGAAACCCTTTGCTGTTCCTACGTCCGGCAAACCAACAGCAACTCGACTTTGATCAACACTCAAGACCCCACTGCCAGGTCGGTTGAGTTGAATCCATGCACTGCGCTTGACGTTCTTGATCTCTTCCACAATCTCGGGCCACTTACGCCGAACGGCTTCAACGTCGGTTCCCGTTGCGGCCGCCTGAGTGCCCTTCTTGGATTTTGCTGGGGCTACCTCGGCTGGAACAACGTCATCAGCGACCACGGGAGCCGTCGTTGGCGCAACCGGCTGGGACGTGACAGGAGTGGGTACGACAGCCGGTGCTGGCGCAGGTCGCCCGGCGGCTGCTTGACGTGATTGCCGTTCGAGTTGCTCGACGCGCACTTGCAGTCCGCGATCAGCGTCGTCTGCGCCAGGAAGCAACAAGCGTGCTGCCATGATTTCCAGGAGCAAGCGAGGTGAGGTGGCACCGCGCATTTCTACTAAACCTTCGGACAGCACTTCAGCATTGCGCGTCAGCTCAGCAAGACCAAAATGTGATGCTTGGACCTTCATGCGGTCCAGCTCATCGGGTGCTGCGGTGATGAGTGCGTCTAGGTGTTCGGTATCAGCGCCGGCCACCGTGAGAATCAGCAAGTCACGGAACCGCTCCAGAAGATCAGCGACAAAGCGGCGAGGATCCAGCCCGCTATCGAGTGCGCGATCCAATGTTTCAAAAACGTTGGCACCACGTCGAGCCGCAAAAGCGTCAATCACGTCGTCGAGTAGCTGGCCGTCCGTGTAACCCAGCAGTCCCGACGCATAAGACATGGAAATCGTGTTCTCGGTGGAACCCGCGATCAATTGGTCCAACACACTGAGGGCATCTCGCACCGATCCAGCACCAGCGCGCACGACCATCGGCAAAACAGCGTCCTCAACCGTGACGTTTTCCTCCGCGGCAACGCGCGCGAGGTGATCGCTCAAGATTCGCGGAGCAACCAATCGGAAGGCGTAGTGGTGAGTACGACTGCGAATCGTGGCCAAGACTTTGTCCGGCTCGGTGGTGGCAAAAACAAACTTCACGTGATCCGGTGGCTCTTCGACAAGCTTCAACAGCGCGTTGAATCCTTCGCGCGTGACCATGTGGGCCTCGTCGATGATGTAGACCTTGTAGCGCGAGGAGACCGGAGCGTAAAAAGCGCGTTCGCGCAAATCGCGGGCGTCGTCGACACCACCATGCGATGCAGCGTCAATTTCAATGACGTCCAGGCTTCCAGGACCACCATTAGCTAGGTCTTGGCAGGACTGACACTTGCCACACGGTGTCGGTGTTGGTCCTTGTTCACAGTTGAGGGCACGGGCCAAAATGCGCGCGCTGGTGGTCTTGCCACAACCACGAGGACCGGAAAACAAGAAGGCGTGATGCACGCGGCCACTGGCCAGCGCTTGACCCAAGGGTCCGGTCACATGGTCTTGCCCGATGACTTCATCGAAAGTCTCGGGTCGGTAGCGGCGGTACAAGGCCAAGGACACAGGCTCACCCTACGCGCGGTCGCTGACGTGAAGTGACCCCCCGCACACCCGATAGAGCTCACCTGCCCTTGCTGCCTTCCGGCCCTGGGGGGTTCAGCGAGATACCGCCGTACGAGGGGTCGCTGACAAGTCTAAGAGGTGCTGACTTACCCCTAGGTCTTGCCCACGGGTAATCTCTGCCACGGAGGATTCGCCTAGTTGGCCTATGGCGCACGCTTGGAAAGCGTGTTGGGTGCAAGCCCTCACGAGTTCGAATCTCGTATCCTCCGCCACGTCAAACGGCGTCGCCCCACAACCAGGGCGGCGCCGTTTGCTTTCTCCCGCCGATTGCCTTGAAATCGCTAACGCGTACGCTTCTTCGCGGTGGCGTGTCCGAGTGGCCTAAGGAGCACGCCTCGAAAGCGTGTGAGGGTGAAAGCTCTCCGTGGGTTCAAATCCCACCGCCACCGCCATACAAATAGCCAGTCCGTAAGGGCTGGTTTTTTGTTTACCGGCCAAAGAATTCACGCAGGAGCGCTGCCGATTCCTCGGCGAGGACTCCGGAGACGACTTCAGGTCGATGGTTAAGCCGGCGGTCGCGCACGAGATCCCACATCGATCCCGCCGCACCCGCCTTCTCATCGTGCGCACCAAAGACAATGCGATCAACACGGGCTAGAACCGCTGCACCGGCACACATCGTGCAGGGTTCAAGCGTGACCACCAACGAACAGCCCGACAGCCTCCACTCGCCGCGGTGTGTGGCTGCGGCTCGCAAGGCCAAGACTTCGGCATGAGCGGTAGGGTCGCCTAGCGCTTCACGTTCATTGCGACCAACACCGATAACCGCACCGGTTTCATCAATGACCACAGCGCCAACAGGGACATCGGAAGTAGTCAATGCCAGTCGAGCCTGTTCAAGCGCAGACTCCATGGCAGCGAGATCGACTGGTAAAAAGGGAGTCATGTCAGCAGTGCTGGCTACGCGCCAGATTCGTCGCGCGCGTGCTCAAACTGCGGACCGCAACCGAGACGTTCAGCGATCTCCGCGAATACATCGTGTGGATAGAACTCATTGTCTTCACACAAGGTCATCAGGTCCGAACTGCCGATACCCAAACTCTTCAGCAGCGATGTGTCACCAGCAACCGCGGGTTCGTCGTCGTCATCGGGCTCGCCGACCAAATCAATGATTTCCGCAGCCAGCGAGAAATCCTCAGCAGCAGAAGCATCGGAAATAAAGATGTGCACGTCTGGCCCAGTTACTCGCAAGACAACAGCGGCATCGTCGTGAATGGAAACGAAGCCGAGGTTGCCGCCTTCGCCAGGGAACTGGCGGATCGCCTGAACCAGGTTTTCCAATGTTTCGCCCGCGCGTGGAGGGAGCGGAGAAGCAACCCACTGCCCGCTTTCACGATAGACAGCAACGACGTAATCAATGTCGTCTACAGCCATCGGTCACCTCCACTGAAGTTGTTACCTCAGACAATGACAGAAAGGACGCACTTCGTCACCTGCTCCACGCAGGAAAGGCAGTAAAGGAAAAGTTGAACTTCGCCGGATTAGTGCTCGCGAAGCAACGAACCAAAACCATCCATACGGTCTGAAATTCCATTGCTACGAAGCGCATGCCACCAGGTGATCGTGTTGATCGCTAAGACCGGCTTGCCCAATTCCTTCTCGAGTGCGTCCGCAAGAGGAGCGAAATAGAGGTTGGTTCCGGCCTGAAGGATGGCATCGACATCATCACCATCCACTTGGCGAACCAATTCGCGACTCTTCGCAAACGGTTCGTGTGCGATTTCGACCGGTCCTGGTGAGTTGTGGCCCTTCATGCGCACGACTTCATAACCAATGTCGTTGAGGAATTTCTCCACCATGGTGTTACCGATCGGGGCGTAGGGGCTGACCACACCGACCTTCTTTATCTGGGGGTAGAGCTCGAACGCGTCCAAGATTGCTTGGGCACCAAAAGTGATCCCACAGCCGGCAATTTCCATCGCCATGTCGTTGTACTTGTTAAACATCGCGTCGGAGCGCTGCTTGCCATCCCAAAAAGTCTCTGCGGAGTAGCCAAAGACCACGTGATCTGGCTTCACGGTCAAAAGGTCCTTCAGGCCTGGCTCGGTTGCAGCACTAATGGCCTCAACCATGGCGACAAACTCTTCTTCGGTGTTGACCACGAAGGGAGGAATAACGCAGGGACGCGTTGCGGTGATGACGCCTTCGGGACGCATGGCGTTGTACTCGACCTCAACAGCGGTGTTTGTGGAGGGGACCAAGACGCCAAACTTCTTTCGGTAGCCGAAGTAGTCCACGCCATAGCCGTAGTTATCGAGTCCCACGATTCCTCCTCAGAACACAGTTGTCGCACATAGTTTCAGCAGATTATTAAGAATTTGCGAGCCTGACGCACGGGTCAAAAGTCCCCAATCACGTGCAAGTCCAAACCCTACAGACCTTTAACGGCAGCAACGACCTTGGTCAGGGAATCCTTAGCATCGCCAAAGAGAAGTGACGTTTGCGGTTGGAACAACAGGTCATTTTCAATGCCCGCAAATCCAGGGCGCATAGAGCGCTTGAGGAATACCACCTGACGGGCTTGATCCACATCCAAGATCGGCATGCCATAGATCGGTGCCGTCTTGTCCTCGCGCGCTGCGGGGTTCACCACGTCATTAGCCCCCACAACAAGTGCCACATCGGTGGTGGAGAACTCTGGATTGACTTCGTCCATCTCTTTTAGTTGCTCGTAGGGAACATTGGCTTCAGCCAACAGCACATTCATGTGCCCTGGCATTCGACCGGCAACCGGGTGGATCGCATATTCGACCTGGATGCCTCGTTCGGTGAGCAGGTCAACCAATTCACGAATGGTGTTCTGCGCCTGGGCTACGGCGAGGCCATAGCCAGGAACGATGATCACTTTTTGGGCATAACCGAGCATGATGGCTACGTCTTGAGCGCTAGAAGATCGGTAGGGACGCTCCTCCCCCGAGCCCGCAGCTGTTGCTGTGCTGGCCTTAAACGCACCAAAGAGAGTGTTAGTGATGGGCCGGCCCATGGCCTCTGCCATCAACTGGGTCAAGAGTGTTCCGCTGGCACCCACCAAGGTTCCGGCGATGATCAGCAGCACGTTTTCTAGGACATATCCGCTGGCTGCCACCGAAAGTCCGGTGAAAGCGTTCAACAGTGAGATCACAATCGGGACGTCGGCCCCACCGACGGGAAGCACGAAGAGCACACCCAGCGTCAACGAGAACAAGCACAAGATCGCGAGCATGATCGTGGACGGAGATCCGATCAGGACCACGGCCGAAGCAACTGATCCAGCAGCAACAGCAGACGTGATCAGGCGACCAGCTGGCAACACGACGGGAGCGGTCGTCATGAGTTCTTGAAGTTTGAGGAACGTCACGATTGAGCCGGTGAACGAGACGCAACCAATCAGCACGGTAAGCACAGTCGCGACAACGGCGACTGTAGATTCCGTTGCTCCAGCTGAGGTGAACTCAATGACCGCGATTAGGGCCGCAGCGCCACCGCCCACTCCATTGAACAAGGCAACGAGTTGTGGCATCTGCGTCATTTGCACTCGGCGCGCGGCAATCCAGCCGATGACCGAACCGATAAGCAAGGCAATAACGATCAGAGGAACGCGTTGGAAGTCAGCGCCGGTGGAAAACACCACGATGATGGCCAAAGCCGCACCCGCAGCACCCAAGAGATTGCCTCGGCGAGCGGTTTTGGGCGAAGACAAACCCTTCAGGGCCAAGATGAAGCAGACGCCCGCGACTAGGTTGACTAACTGTGCGCCAGTGGACATCAGGCGTCACCACCTTGGTCGGACTTCTTGGCCGGTTTACGGCCGGCAAACATTTCCAACATGCGATCGGTCACGACAAAGCCACCGACGAGGTTGATGCTCGACATCACGATGGCAATAACGCCCAGCACCACCGCGAAACCGCTCGCAGTTCCTGTGACTGAAATCGCGCCCACCAAGACGATGCCGTGGATCGCATTCGCACCCGACATCAACGGGGTGTGCAGCATGGATGAGACCTTGGAAATGACTTCGATGCCGACAAAGACGCTCAAAACAAAAATCGTCAATAGCGCAAGATCAGTACTCATGGCCTAGTTCCCCTTCACTAACGCTTCAATGGCGCCTTCATGACGCACCACACCGTTATGGATCACTAGCGAACTGCTGACGATCTCGTCCTCAAGGTCCAGGTCCACCTGTCCATCGGTGGTCAAGAGTTTGAGTACTGCAGAAACATTGGCTGAGTACAACTGCGATGCGTGGACTGGCATTTCGCTGGGTACATCCTTGGCGCCCCACACTGACGCTCCGCCGATGGTGACCACTTCGCCAGGTTGAGACCCTTCAACGTTGCCACCGGTCTCCGCCGCGAGGTCAACGACAACCGAGCCCGTCTTCATCGCTGCCACCATCAACTCCGTCACTAACACCGGGGCGGGCCGACCAGGAACCGCGGCGGTGGTGATGACCACATCAGAAGCGGCTACATAGGGAAGCAAAAGATCGCGTTGACGTTGCGCGCGGTCCTCACTCATTTCACGCGCATAGCCACCAGCACCCTCGAGCGCGTCCAGCTCCAAGGTGATGAACGTTGCGCCCATCGACTTGACTTCATCAGCGCTGGCGGGGCGAACGTCGTAAGCGCTCACAATGGCGCCAAGGCGCTTGGCAGTTGCGATTGCTTGCAGTCCAGCGACTCCGGCGCCCAACACCAAAACACGAGCTGGCTGAATTGTCCCGGCTGCAGTCATAAAGAGCGGGAAGAACTTGGGCAACATCTCGGCAGCAACTAATCCGGCCCGATACCCAGCTACCAAGGCTTGGGAGGTCAAGGCGTCCATTGACTGGGCTCGCGAAATCCGTGGAATAAGTTCAAACGAGATTGCCGAAGCACGCACTTGTGTCAGCGCATCCAGAACGGGAAGGCTCGCCACCGGCTGCATAAAGCACAGCGCCAGTGCGCCAGCTTTCATTCGCTTGGCGTCTAGCTCATCAATGGTGCGAACGGTCAGCACCACATCCGCACGACTAATCGCCTCGTGACGCAAGTTCGCCGGAACGATGTCAGCACCCATCGCACTGTACGCAGCATCATCAAAAAAGGCGGCCACACCAGCGCCAGCGATGACAGCGACATCAAGGCCCAGGCCTCGCAGGGTTTGGACATGATCAGGAATCAGGGCAACCCGAGTTTCTGGGGCCACTTCGTCCAAAACCAAAACGCGCATGTGGACCTCTCAGGCTTAGTTCACGCCGTGTGCGCTCAACCAATCTAGTGCTTCAGACCACGCAGCCTTGGCTGCTTTCTCGTTATACGAGGGCAAAGTGTCGTTATGGAAGGCGTGGCCTGCATCGGGGTAACGAATCATCTTGTAATCGACCGATGCCTCTGCGGCCATCGCCTGCTCGAGGAGATCCACCTCTTCCTGTGGAACGCCCATGTCTGCTTCGCCATACATTCCCAGCCATGGGGTCTGCATGCTGGCGATCGAATCGGTCAGCGCGGGGAACGGCAAAAATGTTGAGGCCACGGAGATTCCGCCGCCGTACAGGGTCGCAGCTGCCCCAATCTTTCGCTTTGCTGCCAACAAGAACGCCACGCGGCCACCAAAACAAAAACCGATCACGCCGATGCGATCAGAGGTAAAACCCTTGCTTTCCAGGTGAGCCAACGTCGCATCGAGGTCAGCCACAATCCCCTCGTCACTGAGCCCACCAAAATTCAAAGCCGCTGCTTGCAAGTCACCGTAAGCCGCCACACCAGCGGGTGCGCGATGGAAGAAGTCAGGAGCGACCGCATGCAAACCAGCATTCGCAGCACGCCGTGTTACATCAGCAATGTGATCAGTGATGCCAAAAGCTTCGTGAACGATGATGACCGCACTCTGCGCTGCTTCAGCAGGAGCTGCCTCATAGATGGCGAGCGGTCCGTCACTGCCAACCAAGGTGCTGGTTCGCGTGCGAAGCATCGGGGTAGTGGGTGCGCTCACAACGTCCTCCGGGATTTAAGTGGAGCGGGCCTTTACAAAGGATGTTGATTCCACCAAAGATTTCAGGTCTTCGCCAGCGGATAGGTTATTTCGCAGGTGTCGGTTCAGGAACAATCCAGCAGCTGCTCCAATGAATTCCTCTGCCTGTTCGGGGGTAATGCCAGCCTCGAAGTCCTCATCGGCTCGCGGCCAGAGACCATCTTGTGGTTGAAGCACCGAAAAGTGGTTAGCACCTTGGAGTTGAATCAAATAGGAGTCTGCGCTGGCTGCGGTAGCGGGAAGTGTCTCGAAGGTGCGCTCCATGGGGTCGAAAACATCACCCGAATCGGCGTACCAGCGCATTCCCGCAGCGATCAATCCGTCCTGGGTGCCACTGAACATCATCACTGCAGCATCCCCGCTAAGTGGCAAACAACTCCCTAGTGGCCAACCAAAAACCGTCGAAGCCATGGTGTGACTCGCATAAGTGATGACGGCTTTGATTTGCGGGAAGAACTTCGCATGGGCACTTTCTAAG
>JNSE01000027.1 GCA_000754455.1 actinobacterium acAMD-2 | reverse complement strand
AGCGACGACGACTTCGTGGTGGCCGATGACAAACTCAAGGAACTGCAAGATGCCTTTGAAACTGGTCCCTATGCGGATCGCCAGCCGTACGCCATCGAAGCGCCCATTCAAATTGTCTTGGGCGGTCGCGTGATTGTTGGTCGCATCGACGCGGTCTACCAAGATGACGACGGCACCTTTGATCTCATCGACTGGAAGACGGGAACGAAGCCAGCGGACCGAGAACAACTCGCGGTGTATCGCATCGCTTGGGCGAAAATGCACGGCATTGACCCCGATCGGGTCACGGTGGGGTTCTACTACGTCCTTGATCAGCGCTTGGATCGTCCCGATGTCAGCGACCTCACCGCCGAATCAATTGCGCAACTGTTTACGGACTAGTTCGAGACGTCAAACCCCTCGAGGTCGACGGCAACCGCACAGTGATCCGAGATCTCCAGCGCCATCGTGCGGGCATGACTGCGAACTGCTGGCGACAAACCGTCGACCAGTACGTGGTCGAATTGAATTCTTGGTGAAAACGACGGATAGGTGCCGCCGCGTGCCAAGGAATCAAACCTCGTGATGCGTGCTGGCCAACGTCCAGGCATATTGAAATCGCCGATGAGGAAAAAGGGCCGGGGCAAGTGCGCGGTGCGCCGAGCAAAGTCGCGCAGTTGACGAACATTGATGCCAGGGACAAAAGAAAGGTGGGCGGTTGCGACCGTAAAGGGGCCAGCAGACCCGGTGAGCACCGCGACAATGCCAACGCGAGGTTCATCCGGGACCGAAATGATGGTGGGCCGGCGATCAGGCGTGGGCACAATCAAAGGAAGCCGAGCGCGGGGTGCACTAAATCGCTCCACGTGCCATTGCTCAACCGGCAATCGTGACACCAGTCCCACTCCGTACATCGGCCCAACATCGAGCCCGGCAGCGAAGTCGGCATCGTCTTGTGGTGTGGCTGCTCGCCAACCGCCAGAGTCGCCCGGTGTACCCATCACCGCAGGGGCGAACAAGTGGTGTGCTGCTCCAAGCTGCTCGGCCGCGATTGCTGTTTGATCGTGCATTCCGCTGCGGGGTTGAAAGCAATCGACCTCTTGCAGTCCAACGATGTCGGCATTGAGCTGGTCCATGGCCTTGCGTAAGCCGCTGTCATCAAGGTTGATCGGAGGGCCAGTGAATTTGCCCTCGTCATCGCGTTGGGGTTGGGGCATGCCGCCGATCACGGGTAAACCGTGCAGGAGATTGAAGGTGGCGATTCGAAGCACCCGACCACCGTACTAGTTGGGTCGTCATGCGGAATATTTTCCGCGCCCCTAGGGTTATCTAGTCATAGGCGAAGGAGTGAGCATGAGTACAACGTTGACGATGTATTCGACGACTTGGTGTGGGTATTGCCAGCGACTCAAGCAACAGCTGGATCGCGAGGGCATTGGATACACCGAAGTCGACATTGAGCAAGACCCTGCCGCGGCCGCCTACGTGGAACAGGTGAACGGCGGCAACCAGACCGTTCCCACGGTGGTATTCCCGGACGGCACTGCAGCCACCAATCCCAGTCTCAAAGATGTCAAGAAACACCTAGGCCTGTAGCGGGCGTCACCCCCGACTGCGAAGATGCGGGGGTGCCTACGCCCGATGAAGTCCTGCAAGGACTCGATCCCGAACAGCGGGAAGTCGCCTTAGCGCCCTTTGGCCCGGTCGTTGTTCGAGCGGGAGCTGGAACAGGTAAGACGCGTGCCATCACTCATCGCATCGCCTATGGCGTGCATGCGGGAGTGATTGATCCCAGCCAGGTTCTCGCGGTGACTTTCACCACTCGCGCTGCTGGCGAACTCGCCCAACGCTTGCGCGGTTTGGGTGTTGGGGGAGTCCAGGCCCGAACATTTCACTCGGCCGCTTTACGTCAACTGACCTACTTTTGGCCGCGCGCTATCGGCGGGCAGATGCCAGACGTGATGGGGTCCAAAGCGCAAGTCATTGCCATGGCTGCAAGCCGAGTGGGTCTTGCCACTAGTCCGGCGCTGATCCGTGACATCGCCAGCGAACTTGAATGGGCGAAAGTCTCAGCCATCGTTGCCGATGATTACCTCGAGCGCGCCCAACGCCGAGAGCCACCGGTGACGCCGGAGCAGTTTGTTCGGCTCTATCAGGCCTACGAAGAGGTCAAGCGCGAGCGCGGAAAACTCGACTTTGAGGACATTCTTTTGCTAACCGTGGCCTTGCTCGAAGAGCAAAGCGCTGTCGCCGAAGAGATTCGGGCGCGTTACCGCCATTTTGTGGTCGATGAATTCCAGGACGTTAACCCATTGCAGGACCGCCTGCTCAAAGGCTGGTTAGGCCAGGGTGATTCCGTCACAGTAGTTGGTGATTCGGCGCAGACCATTTACTCGTTCACCGGAGCTGAGTCGAAGTACTTGGAAACGTTCTCGCAACGCTTCCCGAACGCACGTCAGATTTCACTGATTCGCAACTACCGGTCGACGCCACAAATCATTGCAACGGCAAATGCCGTGCTGCATGCTGCGGCGCCCAAGGGCACTCCTGCGCTCACGCTTCAAGCGCAACGCGACGGTGGCAAGTCACCGGAGATTGTGGTCTGCGCCGATGAACAGCAAGAAGCCACGACCGTGGTTCAACGCATTGCCGCGCAAAAAGCCGCTGGTGTTCCACTGAGCGAAATCGCCATCTTGTATCGCATCAACGCGCAGTCGGAGAACTACGAACAAGCCCTCGCCGAAGCGGGAATCGCCTACGTGCTCAGGGGTGGCGAGCGCTTTTTTGATCGGCCGGAAGTACGGCAAGCCATGACGTTGATTCGAGGAGCGGCCCGGGCCATTCCTGGTGGCTTGCTCAACCAGGACGTGGATGACCTTGCTGCGGTAGAGCCAGCGGGATCGTTTGCTGGACTGGGCCAGGCGGTTCGCGCGGTCTTGCTGAGCATGGGTTGGGACGACAATCCTCCCTCGGGTGCAGGCGCCGTGCGCGAAAAGTGGGAGTCGCTATCGGCACTGGCTGGACTGGCTGATGAATTCGAAGCATCTACTCCGACAGCCGGGCTTGCTGAATTTGTTCTGGAGTTGTCCGAACGCTCCGCGGCCCAACACGCTCCCGCAGTTGATGGCGTGACTCTTGCTTCACTTCATGCCGCCAAGGGTTTGGAATGGTCATGCGTTCACCTCGTTGGTCTTGTCGATGGCACCCTTCCGCTCATTCATGCGTCAACGAGTGAACAAATCGCTGAAGAGCGCCGGTTGTTCTATGTTGGGATCACGCGAGCTCGTGACGAACTCGTCATGTCGTGGTCTAGGTCGCGCAATGGTCGAGGCACTCGCGAGCCATCACGTTTCTTGGCATCGCTTGGTGCAGCGGTGGTTGGCGCCGCACCACAGGTCGTGGCCGAGCCCCGCGTGGTGAAGGGTCCAAAATCGGCGGTGAAATGCCGAGTATGCAAAAAGGTCCTCACGGTTGCGGCCGAACGCAAACTCAAGCGGTGTTTGACTTGTGAGGTTGACTTCGACGAGGCGTTGTTTGACCGCCTGCGTGAGTGGCGATTGGCCGAGGCCAACCGGGCCAGTGTTCCCGCGTTTGTGATCTTCACCGATGCCACGCTGCAGGCCATTGCTGAGGCTGAACCAAGCAATGACGCCGGGCTCTTGGCTATTGTCGGGATCGGCCAGAGCAAGCTTCAACGCTATGGCTCAGCGGTGCGCATCCTGCTCAATGGTGGCTCTGCGGAGGATGCACTGGCGGCTTCGGAAGCGGCAGCAGCCAACACCCCCTAGAGCGCAACCTCTAGGCAGGGCTCACGCGTAAACAGATCAGTGCGACACGCGCCAAGTTGAGCGCGGATTTTTCGTGCGTTATCCTTGGACTCGTTGACATCCGTCAACACGATTAATTGGTTAGGACATCTCGATGTTGTCTGCTTCTTCTCGCCGATGGGCGAGCACGACAGCGTTTGCGGCTTATTTTGCTGCAAGCGCTAAGAAGCATGCGCGCCCGGGACCCACTGACTAGTTGATTTTTGCCATTGTCAGGCCGCGGACCCGTTGGGGACCGCGGCCTTTGTTTTTGCCCAGGAGCCCGATTCCACACATTCCGTAGCACGAAACCGATTCACAGAAAATGAAAGGCACGTCATGATTGCGCTGATCTCGCCGAGTGACCTCTTGCCCGACGACGTGATGATCCCCGCCTGCACAGATGCACCTGAGCAGTTCTTCTCCGAGGATCCACACGAGCTCGAGCAGGCCAAAGTCGTGTGTCGCGTGTGCCCGATGCGTCAAGCTTGTCTGGCCGGAGCCTTAGAGCGCCGTGAGCCATGGGGAGTCTGGGGCGGGGCATTGCTCGACCGTGGGCGAGTGATTGCGTACAAGCGCGCACCGCGCAGGATGGCTGGTTCGGCCGCCTGATTCGAGTAACTAGAAACGCTCTGATTGCGGCCACCCACACCCACAGGCTGGATGTGGCGTGGTCGCAGTCACGGTGAGCTCGCCGGCAGGCAATGTTGTTGTTCCCACTGCGTTGAGTAACTGAGGTGTGACGAGTTGGTCGATGTATGCCAGCGTGTTAAGCGCGACGTACGAGGTGGCCAAGGTGCCAAGGACAGCGTCAAAGGCTTGAGGTGGTGAGGGGTCGGTGCGCATCGCTGTTGCAATCCACGCATGTGTTGCATCTCGATCGGAGCGAATGAGCTCGTCACATCGCACGCACGCGGATTGACCAGGGACGACGAACGGTCCGAGGACGAAACCGCCGCCACGTGAGACGACAGGCAGATGCACCCGGTCCTGGCTTACGAGTTCGTCGCACAGGGCCAAAGGGACGAAGGGCGATTCACTGGCGATCACAGTGACATCTGGTGGCTCATGCGCACGGGATGCACGATGCACGCTCGGGTAATGCGAACTCAACAGATCCATTAAGGCTCGATGGGATGGTTGGCCACAGTGCTCGGGCAGTGGTCCAAGCGGGGCGCAATCTTGTTCGGTTAGTGCTCTGGAGGTGGTGGCGGTTATTCGACCCACACCAGCGGCAGCTAGAAGTTGCCCAAGACCAAAGGCCAAACGACCACTCCCATGAATTTCCACCCAAGCATTGGATCGCCTGTTCATGATGTCGCGACTGTCAGCGAGCGGATTGGCTAAGGACCACGCAGCACTGTCGTGGTGGAGGCGAGCGCGGTCCAGTCGATCCCGATCTTGCGTGGTCGTGGAGCTGTGTTGACGCATCGTGAGTAAACCGGCGTTGGCGAGTTGATTTCTTAATCCCGTGGCTACTGACTCATCCAGACCGCTGCCGTCAAGAAGCTGGGACCAGGTGTGTGATGCAGTTAAGAGTGAAACAAAGGAGTACATCGACGGGCTGAGTTCATGTAACCGATAGGTCGGTCCCGGTGCGATCCCAATTTGCACGCTCGTGTTACTCAGGGGCAGGACAACGAGGCCGGGTTTAAGTTGCAGATGCATGGGATCACGATGAACGAAGAAGCCCTGTGGAGAAGAACGCTCTCCACAGGGCTTTCGTGGTGCAATGGCGGATTGCTCAGAATGAGTTCTGAGGGCGCACAAAATACAAAGTCTGACAAACGTGGGGAATCGCTGTTGGGGACAACAGCAGGTCAAACGCTGAAGTCTTAGGCCTTGCCCAAGATTCGGTTCAACTTGGTACCGCACTTGGGGCAAATGCCCTGGGCCATACGTCGACCGTTCTTTTCGACGACAACTCCAGTGAAGGGCACATCCTTTTCCCGGCACTTCACGCAGTAGGCAGTTCCGGTGTAACTTTCCTCGGCCATTGCTTCCTCCATTGCAGCGTTCAAGGCCCGCGCCTTGAGCTGTCTTCAAGGTACGCCTGACGACGCCTAGATTTGGCCACTCTGGCGAGGTTTTCCCGCGTGTCGCAGGCGATTGTGGACATTTTGGGACATGACAAAGCCCTCAGGTCGCGATTTCCGTCATTCGCCTTCCCCTTGCGAATGACGGAGCGTTATCCCGAGGGCTTCGTCTACGAAGAACGTAAGGGGCAGGACTACCTACCGTCAACGAGTTTTTCCACCTGCTTGTGGACGGTGTTGTGGATGCTCTGGGGACAAGTCAAACAAACCTGGGGGCGACCTGTGGGTTGATGTGTGGATAGATCAAGGAGTTTCCTGATTTAGAGCGGTTTTCGTGCCTAGTTTTATCCACGGTGGCTGTGGAGAAAAAATTTTTGTCACGAGGACGTCACATTTAGTCCCACGAGTCCCATCGCACCCACTGCCCACGTGGGCTAGTTTCACCACATGTCGTCGCAGCAGCCACCCAAGATCGAGATTCGTCGAAGTAAACGTCGACGTAGAACGGTTTCTGCTTATCGCGATGGTGAAACCGTCGTAATTTTGATGCCCGCGTCAACACCGCGATCTCAGGAACAAGAGATCGTTGATGAAATGGTGCAGCGACTTGATCGCACCGACCCCCGACAAAAACCCAGTGACGAAGCTCTGCTGGAACGCGCTCAATTCCTTGCGAGTAAATACTTGCAAACCACTCTTGATCCGTTTTCGATTCGCTGGGTTACCAATCAACAATCGCGCTGGGGTTCGTGCACTCCGGCCGATCGCAGTATTCGCATTTCGCATCGGTTGCAGCCGATGCCGCAGTTTGTTGTGGACTATGTCGTCTTACACGAACTTGCCCACTTACTTGTCCCTGATCATTCTGCGGATTTCAAAGGCCTGATGGACCGGTACCCACAGTCCGTGCGCGCCCAGGGGTATCTCGAAGGCTGGGCCGCAGCGAAGGGTTAGTTCTCGTTTTCCTCAAAGGGCTCGAGGTCATCGAGTTCGGAAAGATCAAGCGGAATGGCGCGAAGAAAGTTGTCGGGGGAGTCAATGTCCTCACCGGTAGGTAGCAAGTCGGGGTGAGCCCAGAGAGCATCGCGTCCAGCCACTCCTCGTTGTTCACGGATTAAGGCCCACAGTTGGCTGGCTTCACGTACGCGACGCGGTCGAAGCTCAAGGCCCACGAGTGAGGCAAAAGTTTGCTCTGCCGGACCACCAGTGGCGCGACGGCGTTGCAACGTCTCGCGCAGCGCAACGGCTGAGGTCATGGCGAGGGATGCTTGCGTCACTACATCATCAATCCAGCCATCGATTAACGCGATAAGGGTTTCGAGTCGAGCTTGCGCGTCAAGTTGTTCTTGTGTTTCCGGAGGAGCGAAAACGCCGGAAGCAAGCGACTCTGACAGTGCGGCCGGGTCGTTGGGGTTTAACGCTTCGATTTGCTCTTGCAAAACCGATAGATCAAGGCTGAGTCCTCGCGCGTAGTCGTCAATGGCTGCAGTGAACAACGCCGGTAGCCATGGCGCGTGTGCAGCGAGACGTTGGTGGGCCCGCGCGCGGAGTGTGAGGTAGAGATCAATGTCAGTAGATGCAACCCCTAAGTCCTCGTAGAAGCCTTCAAGATTGGTCAAGACCAGTGCGGCTCGACTGTCATCGGTTACGCACACTCCGATGTCGGCAGTGGTGAGGACACTGCCACTGAGTTCGGCCAATCCCTGACCCACTTGCGTGGCGAAAATGATTGATCCCAAGTTGTCCATCAGCTGACCCATGGGGCCATCCACGACGGCAGCGAATTCGGGCGGAAAACTGTCACTATTCATCAGGGCTCGCGGTCCCATGGCATCAGTTGCGCGCGAGGCTAAGGGCTGAACAAGCTGGAGCCATTGCCTGGCTGTTTTGTCGATCCATTGACGGCGTGACCACACCTCGAGCTCGCCGTGGCTAGGGAGCGAGGTCGCTTGATCAAGCCAAGCATCCGCCAACAAGACGGCATCAGCAAACCGACTGCGGTCAGCGGTGGTAGGTGCTGGGTCCTTCACCCCTACCATTTTTTCGTCCACTGCTCGCTGGACAACATCCCAAGGAACAGTCCCTCTTTCGGTGGACTGCATCATCGCGCCAAGTTGGGAAAGGATGGCGCCTAGACCAAAATCTTCTGAAGGCATGGGACCTCGCATCGCAGCGAAGAGGGCTTCGAATGGGTTCTCTTCGGCATCGCCTGGCAGGTCATTGGTCATCTGTCTCTCCCAAATACTTCCGGTCGGGCGTGCCTTTGCGACACAATGTTGGTCATGTCGTTGCTGTGTTCAACCCCGCGGACCTCAAGAGTATTCCGGTTTGCGACATGACGACAACAGCAAGCGCATCGCCCAAAGTAGCCATCGTCTGCGCGGCCCAGGGACTTGCCGCTGCGCTAGCCAATCATTTGCGATCGGTGGATTGGGTTTTTGTTGACCCGACTGGTGCTGACCTGGCAGAGGATTTGGCGGGGATGGACGCTGTTGTGCATGCCTGGATTGATCCTGATCTGTCGGTTCCAGATCCCTTTCGCGGAGACCTGTCTGCAGCCTTGACCGCGAAGTTGCTGTCCACTTGTTCGCAGGTGGGAACCAAGCACGTCATCTTGCTCTCAAGCGCGATGGTTTATGGAGCGAGTCCGACTAACTCCATTCCGTTGAAGGACGATGCGCCACTGCGAGCCAACGGTGAAGTCGGTGTTGTTCAAGATCTGTTGGATGCTGAAGAGCAGTTTCGCCAGTGGGACGATCAATCTGACGCATGCGTTTCGATTGTTCGCCCCGCTGTGGTCTTTGGCGATTCCATCGATACTGCCTTCTTGCGTCACTTTGAAGCGCCTCGCTTGCTGTTCCTCAAAGGGTCGGTGCCGGCATGGCAGTTTGTGCACATCGATGATCTGGCGACGGCATTGGAATGTGTCATTGAGAATTCCATCGCTGGTGTCGTCCCCGTTGGTGCCTCTGGTTGGTTGATGCAGGAGGAAATTGAAGCCATCAGTGGGATTTCACGCCTTGAGCTTCCCGCAGCCGCGGTGATGAGTACCGCCTCTCGCTTGCATCACCATGGTGTGACACCCGCGCCTGCAGAGGAATTGGACTTCATCCGCTACCCATGGGTCATTGACTCAACGGTGTTGGCCAACCACGGGTGGACGGCTGCGTGCACCAATCAGCAGGTTGTTGAAGCCCTGATGGAACAAGCCCAGGGTCGAATTGCCATTGCCGGTCGCCGCGTGGGGCGATCTGAGGTTACTGCCCTGACGGCAGCAGCTGCCGTCCTGACGGCGGCAGCATTATTGCGGGCTCGCCGGCGCCGAGGCGTGTAGCAAGCGCTACTCGGTTGCTGCGTGAGCGCCGTGCCACCCACAGTCCTAGGCTGATGGCACAAGATTTCTCAGATTCATCGTTGGGGAGTGTGCAGTGTCCGCTTTGGCATGGTGGTTCATACCCATCTTGGCAACGATTGGTGCTGTCGTTTGGTACACCTGGCGTGGCCAAGATAGGCCGGGCGATCCTCGTCACACGGTTGCTCAGCAAAAGAAGTTCAACGACGCCATGCGGAAGGACAACCCCCGTGGCAGGCGGCGCTCTCGTGGCCCAAGTAAGCCCACCGATGGCGGATCCCCTTCGTGACTGAGTCCATGAGCGAGAGTCAAGAGGTTGGCGAGGCCGAGGGTGAAGAACGTCAACCGTTGGACGCGCGAACGAAGTCGCTGCTCACGTCTGGGTTGGTATTAGTTCTGCTGGTGGCACTAGCCGCGATCCTGCCGGTTCCGTACGTCATCTTGCGACCCGGACCTACATTCAACACACTTGGTGAGGATGCCGGAAAGCCGGTGATCAACGTCTCCGGTGCGCGTACCTATCCGACTAAGGGTGGGTTGAATCTGACGACAGTCAGCGAGGCCGGTGGCCCGTTTGGCAACGTGTCGTTAGTCGAAGCTTTCCTTGGCTGGCTCGATTCCAGTACTGCCGTCTTGCCTGAACGTCTTTTGTTTCCAGCCAAGGTTGATTCAGCGGAAGTGGAAGAGCAAAACTCAGCTGACTTTGTTGATTCTCAAACCCAAGCCACAACGGCCGCTTTGCGGTATCTCAATAAGCCCGTGGTGTCGGTCGTCTTGGTCAATGCGGTTGCGCCCAAGGGGGCTAGTGCGGGATCGCTCAAGCCTGGCGATGTCATGGCAGCCATTGACGGGACCACGCTGCGTTCTGCGCAGCAGGCTGCGGACCTGATTTCGTCGAAGAAACCTGAAACTGTCGTGGTGTTTTCTCTCGTGCGCAATGGCAAGTCCGTGGTGGCGAAGGTGACGACTCGCAAATCCACGAAAGACCCAAAGACATCCGTTGTGGGCATCGTGGTTGCCGATGGTTTCCAAGGTAAAGACATCGCGGTTAAGTACGGTTTGGAGAGCGTGGGTGGGCCGAGTGCCGGCTTGATGTTTTCGCTCGGTGTTGTCGACAAACTCACTGCGGGCAAGACCATCGCTGGTACTGGGACCATCGATGACAAGGGTCTCGTGGGCCCCATTGGCGGAGTCCAACAAAAGGTGGTGGGAGCGCAGCGCGATGGAGCGACGTTCTTCTTGAC
>JNSE01000026.1 GCA_000754455.1 actinobacterium acAMD-2 | reverse complement strand
CCCAATCGAGGAGTTGGGGTCAATTGCTAGTAAAACGGTGGATGTTGTCGCCCCCACACTGGTCACACGCCCTACCAAGCCATCGCCATTAATGACGGTTTGGTCCTTCTTGATGCCATCACGCGAGCCCGAATCCAACGTGGCCGACCAGGCAAAGCCTTGCGAGGGGCCAATCGCGATCACTCGGGCTGGAACGATACGGATTCTTCCTTGGCCAGCAGTCTTGAGCAGTTTCTGCAATTGCCGCGCGGCCCCCGCTTGCCCCTCATTGACGCGTAACTGCGTTTCAAGTTCAGAGTTTCGAGCTTGGAGTGAGCTGACCGTTTTCTCATTACTGCGAATGCGCGTGAGTGAGCCAAAGAAATTACCGATGGGTTGTGTGATGGACGAAACCACCCGTTGGAAGGGACCCAGCGTTGTTGCACCCGCACCACGCACGCTGTCGGCGCCGCCACGAAGACTAAGAACGATAAAGGTCACACACATGAGCACGACAATGGCCAGTGCCAGCCGCGCGCGTCCAGATCTCATCAGTATCTACAAGGTAACGGCAACGATTGCCGCGCACTTTGATTAGTGGCGCGGCTCGGAAATAAGGACTTGTTGAAGGGATTCAAATTCCTCCACGCACTTGCCCGATCCGATCGCCACACAGTCCAGTGGGTTATCAGCAATGTGAATGGGCATCCCCGTTTCGTGGCGAATGCGCTCGTCAAGACCCTTGAGCAATGCGCCACCACCGGTGAGCACGATGCCGTGCTCCATCAGGTCACCCGAAAGCTCAGGTGGCGTCTGGTCCAAGGTCGTCTTGACTGCATCGACGATGGAGGTCACGGGAACTTCAATGGCCTTACGGATTTCTTCGCTGGCCACCACGATGGTCTTGGGCAGGCCAGAAACCAGGTCACGACCGCGAATCTCGGCGTGTGGCTCGTCAGGAATCGGGAATGCCGAACCGATCAACATCTTGATTTCCTCGGCTGTGCGCTCACCGAGCAACAGCGAGTACTCCTTCTTGATGTACTCAATAATCGCCAAGTCGAGTGCGTCTCCACCCACACGAATGGACTTCGCCGTGACGATGCCACCCAGCGAGATCACAGCAACTTCAGTAGTTCCACCACCAATGTCGACCACCATGTTGCCGGTGGGCTCGTGAACGGGAAGTCCCGCGCCAATCGCAGCAGCCATGGGCTCTTCAATGATGTAGACCTTGCGGGCACCGGCTGCATAACCAGCGTCCTTGACGGCGCGCTGTTCCACACCGGTAATGCCCGACGGCACGCAGACAACGATGCGGGGCTTGGCCAGGTGGCGACGGGTGTGCACCTTCTGAATGAAGTAACGCAACATGCGCTCAGTGGTATCGAAGTCAGCGATCACACCATCTTTGAGTGGGCGGATCGCCACGATGTTGCCCGGAGTACGGCCGATCATCTTCTTGGCCTCAAGGCCCACCGCGAGGACGCTGCGCGTGGTCTGGTTAATGGCAACAACGGATGGCTCGTTCAGAACCACACCACGACCGCGCACGTACACCAAAGTGTTAGCGGTACCCAAGTCAACGGCCATATCGCGACCAATAAATGACATCTTGTTTGCCATGAAAAGCAGCCCTCCAGGGGGAAGATCAAACGCAAGTGCGGCTTTGAGGATACCTAGAGCAGGTGACGGTTATCCCAGACCTGGGAAAAACAGTGCAATCTCGCGGGCGGCCGATTCGGGTGAATCCGAGCCATGGACGAGGTTTTCGGTCATAACGGACGCAAGGTCGCCACGAATCGTGCCTGGAGCCGACTTAATCGGGTCCGTCACACCCATCAGGGTGCGCCATGCGGTGATGGCTTCGGGGCCCTCAATCACTGCTGCCACCAACGGGGCCGAGGTGATGAACGAGACCAGCTCGCCAAAGAAGGGCTTATCCGCATGCTCGCCGTAGTGGGCTTGCGCCGTAGCCACATCAAGCGTGCGCAGTTCCAGCGCCACCAAGCGGTAGCCCTTGCGCTCAATACGGTCCAAAATCTGGCCGGTCAGGCCACGAGCAACACCGTCGGGCTTGACCAAGACAAGGGTGCGTTCCGTCATCAATGACTCCAAGAAAAGGGGGCTATGAACCCCTACTCTACCGGCCGGTCAGGCCTCATCTGCCGGCACGGGGTGAGCCGAGCGTCCCAGCTTGAGGGCCCACCACCACAGCGCGGCAAACATCGCGCCAAGGAAGAACATCGCTGGGATGACAAACCCGGCAGCTATTGCAGCTACTTGAATCAGCCACCCGACATAGATCGCCCAACTAAAGCGGAGCAAGGCCGTCACCACTAAGCAGGAGATGGCTAACAGTCCACCTACCCAACCCGCAACTGCGCCGTCGACTTGGTAAATCGAAATAGCAACCGGAATGGCCAACGCGAGCACGATGGATTCAAATGCTAAAACTGCGGATGCAAGGGCTCTCATGACATCTCCCCACTTGATGGCTGCAACAAGGCACGAGCCTGACCAACCAAAGCAACCGAACCAACCACCAAGACTGCTGCTGCTGTGGTGCCCTCGTTCGTTGCATCATCGGCCAACGTCACAGCAACTTCCAACGCATCGGCCAGAGCAGGAACCACCACCACTCGATCACTCCCCACGATCTGACTGGCAAGTTCACCCACCTCAGCGGCTGGCATAGCCCGAGGATCGTTGGCGGTGGTGGCCACCATGACATCGACTTGATCGGCAAATTCCGCGAGCACACCGGAGACGTCCTTGTCGACCATGGCACCCACCACCGCGATGACAGATCCGAAGTCAAAGGACTCGCGAAGGGCTTCGGCGGTAGCTCGCGCGCCATGGGGGTTATGAGCTGCATCAAGCAGGACGGTGGGTGATCGACGCACGATCTCCAACCGCCCAGGAGCCGTGGCTTGGGCAAAGGCCTCACGCACGAGGGCAACATCTAGTCGCTGCTGTCCCCCGCCAAGGAAACTTTCAAATGCGGCCAAGGCCACTGCGGCGTTGTGCGCTTGATGTTCACCATGAAGCGGCAACCACAACTCGTCATAGATGCCACCCAAGCCTCGGATGGTCAGCACCTGACCACCAACCGCGAGTTGTCGATCCACCAGCGCGCCGCAATGACCTCGGCGACAACGGGATCTTGTTCAGCAACAACCACCAAGCCATCGGCCTTGATGATCCCAGCCTTTTCGCCAGCGATCTCTTCCAGTGTTGAACCCAAGTATTCGGAGTGATCCAGGCCAATGGGTGTGATCACACACACGGCTGATTCAACAACGTTTGTTGCATCCCACGTCCCACCCATGCCCACTTCAATGACTGCTGCATCGACTGGCGCTTCGGCAAACGTGGCTAAAGCCAACACGGTCAGTACTTCAAAGGTTGACATGGCCGGGCCACCGCGACCGATGCTTTCTGCATCGACCATTTCCAGGTAAGGCTCGATGTCGTCAAAGTTTTCGACAAAGCGCTCAGGCGAAATAATTTCGCCGGCAAAACAAATGCGCTCGCGTACGGTTTCTAAATGCGGACTGGTGAACCGACCGGTTCGCAATCCTGCGGTTAGCGCCAGTTGATCAATGAGCCGAACCGTCGAGGTCTTGGCATTGGTGCCGGCCACGTGAATGGTGGGGTAAGCCTGCTGCGGGTCAGCCAATAACTCCACGGCGCGCGCTACCCGCTCCAGGGTCGGCTCAATGCGGTCTTCGGGCCAACGCAGTGTGAGGCTTTCCTGGATTTGAACAAACCGCTCCAGAGCGGATGGGCCTGTTTCATCGATGCTCACGGGGGGCAACTCTACGCAGGGCCGCAACAATAGGATCGGACATCATGACTGAGCCCACCGCAGCCTCGAAGATTCCCGACAAGCCCACCATTGATGGGCTGGAAGACCGCTGGTCCCAGAACTGGGAAACCGAAGGCGTCTACCGGTTCAATCGCACGGCTACCCGCGATCAGGTGTACTCCATTGATACGCCGCCGCCGACCGCTAGTGGATCACTGCACGTGGGTCACGTCTTTTCCTACACGCACACCGACACGATCGCCCGGTTCCAGCGTATGCGCGGTCTTGAAGTGTTCTACCCCATGGGCTGGGACGACAACGGACTCCCGACCGAACGCCGGGTTCAAAACTATTTCGGCGTACGCTGCGATCCGTCGTTGCCCTATGACCCCGACTTCACCCCGCCGGCCGAACCAGGCAAGCAGCAGATCCCGATCTCGCGTCGTAACTTCATCGAACTGTGCGAACACCTCACCGTTGAAGACGAGAAAGTTTTTGAATCGGTTTGGCGTCGACTGGGCTTGTCCGTTGACTGGTCGCACAGTTACCAGACCATTGATTCGAACTCCCGAGCCACGTCACAGCGTGCGTTCTTGCGCAACCTGGCTCGCGGTGAGGCGTACCAAAGCGAAGCACCCACGCTGTGGGACGTCACTTTCCGTACCGCTGTGGCACAAGCCGAACTTGAGGACCGCGAACGCCCCGGTGCCTACCACCAGCTCGCGTTCCACCGAACCGACGGCAAGGGCGATGTCATCATCGACACCACGCGCCCTGAACTGCTGGCGGCGTGCGTTGCTCTCGTGGCTCACCCTGACGATGAGCGGTACCAGGAACTCTTTGGCACCACGGTGCGCACACCTATTTTTGACGTGGAAGTAGAAGTCAAGGCTCATCCGTTGGCTGATCCCGACAAGGGAACCGGTATCGCGATGGTGTGTACGTTCGGCGACCTCACCGACGTCACATGGTGGCGCGAACTCCAACTCGACACCCGCCCCATCATTGGTTGGGATGGCCGCATCACCTCTGACGTGCCAGAGGCGATCGTTTCTGCTGATGGGCGCTCGGCCTACTCGCGGCTTTCAGGTTCTACGGTCTTCACAGCCAAGGAAACTGTCGTCGAGATGTTGCGTCACAGTGGCGAACTCATCGGTGAGCCGCGGCCCATCAATCACCCCGTGAAGTTTTTTGAAAAGGGTGACAAGCCACTCGAAATCGTGACCACCCGTCAGTGGTATTTGCGCAACGGTGGTCGCGATGGCCTTCTACGCGATGTCGTGTTGCAGCGCGCCAACGAGATCACCTGGCACCCGGCCTACATGAAGGCCCGCTACGACAATTGGGTTGAAGGCCTCAACGGCGACTGGTTGATTAGTCGGCAGCGGTTCTTTGGAGTTCCGTTCCCGCTCTGGTATCGCCTGGATGTCAATGGCGAACCGCTGTATGACCAACCTCTAGTCCCCGCTGAAGCTGACCTTCCCATCGATCCGCAGTCCGAGTGCCCTGCTGGATTTACTGCTGACCAACGTGGCGCAGCGAATGGATTCATTGGCGACCCCGATGTCATGGACACCTGGGCCACTTCGTCCCTGACGCCACAGATCGCCGGCGGATGGGAACGCGACAACGACCTGTTTGAACGTGTCTATCCCATGAACTTGCGTCCGCAAGGTCACGACATCATCCGCACTTGGCTCTTCTCCACTGTGGTGCGAGCCAACGCTGAGTTTGATGGTGTGCCGTGGACGGATACGTCAATCTCCGGATGGATCCTGGACCCTGACCGCAAAAAGATGAGTAAGTCCAAGGGCAACGTGGTCACACCCATGGGATTGCTTGAAGAACACGGTTCTGATGCTGTGCGCTATTGGGCAGCCAGCGGACGACCAGGCACTGACACCGCTTTCGACGTGCAACAGATGAAGGTCGGTCGGCGACTGGCTATCAAGATCTTGAATGCCTCGAAGTTCGCGATCAGCTTGGGTGCGACCGAAAATCCATCCGCGATAACGCACCCGCTGGATCGTGCCCTCTTGGCTCAATTAGCCACCGTCGTCGAACGCGCAACCACTGCCTTTGACAACTATGACTACAGCCGAGCGCTCGAAGTCACTGAAACGTTCTTCTGGGCCTTTTGCGATGACTATGTAGAGATGGTTAAGGACCGGGCTTACGGCGGACAGGGGCCAGAGGGCGCCGCCTCAGCTCATGCCACGCTCGCCGCAACGCTGTCTGTTCTCCTGCGTCTATTCGCCCCCACACTGCCGTTCGTCACCGAAGAAGCGTGGTCCTGGTGGCAGACCGGTTCGATTCACCGTAGCCCTTGGCCTGACGCATCCTCAGTGACCGAACTTGCAGCCGATGGCAACATCGCTCTCAACGAAACAACCGCGGTGTTGCTTTTGACAATTCGACGAGCAAAGTCGGATGCGCAAGTTTCTATGCGAGCCGATGTCGAATCGGCGATCATCACCGCGCCTGCCGCGCAACTTGAGTTGGTGCGTCAAGTCGAAGGTGACTTGCGCGCAGTTGGCCGCATTGCGAATGTGAGCTATGTCGAAGGCGACAGCGTGAGTGCTGAAGTCGTACTGGGAGAACAACCCGCTTAGGCGGACTTTTCTTCCTTGTCGGCGCGAGCACGCTTCGGCTTGTCACGCGGGACCATCGTGGGCGCAACGTGCTGCAACACCACTTCTTCGGTCACCACGACTCGACCAATGTCATCTCGTGATGGGACTTCGTACATCACGGACAACAACACTTCCTCCATGATGGCGCGCAGTCCACGAGCTCCCGTACCGCGCGCCAGAGCCTGATCGGCGATCGCGGTGAGCGAGCCTTCATCAAATTCGAGCTCAACACCATCGAGCTCAAAGAGCTTTTGATATTGCTTGACGAGAGCGTTCTTTGGCTCCGTCAGGATTTGGATCAAACCGGCCTGGTCCACGGCAACCGTGCTGGTCAGGATGGGCAGACGGCCAACAAATTCGGGAATCAAGCCGAACTTGAGTAGGTCTTCTGGCATGACGCGACTGAGGATGTCCATTTCATCGGTGGACTCTGCTGGCGATTGAACATCAGCGGTAAAGCCGATGCTCTTCTTGCCCACGCGCTGTTCAATCAACGTGTCAAGACCGGCAAATGCGCCGGCGACGATGAACAACACGTTGGTGGTGTCGATCTGAATGAATTCCTGGTGGGGGTGCTTGCGACCACCCTGGGGCGGAACCGAAGCAGTCGTTCCTTCGATGATCTTCAAGAGCGCTTGCTGCACGCCCTCACCGGAGACATCACGAGTAATGGATGGGTTCTCACTCTTGCGGGCGATCTTGTCGACTTCGTCAATGTAAATAATGCCGGTTTCGGCCTTCTTCACGTCGTAGTCGGCTGCCTGGATCAGCTTGAGCAAAATGTTTTCCACGTCTTCACCGACATAACCTGCTTCGGTCAAGGCTGTGGCATCAGCAATGGCAAACGGCACCTGCAGCATGCGAGCCAAGGTTTGTGCCATCAATGTCTTACCGGAACCGGTGGGGCCCAGGAGCAAGATGTTGGACTTCATCAATTCGATGCCGTCTTCGCCGCGTCGATCCGACTCAGGTGAGCGAATGCGCTTGTAGTGGTTGTAAACGGCAACAGAGAGTGACTTCTTGGCAGCGTCTTGGCCTACGACGTACTGGTCAAGGAATTCAAAGATTTCACGAGGCTTAGGCAGTTCAGTGGATTCGCCCTCAACAATTTCACTGAGCTCTTCGTCAATGATTTCGTTGCACAGGTCAATGCACTCATCGCAGATGTAAACGCCTGGACCAGCGATCAATTTCTTGACTTGCTTTTGGCTCTTTCCGCAGAAAGAACACTTGAGCAGATCAGCTGTCTCTCCAATGCGCGCCACGTGGGTCGACCTTTCCTGGGGAAGCTGTTTCGTGAAAGACGAAACTACCCCGAAATCGGTTCAGATCAGCCCTTTGATCTGGGCGTGCCGCGTGAAGAAGGGGTGCAGCCCCCTTCCGGCAGGGCTTAGCGCTTGAAAATTACCTCGTCGATGATGCCGTATTCCTTAGCTTCGGCCGCCGTGAGGATCTTGTCGCGCTCAATGTCTTGACGAACTTGGTCTTCGGTGCGACCACTGTGTTCAGCCAACATCTGCTCGAGCAGAGTGCGCATCCGCAAAATTTCATTGGCTTGAATCTCAATGTCCGAGCCCTGACCGCCACCCTCGCTGTAGGGCTGGTGAATCAAGATGCGTGAGTGCTTGAGGGCAAAGCGCTTGCCTGGCGTTCCGGCAGCCAGCAACACGGCAGCGGCCGAAGCGGCTTGACCCATGCAGATGGTTTGGATGTCGGGCTTGACGAATCGCATGGTGTCGTAGATCGCTGTGAGTGCAGTGAAGGATCCACCGGGTGAGTTGATGTAAATCGAAATATCGCGATCCGCATCCATTGATTCCAGCGTGAGCAACTGTGCCATCACGTCGTTTGCAGATGCGTCATCGATTTGCACACCCAGGAAGATGATGCGCTCTTCGAAAAGCTTGGTGTAGGGATCCATTTCGCGATAGCCCTGGCTCGTGCGCTCAATAAAGCGCGGCAGGACATAGCGACTGCTAGGGGTAAAGAGCTCGCTCACTTGGACTTCCCTCCGGCTGGGCTGGTGCCACCTTGGCCTGCAACATCCTTGGCGCTACGCACCACGTGATCAACGAATCCGTATTCCATGGCCTCTTCGGCAGCGAACCAGCGGTCACGATCGGAGTCTTCTTCGATTTGCTGAAGGGTTTGACCCGTGTGACCAGCGATGAGTTCGGCAAGCTTCTTTTTGGTGTACAGCATTTGCTCGGCCTGAATCTTGATGTCTGAAGCGGTTCCACCAATTCCACCCGATGGCTGGTGCATCATGATGCGCGCGTGTGGCAAGGCATAACGCTTGCCTGGGGCACCTGCACACAACAAGAACTGACCCATAGATGCGGCCAAGCCCATAGCAACGGTGGCTACGTCATTTTGGATGAACTGCATGGTGTCGTAAATTGCCAAACCGGCCGACACCGATCCACCTGGTGAGTTGATGTACAGGTAGATGTCTTTTTCTGGATCTTCCGCAGCAAGCAAGAGCATCTGTGCCGCGATCGCGTTGGAGTTGGCGTCTTCGACAACCGAACCCAAGAAGATGATGCGCTCACGCAAGAGTCGTTGATAAACGCCGTCATCAAAACCCATGCCGGAAGGCTGTGAGCCACGTGCCTCAACAAGCCCGGGGATCTCTAGCGATGTCACCTTGTGCACTCCTTTGCTCATTGCCAGTGCATTGACCCTAACGCGAAAACCCCCCTGCTTCACATCTTCAGGGGGGGTGTTCGCTTACGGCGCAGACCTAGTGGTTGTGACCTTCGTGATCGTGACCGTCGTGGTCATCGTCAGAAGCGTCTAGCGCCTTCAAATCAACGGTACGTCCAGAAGCATCCGTAATCGCGGCGTTCTCAAGGACGAAAGCCATGGCCTTACCGCGGACAACTTCGCCCACGAACGAGGCCACCTGGCCCGCACGGACGACCTCTTGAACGAACTGGTCGGGTGCCATGCCATAGCGGGAGGCCTGACGAATCAGGTACTCGGTCAGTTCGGTCTCTGAGGCCTGAATGTCTTCGGCTTTAGCGATTTCGTCGAGGAGGAACTGCTGGGCAATCGCCTTACGCACATCCACGTCGACTTCGGCGCGGTGCACGTCGTCTTCCATGCGACCTTCGCCTTGCAGGTGCTCATCGACTTCGGCCTTAACAATTCCCTCGGGGATGGGAATCTCCACGAGCTCCAAGAGAGCATCACCGATCTTGTTACGCGCCTGCAGAGCTTGCTCAATCTTCTTGATCTCGACGGTCTGCTCGGAAATCTGCGCATGCAGTTCAGCAAAGGTGTCGAACTCGCTTGCCATCTGAGCAAACTCATCATTGAGTTCAGGCAGGATGCGCTCGCGGACACTCTTGACTTCAACCGTGACTTCGACATCCTTGTCGACCCATTCACCGGCGCGCAGTCGCGTGGTGAGAGTTCCGCTAGCCCCAGCTTCAAGACCGATGATGGCGTCGTCGAGACCATCGAGCAAATCGCCAGATCCGACTTGGTAGGACAGTCCCGCAGCGGTGGCTTCTTCGATCGCTTCGCCTTGGTAAGCAGAACTCAAGTCAATGACGATGAAGTCACCGTCTTGCACTGCACGCTCAACGGGCTTAAGCGAGCCAAAGCGCTCGCGCAAACGTTCTACCTGAGCTTCGATGTCGGTTTCACTTGCTTCCACATCATCGACAGAGACCGCAATGCCCTTGTACTCAGGCAAGGTGATTTCGGGGCGTACTTCGACTTCAGCGGTGAAGCTCAGTGGCTGGCCATCGACAAACTCGGCAATGTCGACTTCAGGCTGACCCAAGACACGAAGTTCGTTATCGCGGACAGCGTCGGCGTACGCATTGGAGATCACGTCATTCATGGCCTCGTCGATGACGGCTTCGCGTCCCACGCGCTGGTCGATGATCGCTTGGGGAACTTTGCCCTTGCGGAAACCAGGCACGTTGATCGCGGCAGCGATGCGCTTGTAGGCAGCATCAATGCTGGGCTTCATCTCGTCAGCGGCGACTTCAATGCTGAGCTTGACGCGCGTTGCTGACAATGTCTCTACTGCTGTATTCATGATGAAACCTGACTCCTTGACCTGATGGTTGGTCGGGGCGGGGAGACTCGAACTCCCGATCTCCTGCTCCCAAAGCAGGCGCGCTACCAACTACGCCACGCCCCGCGACAACTCAAACGATGCACCGGTAACCTATTCCAACGTCGGATGAAGGTCCGCACGCGGGTGTAGCTCAATGGTAGAGCCCCAGCCTTCCAAGCTGGCCATGCCGGTTCGATCCCGGTCACCCGCTCTGAAATAAGTGGACCCCCCT
>JNSE01000025.1 GCA_000754455.1 actinobacterium acAMD-2 | reverse complement strand
CAATGACCGGGCAAGACGCCGTCGTGACTGCCCAGTCATTCCTTGATGGCGTGGGATTCACCGGAGTGGTGTTGACCAAACTTGATGGCGACGCTCGCGGTGGTGCGGCCTTGAGTGTTCGCGAACTTACCGGCCGTCCAGTGATGTTTGCCTCCACCGGCGAGAAGCTAGAAGACTTTGAAATCTTTCACCCCGACCGGATGGCATCACGCATCCTCGGCATGGGAGACCTGCTCACACTCATTGAGCAAGCTGAACGGGCGCGATGATTTCTTAGAACAGATGCAAGCGGTCCAGAAGATGGGATCGCTGTCAAAGGTCATGTCCATGTTGCCCGGCCTTGGTGACATGCGCGAAGCCATTGACAATCTTGATGATTCAGACATCAATCGGATCGCGGCCATCATTCAGTCCATGACGCCAGCCGAGCGCAAGGATCCATCGGTGCTCAACGCCTCTCGTCGCGCGCGGATCGCGGCAGGTTCCGGGCGCACCGTCACCGACGTCAATCAGTTGGTTGATCGCTTTACCCAGGCGCGAAAAATGATGAAGCAGATGGCCAAGACCGGCGGCCTGGGGATGGGTGGACCAGGAATGCCCATCCCAGGTATGGGTGGCCATGGCGGCAAGAAAGCCAAGCCCAAACCCGCCAAGTCCAAGAAGGGGCGTAGTGGGAATCCGGCTAAGCGAGCGGCACAGGATGCCGGCCTAGACCTGACTGAGCGTGACAGTTCAGCCGCCAATTTTGAGTTGCCCTCGGCCTTCAAGGACCTGCTGGGCGGCAAATAAGCCTGCTCTGGCAGACTACGACTGCTTGATCAGGCCCTCTCACCTGAGGAAAGCACCCCCGAACTTCCAGCTTCGCAACCCCACGCGTTGCCAGTCGTTCACCCAACACATCGTCAAGGAGACCCACACCTCGTGGCAGTCAAGATCAAACTTAAGCGTCTCGGCAAGATCCGTCAGCCCATGTACCGCATCGTCATTGCTGATGCCCGTACTGCGCGCAACGGTCGTGCGATCGAAGAGATCGGCGTTTACCGCCCCAAGGAAGACCCCTCGTTTATTCAGGTTGACTCAGAGCGCGTTCAGTACTGGCTCAGCGTGGGCGCACAGCCCACCGAAGCCGTCACCGCGATCTTGAAGGTCACTGGCGACTGGCAGTCCTTCAAGGGCCTTCCCGCACCCGCACCCATGAAGGTCGCTGTTAAGCCACCGACGAAGCAAGAACTCTTTGCTGTTGCTGCCAAGGAAGCTGCTGAAGAGCCCAAGGATGGCGCGACCACTCCTAAGGCCAAGAAGACTCCTAAGGCTGATGAGGCTCCTGCCGCTGCAGCTGCTCCCGTTGAGGAAGCTGTTGTCGTTGCCGATGCACCAGTTGCCGAAGAAGTCGCGCCGGTTGCTGAAGAAGCTGTTGTTGCAGAAGCTGTCGCCGAAGAAGCCGCACCGGCAACTGAAGAAGCCCCTGCTGCTGAAACAACCGAGGCCTAATCCATGTTGACCGAAGTTCTCGAACACCTTGTCCGCGGCGTCGTGGACAACCCCGAGGATGTTTTTGTCTCTGAGAGCAACCAACGTCGTGGTCGCATGATCGAAGTCCGGGTTCACCCCGATGACCTCGGTCGTGTGATCGGACGCGGTGGCCGCACAGCTGTTGCTTTCCGCACGGTTGCTAAGGCGCTGTCTGGTGGCAAAGGTGTGCGCATCGACTTTGTTGATGTTGCCTGATCATTGATCAACCTCGGTTCGGACGGTGAACCATCGTGTTAATCACAGTTGGACGGGTCGGTAAGGCCCACGGCATTCGTGGCAGTGTGACGATCCAGGTCCTCACTGACGAGCCGGAGTCTCGCTTTGTTGTCGGCTCGCCGATCACCACTGAGCCAACCTTGTCCCAACCTTTAGTTATCGCGGGCTTGAAATGGCATTCGGGTCGCCTCTTGATGGATTTTGAAGGCATCACCGATCGCACGGCTGCTGAATCCCTGCGTGGCACCTTGTTGCAGGTTGAGGTCGATCAGTTTGAGCGCCCGGAAGACCCTGATGAGTACTACGACCACCAACTCGTGGGACTCAACGTTCGCACGGTGAACGGGGAACTACTGGGAACCATTGCCGAGATTTCCCACCTTCCCGCGCAAGACCTCCTGGTGGTCACGCCGGTGGCTGCCGTTGATGAGTCCACTGGGCCCAAGGCCGAATACCTCATCCCGTTTGTGCAGGCCATCGTGAGGTCGGTTGATCTGGAAACTGGACTCGTCGTTGATCCACCCCTCGGCTTGCTCAGTGAGATTGCCGAGCCTGATAGTTCGGACACCGATGCCTAATGCGTATCGACGTCGTCACGATTTTTCCTGAATATCTCGCGCCAGCGAGGTTGTCTTTATTGGGTAAGGCTCAATCTGCTGGTCTGATTTCGGTGCAAGTGCATGATCTGCGCGAACACGCCACTGATCGTCATAACACGGTCGATGACACCCCGTATGGCGGCGGACCTGGCATGGTCATGATGGCTGAGCCATGGGGGCTAGCACTTGATGCAATTGCTGATCAAGCCAAGACCGCTGGAGTGCGACCTCGCCTTGTGGTGCCGACTCCATCAGGTCGCGTCTTCAATCAAGCAGTGGCGAGCGAGTTGGCACAGGTGGAGCACCTTGTTTTTGCCTGTGGCCGGTACGAGGGAATTGATAGTCGCGTTCTGCTTGCTGCTGAAGCTGATTTTGATGTGGATGAAATCTCCATCGGGGACTACGTGCTGGCCGGTGGCGAAGTTGCTGCTCTGGTCATCATTGAGGCCACCACTCGCTTGGTCGCAGGAGTTTTGGGTAATGAGGAATCCGTAGCCGATGATTCCTTTGCCCCAGGGCGCATGGAGAAACTGGTTGAGGGTCCGGTATTCACCAAGCCTTCGCAGTGGCGCGACCTTGAGGTGCCAGATGTTGTGCTGTCAGGCGATCACGCGGCTATTGCGCGTTGGCGTCGCGATGAAGCCCTCAGGCGCACGGCCACCCGTCGTCCCGAGCTGATTGAGCACACACCGGCGGAGCAATTCGATTCCACAGACCAAGAACTGCTGGCAGCCCTTGGTTGGCGCGAAGACCAAGGGCGATGGATCCGCTAAATCCCGCCTGTGTCACACTTATCACGCATTAATCCGGTCGGCTTCTCCGCCACAGGGGAGCGCCACCTCACCGTGATTGATCACCCCGAGCACTACTTAATTTCACGTAGTCGACCTGTGGCGCCTGCGAAGGAGCAAACTGATGAACACCCTTGATTCTGTTGATGCCGCGTCATTGCGCAACGACATCCCCGCCTTCCGCCCCGGTGACACCGTCAAGGTTCACGTGCGTGTTATTGAAGGAACTCGTTCGCGAATCCAGATCTTCCAAGGCGTAGTCATTCGTCGCCAAGGTGGCGGCCTGCAAGAAACCTTCACGGTTCGTAAGGTCAGTTTCGGTGTGGGCGTCGAGCGCACCTTCCCAGTCCACACCCCAGTGGTCGAAAAGATCGAAGTCGTCACCCGTGGTGATGTGCGTCGCGCCAAGCTGTACTACCTGCGCGACCTTCGCGGCAAGAAGGCCAAGATCAAGGAAAAGCGCGACACCCCCGCAAACTCCTAACATCCTCCCTTTGGCTCAAACCTGAGCCTTTGTGAGTGAGTGCTTGTCCACGGCTGTGCCCACTAGGCTGATACGACTATGGATGATGCCGTGGTCGGATTGCCTACCGATGCCAGCCTGGATGCATCGGTAGCAGGGCGCGCCAGTCATCGTGCTCCCAAGAGTGTCAAACCGCCTCGTAGTTCGCGCAAAGAACGCAAGACGAAGGACAAGGCCCGAGCAGCCTCTGGTCGTCATCGTCGCTTGATGCCCAATCGACCCTTTTGGCAAGAACTTCCCATCTTGATCATCGTGGCGTTATTGGCCGCTTACTTAATGAAAACTTTCGTTTTCCAGGTGTTCTTTATTCCCTCGGGATCAATGGAAAACACCTTGCTTATTAACGACCGTGTTCTCGTTGACAAGGTCAGTTATGGCTTTCGAGACATTAAGCGCGGAGAGGTGATCGTCTTCAATGCACAAGGTGTCTTGTCACCGGAAAATGCCAAGCCGCTACCTGCATCTAATCCGATCGATGGCGTAATCCGGAGCGTGCAAAATATCTTTGGCTTGGCTCAAAATTCCGAGACGGACTACATCAAGCGCGTCATTGGCTTACCAGGAGATCGCGTTGCTTGTTGTGATGCTCAAGGGCGCATGACGATCAACGGTGTACCCCTAGATGAAAAGAGCTATCTCTATCCTGGAGATGCCTCGTCCTTGACGCCCTTCGATGTGCTGGTCCCAGACAAGAAACTGTGGGTGATGGGGGATCACCGTTCCGCCTCGGCTGACTCGCGATCTCGTATCGGTACCCCCGGTGGCGGTTTTGTGCCTCAAGATCGCCTCGTAGGTCGCGCTTTTGTCGTAACCTTCCCATTCGACAGTTTGCGTCGACTCCCTATCCCCGAGACTTTTAAGCAGCCTGCCATTGAGACCCAGAAGGGTAAGTCCTCGTGAGCGATTCACCAGCAGGCCTGTCCGCTGACGACGGTGACGGCCTCGCCTCAACGGAGAATGAGGAGTCAAAGGTTGGCTGGTCTGCGGCCAAAGAAATCGCCATCATTATCGTCATTGCGTTGGTCTTAAGTGCTCTGGTCCGCGCCTTCTTGTTCCAGGCCTTTTGGATTCCATCGGGCTCCATGGAAAACACGTTGCTTCCTGAGGACCGCATTCTGGTCAATAAGCTCAGCACACAGTTTGGCGAAATTCGTCGCGGTGATGTCGTGGTCTTTAGCGATCCTTCTAATTGGCTGTCGGATCGATTCGACCAGGGAAACATTCTGCAGCGATCGGTGCGTAAAGCCTTCTCAATCGTGGGCTTAGCAGCGTCGCCCTCTGATCGTGACCTCGTCAAGCGCGTGATCGGTGTCGGTGGTGACAAAGTCGTGTGTTGCGATGCCAAAGGACGAGTGTCGGTTAACGGGAAGCCCTTGGACGAGGAGTCGTACCTGTATCCCGGTGACGCCCCCAGCGATGAGCCGTTCAACGTCACCGTCCCCGTGGGCTCTCTGTGGGTGATGGGAGACCACCGCTCGGCTTCGGGGGATTCGCGTTTCCATCAACAAGATCCCGCTGGTCCCTTTGTCCCGGTCGACAAGGTGCTGGGTCGTGGCATGTGGGTGGGTTGGCCGGTGAGTCGGTGGTCGGTCTTGCGAGTGCCAGAAACGTTTAGTTCTATTCCGGTCAATCCCGCGGGGAAATAGTCCGATGGCAAGGGCAGTGTCGACCACGATCAAGCGCGATTTGCGTCGCTACGAATCTGCACTTACCTTGCGCGGCTTTAGTCCAATTGTCGGCGTTGATGAAGCCGGCCGAGGTGCCTGCGCGGGCCCACTTGTGGTGGCAGCTGTGGTGTTGGGCGATGACCTCACGCAGGTCAATGACTCGAAGGCACTCACTTCGCGACGACGCGAAGCCCTGTTTGACACGATCATGAGTCAGGCCACCGCGGTTTCTGTCGTGGTGGTAGAGCCGGCTGAAGTTGATGAACTCGGCGTGCATCACGCTGACCTCGAAGGAATGCGCCGAGCCATCGCCCGGCTGTCTGTCGCTCCGGAGTATGCGTTGACCGACGGTTATCCCATCAAGGGTTTGCCGATTCCCTCATTAGCGGTCTGGAAAGGCGATCAAGTGTGTGCGTCCGTTGCGGCTGCATCGATCATTGCCAAGGTCACAAGAGACCGGATTATGTGTGAGCTTGATCAGGAGTTTCCCGAATATGGTTTTGCCAACCACAAGGGCTATGTCACTGCGGTCCATCGTCAGGCTTTGGTTGAGCATGGACCGAAGGCCGTCCATCGCTACTCATTTGCACCAGTTATTTCGGCAGCTCACCTTCACGGCGTCAAAATGTCATCTACAGTGAAGTCCTCCTCGACGAGAGGAACTTCGGCGAAGGGCAAGGTGCGCACATGAGTTCGGATGAACTGGAAAACTATGAGGCCGCCACCGAACTGACGTTGTTCAAGGAATATCGCGATGTCTTCGCCATGTTCAAGTACGCAGTTGAGACCGATCAGCGTTTCTACTTGTGCAATAGCGTGGAAGTGGAAACAAAACTGACGCCGGCCGGGCAGACCTATTTCGAAGTCGTTGTAGACGATGCCTGGATTTGGGATAACCATCGTCCGGCCCGCTTCATCCGCAATGCGCGCTTGATGACGTTTAAGGATGTGCAGGTGGAGGAGTTGGCCCACCCTGCCAGCCCGGAATTTGGGTCACTCACCTAACGCATCAGGTAGCAGGGCGTTCAGCTTTCCTTTTTTGCCCACCCATGGGTCGACCAGTCGGTCGTCACCGGTGATCCGTCCATGCTGTGCGCCATGAAAGCCAGCATGCGCCATCACCTTGTCCTGGGTCGTCGCGGCGAAGACCTCGCGGCGGCCTACCTCTGTGATCAAGGGCTCGTCATCCTCGACCGCAATTGGCGCTGTGCGATGGGTGAGATCGACATCGTCGCGCGCGATGGGGATGTGGTGGTGATGTGTGAGGTCAAAACTCGAAGCTCCCACCGCTACGGGTCGCCGTTTGAAGCCATCACCGCGCAAAAGGCCAAGCGATTGCAACGTCTGGCTTTCGCTTGGCTACAGAAACAAGGACTGGGTCCTCGGCAATTGCGCTTTGACGTGGTCGCCATTGTTGATTCAGGAATGGGCGAGCCGGAACTCACCCATCACCAACATGTTGTCTGACTCGGGGATCGCCCGCTCTAAGGGAGTGGTGCTCATCGGGGTGGATGGCGCAATCGTTGATGTAGAAGTTGACTTAGCTGATGGCGTGGTCGGCACGTCCATCGTGGGTCTACCCGATCGCGGTGTCAACGAAGCCAAGGACCGAGTTCGAGCTGCCTTGGTCAATAGCGGACATCGCTGGCCAGCAAAGCGCGTCACGATTAGTTTGTCGCCGGCGTGGATCCCCAAGGCCGGAGCAGTCACGGATCTAGCAATGGCTCTCACGATGATGGCCGCTGATCAGGCATTGCCCCTTGAGTCCATCGCTGACACGGTGATCTTGGGGGAACTGGCTCTCGATGGTCAGGTACGTGGAGTGCGTGGAGTTTTACCTGCCGTGCTTGCTGCTGTTCGTGCTGGAATGCGCACGGTGATTGTCCCGGCGGCCAATGTGGAGGAGGCCGGGCTTGTCGAGCAGGTCCGGGTGATGGGAGTGCACTCGTTGGCCCATGCTTTCGCGGTGTTGTCCGGCACCGATGAACCTGTCATCCCGCAATCGGGCCATGCAAGTTCCTCAGGGCTTCAGCCAGTGGGGTATCGACTAGATCTCAACGAAGTGCAGGGTCAGCCATTAGCCAAGCGCGCGCTAGAAGTCGCCGCAGCGGGTGGGCATCACCTGCTCATGATGGGTGTTCCTGGTGCCGGCAAGACTATGTTGGCTGAACGTTTGCCCACGATCATGCCTGCGCTGTCTCGGCAAGCAGCTCAGGAAATCACGGCTATCCATTCACTGGATGGATCACTCGATCCGCTGCATCCATTAATGCAATCCCCGCCCTTTGAAGCCCCGCATCACACCGCAACCCTGGCTGCCATGGTGGGCGGTGGCAGCGGGCGACCGCAGCCGGGCGCTGTGTCACGGGCCCATCGGGGGGTCTTGTTCTTGGACGAAGCCCCCGAGTTTGCTCGGTCGGTTGTGGATTCATTGCGCGAACCCTTGGAGTCTGGATTTGTACGCGTAGCACGCTCCGGCTTTGTCGCACATTTTCCTGCACGCTTTCAGTTGGTCCTTGCCGCGAACCCCTGTCCGTGTGGCTCAACTGATCAGCGCGGGATTGGTTGTCATTGCACTCCGATGCAGCGTCGACGTTATGCCCACAAGATCTCCGGGCCCTTGCTTGATCGCATTGATCTGGTGGTGCACACCCACGGTGTGGATCGCGCGGTGCTCCTGAGTGAGGCCGAGGCTGAAGAATCCAGCGCCACTGTGGCAGCTCGTGTCCAGGCCGCGGCTGATCGCATGGCAGCTCGGCTCGAAGGCACCGGGTGTGATTCCAATGCCACCGTTGCTGGTTCGCAATTAAAGGGTGTGGGTCCGCTGGCAGTTCCGGCCGCAGCCTTGCAGTGGTTGCGGGACCAAAAGTCCGTTGTCAGCGGTCGGGGGATCGACAAAGTCCTGCGGGTGTCATGGACTCTTGCTGATTTGGCTGGTCGCGATCGGCCCACCCTGGCTGATATCCAAGAAGCGGTTACGTTGCGCAATGATTCGGCGCGGATTGCCGCCTGATGGGATGGAATGAACGCACCGCGCGAGTGCTGTTAGCGATGGTGGCATCGGTCGGGGATTCCCAACTCCATGAGCACCTCGGTAGTCGTGGAGCCGCCGAAGTGGTTGAGGCATTGCTGAGTCAGCGCAGTGCCTTGCGACGATCCACGACTTATCTCAAGCGTTTGCCCGATGACCCCCTCACAGCAGTTCGGCAGGCGATGGATGTCTCACAGCAGTGCCGAGCGCACGTGGTCATTCCCGGTGATGAAATGTGGCCCGATGCACTCAACGACCTTCAGACTCGTTGCCCTTGGGTGATGTGGATGCGAGGAGTTCCCAGGACGCAGAACGTGAAACCGAAATACTCCGTTGCGATGGTGGGTGCGCGCGCTGCCACGAATTACGGGACGACTGTCGCGTACGAGATCGCTGCCGATCTGGCTGCCGACGGAGTCGTGGTGGTATCTGGTGGAGCCTTTGGCATCGATACTGCTGCTCATCGAGGGGCACTTGATGCTCAAGGCGTGACGATTGCGGTACTGGCTAATGGAATTGATCAGGTCTATCCGGTAGGTAATACCTCGCTGCTTCACGCGGTCATGGCCACCGGTGTGGTGATGACTGAACTTCCGCCCGGAATGCATCCGACGCGTCAAGGTTTTTTAGCTCGCAATCGACTGATCGCCGCTCTGGGTGGTGCGACGGTGGTTGTCGAAGCAGCAGCGCGCAGTGGCAGTGCGAGCACGGTAACGCGAGCACTCGAACTCGGTCGCGACGTCATGGCTGTGCCAGGTCCAGTGACCTCGATGATGTCGGTCGGCACCCATGAGCTGATTCGCGATGGTGCCACGTTGGTCACGACCGCTGATGATGTGCGTGAACTGCTCAATCCGTGGTGAGCACGCGGAACCGCAGCACTATTTGCTGGTAGAAGGGCGTTGGTTCTTGCTGTACGGGTGACTTTAAGACACGGTGGAGTCATGACTTCCCCTGTCAATGACCCTGGCGATGGCGAGATCGCAGCGCCGTTGCAGGAAGTCCTTGATGCTTTTGTGGTTCACCTTCGTGATGAGCGTGGTTTGTCCGATCACACGGTGCGGGCCTATGCCAATGATGTGCAGTCGCTGCTGGTCCACGCCCAGCGACTAGGGGTCACGTCGGTTGATCAGTTGTCGTTGTCCACGCTGCGTTCATGGTTGGCCCGTCAACAAAGTGTGGGACGCGCCCGCACGACGTTGGCTCGACATGCTGCTGCTGCGCGCACCTTTACCGCATGGATTCAACGCACGGGATTAGTTGCTGAGGATCCCGGCTCGCGTCTTGCCTCTCCCAAGTCCCATCGCACGTTGCCAGAAGTAGTGCGCGCCGATGACATGGTGGTGGTCTTGGATGCGGCCGCTGATGTAGCCGACGATGGCACTCCCGTTGCACTGCGCAATGTGGCCATCATGGAGTTGTTGTATGCGACCGGGATTCGCGTCAGTGAGCTCACGGCACTCGACCTGGCCGATCTGAATTGGGACCGATCGACGGTCCGAGTCTTTGGTAAGGGCAAAAAGGAGCGCACGGTTCCAATGGGCAAACCCGCTCAACGCGCCCTAGAGGCATGGATCGCCTCTGGTCGTGCGGGGCTCATCCGGGCCGGTACTCGCAGCGATGCCGTCTTCTTGGGTACCCGCGGTGGTCGATTAGGTGCTCGGGCGGCTCGTGACGTGGTGCACCAATGCTTGGCCGCAGCCCCTGGGGCCCCTGATGTGGGCCCACACGGACTACGGCATTCAGCGGCAACTCACTTACTTGAGGGTGGCGCTGACCTACGATCAGTTCAGGAGCTGCTTGGTCACGCTAGCCTTGCGACCACGCAGATCTATACCCATGTGTCGGTCGAAAGGTTGAGGGCTACCTATGAGCAAGCGCACCCCCGGGCGTAGTGGCGCAGCCGCTGGCTCTGGCGATGACGCAGCCTTGGATTTGGATGCCACCGACTTTGCCGGCTTTGATGCTGAAGACGACGAAACCGAAACCCAAACCGAAACAGGAGCGCTCAGTGCTGCCGAACTCGAAGCACAAGCCGACGCACTCCTTGCCGCAGCAGACACGGTAGAACCGGAAGCACCGGGCGACTTTGATGACGCCGGAATCTTTGACGAAGACCCGGCGGATGCCGAAGAAGTCCTGCGTCAACTCTGGATTGATTTCAAGGCCACTGAAGAGCAAGGTTTACGCGACCGTTTGATCTTGCACTACTCACCGCTGGTGAAGTACGTGGCTGGTCGAGTGGGAGTGGGTTTGCCGCCGAACATTGAGCAGTCAGACTTGGTGTCCTACGGCATCTTCGGTCTCATTGATGCGATCACGAAATTTGATCTCGCGCGTGAAATCAAATTTGAGACCTATGCCATTACCCGTATCCGTGGCGCCATCATTGATGAATTGCGGTCGATTGACTGGATTCCGCGCTCGGTTCGAGCCAAGGCTAAGAGCGTT
>JNSE01000024.1 GCA_000754455.1 actinobacterium acAMD-2 | reverse complement strand
CGGCCTGAGCTGGTGTCGCAAGCACAACGCTGCCGGCGGCAACGAGGGCTAGGCACAGGGCCGCAACAGCGGCACGGGGATTCTTGTTCAACACTATGATTTCTCCTTGTAGAGGGTGTGGCTCGTGATGTGTTCACACGTGGATTGCTTGCTGGCGAACCCTCGATGTCTGCTCTTGAGCGACATCGGCTTCTGCTTGGTTAATAGGTGCCGGGGATCATGTCCGTGATCCCCGGCACCTTCCGTATTAACTCAACGGGGTTTGGTTCGTGGTCGAACCACAGCTCGCATTCAAACCGAAGCCGTACTTGGTGATCGTTTCGGTGTTGGTGCAAACCAGAGATGAGCCGCCAACGAACACGTCGCTCCATGGGGAGACGGCGAGCTTGGTCGTCGGGACGACGTTGTAGATGTCACGCTTCAACGTCGACGTGGTGGTCGGGTTGAGTGAGCTCTTGGCATCCATGTTGCCCAAGTCAGCAATACCGCGGAGGTCGGTTTGCACACCAGCGCCTTGTGCGACGTAGTTAGCAATCGAGAACGGTGCAATTTCGTTGGACTTGGTCAACACGCGACCGTCGTGCTCCTGGATGATTGAACCGTTCTTAACATCCTTGATGCACGTGTAGGTGTTGAGAACCTGCGTCTCGGTGATACCCATCTGAGCCAACCAGTAGCTGCGCGTTCCCGAACCTGACTGCGGGATGTAGGGCTGGTATTCCGGTACTTCACAGCGGTAGATCGACTTGACGTCATTGAGCGAGAGGTCGCGAGGAATCGCGCTGTCCTTGGCTACGGCGTAGGTGAAGGCATCCACACCAAAGGGGATGTAAGTCAATCCACCGGTTGCAGTGGCGACAGCGGTCAACGACAGCGATGAGGAACGTGCGAAGTCATAGCAGCCCTCAATGGCGTTACCTGGCGTCAAGGAGTTGATCAACGCGGTACGACCCGCACCCGAACCGTTGGGGCGCGTCAGGTTCTGGCAGTTGGCTGCAGCCTTCGGGCTGATCAGCGAGGTGGACGGGATCGGGTCATACGAAGCGAGTTGCTTCACGCCACCGATGGTGACAACTTCGGAGAGACCGTTGAGAACGTTGTACGTGGTGTCAGATCCCATACCTGCGAGCGTGCGCTGCGTGGGAGTGCCAACGGGGTCTGCCGAAGCCGTACCGGCAACTGCCCCCAGAGAAATCATTGCCAGTCCGCAAGCCACAACGGCTGCTACTGGCTTATTGAAGGTGAACTTCATGTCAGTCCTTGTCGTGAGATCCATCTGAATCAGTCTTGATCCAGCTCGTTCGCACTCGTGGAAACGCTAGGCGCGAACTTTGAATGCACGCTTACCTTGACTGACCAAGGTTGAGTCCAAGGGACACCAAGTTGATCAGTTGGTGAACTTCACAATGACTTTTGGGGACGGTTTCCCAAGTCCGGGTTGCGGGTTTAGGCCCGGCCTAGGCGAATCAGGAATGCCCCGCCCGCTCCCGCCACAAGGCTGAGCAGCAGGATCACCGCAGGCACAAACCGCACCTTGCCCAGCGGGTTGACCGTGGCCGCAATCAAGCTGGTTTCCGCTGTATTGACGGTCAGTGAGTCATTTGTTGATGACTCCATCAAGGTCTCGACCGACACAGGATTTCCCGTACCGGCATCAGTGGGGGTCGATTCGTTTACGGTTTGTTCACTTGGAGTCACACCTGGCTTGTAGTTCTTGATCTGGGTCGCCACCGCGATCGTCTTGGCACGCAACGCTGCGGACATCGGTGCATACCCAGCGGGAAGCTCGCCTGGTTCGAGTCCGAAGGTTTGACCATCAGCAGCTGCATAGTTCAACAAGGTCGCGTAATCAGCGCGGGCCAAAGCCGAGAGCGCCGCAGGCACCGTGGCTGCGTAGGAGATCTGGGTCAGCGGGTACGCCAAGTCGTTCTTGTAGGCAGGGTTAACCACCAGTACCGACTTATCAGCATTCAACGTTGCTCCGGTCAAGGCAGCTGACATTGATGTGGTGGTTGGCTTAACGAACGCGCCATTGGCATTGCGAATGGCCGCAGTAACCAAACCAAAACGTTCCGCGGATGCAGTGTCAACCAGTGCCATTAACGCGCGTGTTCCGGTTGGTTGAACCGCGCCCTTTTTCCAGGATGGAGGTTCGGCAGTGGGATCCCAATTCGATCGAGCCAAGCTGTCACCGCGGGCAGCCGCTCGCGCGGCTGAGCCCATGTCGGCCGCATAGGGGTGCGCATCCAACGTGCACAGTTTGGGGCGAGCATCGACAAAGGAACGACAAAAGGGGTCGGCCTTGGGGTAGTCGTCGCGGGCAAGTCGAAGCGCCTTGTAATTGGGGTTAACCTTCATGCCCCAAGGGTCTGGGGTTCCCTTGATAAAGGCCGCGGCTTCGGGATCAGACTCCAACCACTTCCACACGGTAGAGACGGCATCTGAACGACCAGCAGGCAACAACAAATCCGAAAGACTGATCGACAGTCCATCAAATTGAGAGTTGATCTGTTTGAAATCAGGATCCTTGGTCATGTCGAGCGGATTTCCCGCGACTGAGGGAGCTTCAACATCGACAGCGCGGCGATAGGACTGCGTCAGCAACTTCGCCACGAGACGCGGAGTGAGTTTTAATGTGGTGATCCGCTGGCCATCACGTTGCTTGATCTCAGGAGAAGCACGAAACGGCGATTGGCTCTCAATGTTGAAGGCAATGGTCAATCCTGAAACCCCAACGGGTGCGTACACCGCAGGAGTAGCACTCGGCACACTCCCCGGTTCAAGTGGCTTCGACACATACACCAAGCCTGGGTCATCGGACCTCAACTCACGTCGGGCAGTCTCGTCGCTCACCTGGGAGTAGGAGTACACCGCTCCCTTGCCTTCACATAACTTTGGTTGCCAGCGCAAAATCGCTTCAGCAATTTGCTCGTGGCCCACCGTCTTGCGCTCTTCGCGGCCCAAGGGACACGGTTGCCCCGCTGGCTCAAATTGCAACTTCACCACGAGGCGGTTGTTCCAGTTGGATTGACTCAGTGGAGAGGAAACCAACTGATCACTGGTGGAGATAGTCCGCACTGAGCCATCAACTTCACGATTGCTCCGCGGAACGATGACTAACCAACACGACCGACCCTTGACGCTGGTGCCGTTGTCAATGGGTTCACCACAGCCAAGACCCGGGGCATCCTTCAGGGTTTGCACATTGAAGTACTCACGTCCAGTGCCATCAACGCGTGTTTGCGAATACGGCACTTCGTTGGTGGTTGAGCCATCGTAAAACTCATTTACTGCCGAATCCGTGGTCTTGCCTGTTACCGATTGGAAGGGAACATAGACATTGGACAAAGACCCAGCGGGGGGCTTTAAGTTCTCGAGCGGGTCGATCAAGTTCGCACCGTAATTGACCTGGCGCGATGCAGTTTGGGCACCGCCTCGGGAGTCGCCCGTTAAGCCGCCGTACTGGCATTGCTCACGATCCGGTCCCGCTGGATCATCACCCCAACACTGCATGATCTGCAGGTAGTTGATGGCGTACTGACCACTACCAGGTTGGGTTGGGGTGGCACCTTCCCAAGAAATCTCCACCACTTGATCAAGCAGGTTCCGGGTCTGGGCCACGGTGACCTGCAGGGCAGAAAAGTCTCCTCTGCCATCAACCGTTACTGCTGAGCTGGTGAGCGCGCGCACGGGTGATGCACTGACTTGCGTCAGCGGAGCCAGTGTCATCACCGCAATAGCCAGGACTGCGGATGCGCTCAACCGCGCTTTCATGCGTTGATTCATTTCTTCGTCCCCGCGCTCAGTCGTCGCGCCACCAAAGGCGGGGCAATCAGCACAACGAGCAAAGTAATAGCGGCGAACACCATGGCTGCTTGTTCAAGTCCCCATCGGCTGGAGACAGGCAGCGTGACCGCTGTGCCATTGACCGTGGAAATGCCTTGACCGGAATCGCCACTGGCTGCGGTTTGCCCAGTGCCACCTGTCGTTGTTGTGCCACCTGCTGCGCCAGTGGTCCCGGTACTTCCACCAGTCGTCGTTGGCGTGTTCGCTGAACCCGAAGATGACACGGATGTTGATGTCTTTGACGCTCCTCCGGTGCCTGTGGCGCACTGTATGGAGCCTTGCTTATCGCAGGACTGCGGTTGTGCCGCATTCTTTGCGAGAAGGTTCTTCCCGTCGGAACTAAACGTCGGGTTATTGCACTTCTTGATATCAATTGCCTTGGCTTCGACACCAGGAATACGCCGTACCTGAGCCAAACCAGCTTGCACCAAGTTCAGCGGCAATGGTGAATAGCCCAAAACTGGAGCTTGACGCTGGCCTTCGCACAAGAAGTAGTAGGCAAAGGCACCCAAGGTCTTTCCCTTGTTCGCATTAAGCGTGCCTTCAATCTTCGTCGGGATCACCATGTAGCTGTAGCTCGACATCGGATAGGCACGACGGTCGCTGTTGTTGTACACACCGGTCAGATCACTGGTCAGGTACGCGCTTGATGTGGGATTGGTGTTGATCTTGACACCCTGCAAACCCACGGCCGTGTTGTTTGGCGTCGGCTCAACGTAGTAACCAGACTTGTTCAACAACTTCGCCACCGGGTAACCAGTGTTCAACGCGTAGCTGTATTCAACGTAGGTAATCGTTCCCACATTTTGTTCCTGAGATACGTAACCGCTCACGCCCAACGAACCTGCCTGTGCCGTAAATCCACCACCAGAAACAATCGGATAGCTAGATGTCGCCCCACACGGGGTGGAGCGTCCCGCCTTGGCGCAGTAGGAATTCCACACTGATGGGTATTGCTTGGCCAGGTAAGCAGTCATCTGTGCCGTGGTACCCGAACCGTCGGAGCGAACCACCGGAACGATCCGGCGCGATGGCATGGACAAGCCGGGGTTGTCAGCTTTGATCGCAGGGTCATTCCACGACTTGATGGTGCCGGTAAAGATCTTCGCCACGGTCAATCCTGACAAGCGCAAATTCGTTACGCGCTTTCCAGAGATAGTCAAGTTGTACATCAAGGATGTGCCACCAGCAACAATCGGCATGTAGGCGTACTTGCGATTCGGCGGCTGGTCGATAACGTTTCCATCTTTAAGACCGTAAGGAATTTCCGTGACTGCGAAGTCGACGGTGCCGTTACGGAATTGATTACGGCCATCCGAAGAACCCGTGCCCTGATAGTTCACGCGAATGCCAAATTGATCAACGTTTCGTCGCCATTGGTCAAGGGCGTTTTGACTCCAGGTCGACCCCGCACCACTGATCGGCACATACCCCGCCGCCTGGGCAGGAGATGCTGCGTTCATCCCTAAGGCCGCAAGGATTGCCGTCAAAATAACGGTCGTAGCGAGGCGAACTGTTGCCGATTTCATGTCTAACTTCCTTTGTTGATCATTCATGGCGTACCTGTATCAGTTGTCACAGCGCTTGCTTTAGCCATCCGCACTGCATCGTCATGGGATTGACGTTCACGACGTTTTTGTTGACGAGTGCTCAAAGTGCCGGGCGCCTTTCCGCCAATGATGCGGGCCACGGCAAAGAGCAGCAGGACAAGCAGCATCAAGAGTGCAGCGGCCCCAAAGCCGCGAGCGATCATCGCCGGCTCCGGTGACTTCACAAAGTTGAAGACCGCCAGAGGCAACGAGATCATCGGATTGCGTGAAGGATCTGCGTTCAACGAGGCGGTAAATCCAGCGGTGAGAAGTACCGGAGAGGTCTCGCCGATACCGCGGGCTGTTCCCAAAATGACTGCGGTGGTCAAACCAGATCGCGCCGTTGGCAACGTCACGTGCCACACGGTGCGCCATTGACTGGTACCCATGGCGTACGAGGCTTCTTTCAGGTTCGCGGGCACCAAACGCAAGACCACATCGGAGGCACGAATGATGATGGGCAGCATCATCACACTGATCGCCAACGAGGCTGCAATCCCGGATTTTGGCAGACCAAAAATCAAGATAAAGGTCGCGTAGATAAACAAACCCGCCACGATCGACGGTAGCGCGGTCATGGCCTCAGCGATGGTGCGTACTAGTCGACTCAGACGTCCACTAATTTCATTCAAAAAGACTGCACAAGAGATTCCCAGCGGAATCGTGATGAGCAAGGCCAGGGCAATCATCTCGAGTGTCCCGACAATTGCGTGCAGTACACCGCCCGAACTCAGGGGATCTAATGGCCCAGTGCGTGACTGGTCTTGGGTGAAGAAATTCAGATACGACAGCGCGCTGAACCCACGAATAATCGTGTAAGCGACAACAAACACCAGGGCCAAGAGCATGAGAAAGGCCAAGCTGTGGACCACCACCGTGGCGATCTTGTCGCGGATGATGGGGCCTTCCGCTTCAAGGCTGACGAGAGCGGAGTAGATCGCGATGAAGGCGATGTAGGTCACAACAACAAACCCAATAGACCCGGAAAAGGGCAAGATCTTGGTAAATAGCAACAAACTCAACGACAGCGCAGCAACAAGCGCGCCCACTAACGAATAGAAATCGGTTAGGCGGAATGTGGCAGTACTACGGCGAGACTCAACCGAATTCAAACTCGCCATGTCTACCCACTCTCCGCGCCGGAACGACTGCGGGCGACCACAGATGACGCAATGAAGTTCACGACCAGAGTCATGAGGAACAGCGCCAATCCAGCCGCCATCAGGGCTGAGGTACCAAAGTTGGTGGCTTCGCCATACCGAAGAGCAATCAACGAGGCGACAGAGCTCGTTCCGCTCTCCAGAATGCGCGGCTGAATGATGAAGACGGGCGAAATGATCAGGTACACCGCGATCGTTTCACCCAGGGCTCGGCCTAGGCCCAGCATGGTGCCGCCGATCATGCCGCCTTTTCCAAACGGGAGCACAACGGTGCGGATCATTCCCCATTTAGTTGAGCCCAACGCATAAGCACCTTCACGCTCTCCGGACGGCGCCTGCGAGAACACCTCGCGCATGACCGAGCAAATAATCGGAGCGACCATCAGGGCTACAACGATTCCGGCGATGAAGGTGGATGAGGTGTACACCGTTGATGGGGACAACGGGTCCGTGGGATCGGCGCCCTCAACAGAGAGAAAAGGAATCCACCCGAAGTAGGTTGAGATCCATCGAGCAACTCCGGTTACGTTTGATTGCAGGAAGAAGAATCCCCACAAGCCGTAGACGATGGAGGGGACCGCCGCCATGAGGTCAACCAAACTGACGAACGTGGATTGCAATCTGCGCGGGGCGTATTCCGAGATATACAGCGCAACAGCAATCGCCAATGGGACCGCGATACAAATCGCAACCACGGCAATCAGGACCGTTCCGACGATGATGGCCGCTACGCCGAACTTGCCGGAATCGGGCTCCCACGCTTGCTCGGTCACAAACGACCAACCGGCCACATCCAGTGCCTTGGCGGCTCGGTAAGCCAAGAAAACACCGATCAAAGACATAACCGTAAGTACCGCGATGCCGCTGGTACGAATGATGCCGCGGAAAATTAAGTCCGGTCGGTCAACCTTGGTAGTAATTTCGCGCGCTTGATCAGCAACAAGAGCATTGTCAACGTCGTTTTCGACAACTGTTGTGGTCACAGCGCATCAGCCAATGGCTCAAAGGTTCCCGGAATCGGGTGGTCGCGTCGTTGACGCACCATGTGAGCCGGATCGTCGACCACAACAGCAACGGGCACCGCATTGAGAAACTGCGTCAAGCTGTAGTGGCATTCGCGCAGTCGTTCATAACCGCGCGAACTGCGTGCAACGGGTATTTCATCGAGCAACAAAGACCAGGTCCACTCCACACCTACTTGCGCATGCGAGATCACCGGTTCCATGCGCTCCACATGTGCTTTGAAGTTCATAAAATCCGCGACACTATCGGCGTGCTCGTGATGGAGAATTTGACAACGACCGACATCGCGATTGTTGGCAGTGAGCACTCGCCACATCACCCATGACGAGCTGTCCTCATGTGCTGAATCAGCAAAGGTCAGGCCCTGTGGCGCCGAGCCATCACCGCCGAGAAAGACAACGCGTGGATCAGACATGCACACCTCCTTGGGCTCGTAATGCCCTAAAGATGTCGGGCTAGGCGTACGACAAAGCAACGAGAAGGTGAACAGGCGGAGAAAATCCGGTGAGTTATCGGGGCGCCTAGGGATAGTCGAATCCGGTCAATCTGTGGCTAGGGTTGAGGGGTGTCCGCGAACTCCACCCCCTCCGAGCTGACGGTTCGCCCCCTCACCTCCGACCAGCACCTGGCCTGGATCCAGTCCCAGGACGCCTCGAGCTCGATTTCCTTCCTCCAAACCCCCGCCTGGGGACAGGTCAAGGCTGACTGGCGCAACGAATCCTTGGGCTGGTTCGACGGTGAACAGTTGGTCAGCGCGGCCTTAGTCCTGTACCGACCTATCCCGCGACTGAAGTGGTCCTTGGCCTACCTCCCCGAAGGACCGACTTTCCCCACCTTGACCCCAGGTCCAGCAGCGCGCTGGGTGAACCCGTTGACCGCTTACCTCAAGGGCAAAAAAGTCTTCACCATCAAAATGGGTCCACCCGTGATTGTGCGTCAGTGGTCTGCGAACTCCATCAAAGACGCGATTGCCAATTCCAGCGCGAAATTGCAGGACGTCGTTCCCGACACGTCAAACGACCAGGCCACTGAACTGGTCACGCAGTTGCGTGCTTTGGGCTGGCACCAAGAAGTAGCCGAAGGCGATGGCTTTGGTGATGTTCAACCGCGTTTTGTTTTTCAACTTGATTTGCGTGACAAGAACATTGACGATCTGTTCAACGGCATGAACCAAGAGTGGCGGCGCAACATTCGTAAGGCTGAGAAATCTGGCGTCGAGGTGATCGCGGGAACGTTTGACGACCTCGCTGACTTCCATGCCGTGTATGTCGAAACAGCTCAACGCGACAGGTTTACGCCTCGTCCCCTGCGCTATTTCGAACGCATGTGGAAAGCGATGGAAGCCGAAGATCCCGCACGCCTGCGGCTCTTCTTAGCCAAAAAGGACGGGGACGTTTTGGCCGCGACCACGTTGGTCACCGTGGGCGGGCACGCGTGGTATTCCTACGGTGCGTCCACCACAGCGGGCCGCGACTTCCGCCCTAGTAACGCCGTTCAGTGGGCCATGATCCAGGCCGCACACGCCAGTAACTGCCACACCTACGACCTTCGGGGCATCGGCGACAGCCTTGACCCCAACCACCACCTTTTCGGACTTATTCGCTTTAAGTTGGGCACGGGCGGCCAGGTCAGCGAATACATCGGGGAGTTCGATTTACCCGTTCAACCCATCCTGCACCGAGCCATCAAGCTGTACTTAGCCCGCCGATAACACTTTTCGCGAGAGGATGGGTACGTGAGTTTTTCGCTTCGCGTGGATGGCCAGCAGTGGCGTGATCATCTCGCGCGCACCATTGCCCAAGAATCCAGCATCGTTCCCGTCATCAAAGGCAACGGTTACGGATTCGGAAATGAACAGTTAGCGCGCGAGGCCTCGGCATTACCCGTCAGCACCATCGCCGTTGGCACTCACAGCGAAGTGCAACGCGTTCGCGAACACTTTGCTCGCGAAGTATTGGTTTTGTCGCCGTGGCACCCCACGTTGTCTCCCGCCGAACGCAACGCCTCCGACGCCACGATTCGTACCGTGGCACACCCCGAGGCTGTTTTTGCTCTTGCCAAAGATCAGCCAGGAGTTCCAGTCGTCGTCGAGGTGCTGACGTCAATGCGACGCCATGGAGTGCAGCCAACCGATCTTGAGTCCCTCATCCGACCACTCGATGAGCTCGACGTACGCGGTTTTGCCCTGCACCTTCCGTTGGACGAGCAAGGTGCGGGCACCAAAGTAAAAGACGTCATTTCGTGGGCGTCACGGTTGACCGATGCTGGACTTTCCCCTCACACACTGTGGGTTTCTCACCTTTCGGCGGCCGAACTGGCTCAGGTCCGCACGACTCTCTCCACCACCACCGTTAAGCCACGGGTTGGTACTCAACTCTGGCATGGAAATCGCCAGCACTTTGCTGTCAACGCCACCGTCCTGGACGTGCACGAAGTCGCTAAGGGCGATCGGGTGGGATACCGCCAACAAAGTGCACCAAAAGATGGTCACGTCCTCGTGGTCTCGGGCGGAACATTTCACGGCGTCGGTCTTGAAGCACCATCAGTAAGTCGCGGCCTCACTGGTCGGGGTAAGGCTGTCGCACGCACGGGTCTGCAGGCCTTTGGCAAAGCGGCGTCACCATTTTGGTTAGCCGGTCAACGCCTGTGGTTCGCTGAACCGCCACACATGCAGGTCTCCATGGTCTGGTTGCCTGGCGATATGGCAGCCCCTGAAATCGGTGCGCCACTCACGTGCCAGGTGCGCATGACAACGGCGCACTTCGATGAGGTTTTCGGGCTCTAGCACGTCACTGATCCCATTTAGTGGTCAAAACTGCCCAACCCCGCCCCATGGGCGCCCAAAGTCGTCTAGATTTCTGGTCTATCAATCCATGGGCAGTCCCGCCACCGTTTCAGGAGCACATTAATGACGCAGCCGGTTAGCCAGACCAAAACCATCCACGAGTTCCTTGCCGAAAACCCCAACGTTGACGTCACTGATGTTCACCGCCAGCTCTACGGCATCTTGAGCGACCTCAAGGACCGCGTGATGGAGGAAATTCCTGGTCTGGAGCCACAACAGGCTTCCATCGGCTTGGACTACTGGGCCAACGAAGCGCCCAACAAAGAAACCGGCGAAATGGAAACCACGTTCGAAGGTTCCATGCAAACCTGGACCGGACCGCACGCTGAGCACGTAGCTAACTCATGGATTGGCAACCGCAAGGCCTCGATTTTGGACATGAACCTGCAGGTCTTCTTGTCACAGGAAACCGATGTCCCCCACTTTGTCATGGTGTTTGGCACCATCCCGCAAATCTTCTTCTACTCCGAGCTCGTTGGACGCCGCGATACCCGCATCGACATTGACTACTTGGAAAAGTACTTCGGAGATGAAAACGAAGAATTTTTGAAAATGCGCGGTGACACCCGGTTTGAATGGTCCGTATCTCACGGCACCTACATGCGTGCCCTCAATGGTCCAAACGCACACTCGTACACCGCCAAGCTCGGTAGTGAGGCGGAAGTTATCCCCATCCTGCGCGAAGTTGCCAATCAACGCTTCGAAAAATGGCTGGGCTGGTGGAAGGAAGCCATGAAGAACCCGCTTCCTGAATCAGAACGTAAAGAGTTGATGGAGCGTGACCACCTGTTGCGCCGCTATGGCTACGAAC
>JNSE01000023.1 GCA_000754455.1 actinobacterium acAMD-2 | reverse complement strand
ACCTCTCCGTTTCGTCGTTGTTACTGCCCGTTGTTTCTTTCATCCAACGTTCGAGGCGCAGAGGGGAAACCCTTATCGCTGAATCAGGTATACGGGGGTTATCTGTTTCAGGTCTGCTGATGATTTCGCTGACGGCCGGGCTGGCAGTGTTTGTCATCTTGGCGGGAATTTCTCAGTCAGTGGTCGTCGCGGCCATCTTCTCGGCGATGGCTATGGGAGCGCCCTTCCTGGTGGTGCACGGGCGTGCCGTGCATGCGCGCACAGCGCTGCGGGAGGTCTGGCCAGACGTAGTGGACAACCTGGCTTCGTCGGTTCGGGCTGGATTGGCCCTTCCACAGGCGTTGGCTCAGCTCGGGGTTCAAGGTCCGGTGCAACTTCGACCTCAATTCGAGGGCTTCGCGCGCGCTTACGAGGCGACGGGACGTTTTGGTCAATGCCTTGATCAACTCAAAGATGAACTAGCCGATCCAGTCGCCGATCGCATCATTGAAGCACTGCGCGTTGCGCGCGATGTGGGAGGAAATGATCTCGGTCGTCTCCTGCGAACACTGTCGGTTTTTCTTCGTGAGGATGCCCGCATTCGCGGCGAATTGCAGGCCCGCCAGTCGTGGACAATCAATGGTGCACGGCTTGCGGTTTCCTCGCCGTGGCTCCTCTTGCTGTTCTTGTCTTTGCGACCACAAGCCGTTGCTGCCTACGACACTCCTGCTGGATTGCTCGTACTGAGCATCGGAGCTGGATTGTGTGTCGTGGCTTACCAGGTCATGATGCGCATTGCCGTTCTTCCAAGCGAACCGCGAGTACTCCAGTGATGACGATCCTTATTGGTTGCGTTTTCGCTGCTGGAGTTGCGCTCACGACACAGTCGATCCTGCAGCGACGCAGGCCCTCACTTGTGCAGCAAGTCTTGGCCTACGTTCACCCCTCGGTTAATCGCACGCGCTCGTTGGTTTCACCTCATTCACAGTCCAGGCGCGTCCAAGAATGGGCAGCTGATGTGCTCGCGGTTCTACTGGGGGATCCCCATGGGCTTGAGGAACGGTTGCGCAGAGCCGGATCTTCTGAATCGTCGGCGCAGTTTCGTCTCCAGCAAGTCGTGTGGGGCCTCAGTGGCTTATTAGCAGGAGCGGCCTGCGCTGTAGTACTGGGAACGGTTAAAGATGCGGTTCGACCAAGCACGGTCTTGGTGCTAGCTGCGGTCGGTTTGGTGGTTGGGGTACTCGCCAGGGAGCGCGATCTTGATCAAGCGGTTCGGCGCCGTGAGGCATTGATGGTTGCGGAGTTCCCTGCGATTGCGGAAATGCTCGCGCTGTCAGTGGCGGCCGGCGAAGGTGTGGCAGGAGCGCTGTCGCGAGTAGTGGGGTGTAGTTCAGGTCCCTTAGCCGGTGAACTCAACGAAGTACTCGTCAAATCGACGCTGGGTGATGGACTCGTTCACGCCTTGCGCGACTTTGGATCAACCACAAAGGTCAGGCCTGTCGCTCGCTTCATTGACGCGATGGTTATTGCTATGGAGCGCGGGACCCCAATGGCCGAGGTCATGCGTGCGCAGGCCAGTGATGTCCGGGACTTGGGTCGCCGGGAATTGATGGAGTCAGCTGGTCGCAAGGAGATCGCGATGATGGTTCCCGTCGTGTTCCTTGTCCTTCCTATCACTGTTGTGTTCGCGCTGTTTCCGGGATTTTTTGGATTGTCGATCAATGGGTAAGTCAACTAATCCGAGGTAGCACCAGCTATTACGGGGAAACGGGAGGATGACATGTTCAATCGATGGGTTAACCGCGTACTCGCGGCGATGGAGTCAGACAGGGGCGATGTTCCTGGTTGGGTTCTCATCACAGTGATGACGGCCGGCTTGGTAACGGCGTTATGGAGCGTGGCTGATGGTCAACTCAAGTCCATCTTTACGAGCGCACTTCGTAGCGTGACGGGTCCGTGAACCTGCTCTCACACCTGCACGATGACGAGGGTTCGGCCGTTGTGGATTTCGTGCTGATTGCGTCCGTGCTCGTTGTGCTTGTCTTAGGCATCATGCAGGTGTGCTTTGCCGTGCACGTGCGCAACACCCTGGCGTCTGCTGCCGCGGAAGGCGCTCGCTATGCGGCAAGCGCTGACCGCAGCACGAACGATGCATTGGGTCGCACGCGTTTGAGTATTTCCCAGTCCGTGGGTTCACGGTTTGCTCGAGACATCTCGGTCCGCAATCACGTTATTGGTGGATTGGATTTTGCTGAGGTCACCGTACGAGCAGCTATCCCGCTCGTCGGTACCTTGGGCGGTCCAGCGACAACGACGGTTCGCGGTCATGCTCTCCTTGAGGTGCAACCGTGAAAGCACGTGATGATCGAGGAAGTGCCCTCGTTGAATTTAGTTATCTCTCATTGCTGCTTTTGGTTCCCATGATTTATGCCATGAGTGCCGCGTTTGTTGTACAAAGGTCTGCTTTCGCGCTGACCGCGGCTTCGCGTGAAGCGGGACGGGTTTTTGTTCAAGCCAATTCGGGTGCCCAGGCGGTAAGCAACGCCCGATTAGCGTCGGGAGTGGTGTTGCGAGACCAAGGAGTAAATCCCGCACGAGTCCGGACGCGCTTTACCTGTGCGGCGAAACCGTGCTTATCTCCAGGTGCACGAGTTGACGTGACTTTGTCAACCAGCGTGCCCATTCCTTTCGTTCCGGCCTTCATGAAGGGACTCAGTTCAATTCCCATGAGTGCCAAACACAGCGTGGTTATTGATGTTTACCGGCAGGCACGGCCATGAGCGTGAATCAACGACCGAGCGAGGATGGCCAAGTGCTGATCTTGACCCTGGGGTTGACCGTATTGATATGCCTTTTATTCAGCGTGGTGGTAGATGTTTCGCATCTGTACATGGCTCGACGATCACTCGTTGCTGCGGCTGATGCGGCAAGTTTGGCTGCAGCCCAAGGAATCAACGCCCCCGCTGTTTATGCAGGGAAAGCAACTACGACCGTTCCGCTGTCGCGTACTGCTGCCAATAGGCGACTCACGGCGTATGTGAAATCAGCCGGATTGCCGTCCAAGTTCTATCGATTCCGGGTTGACTCGATGCGCACGAACGGCCGATGGGTCAATGTCACGCTCTCAGCGCGCGTACGGCTACCAATCTTTAACGCGATCACTGGACGTGCTGGTTCTATTGGAATGAGAGCGTCAGCGCGGGCTCGCAGTGTGGTGAATTAGAACGACGGTGACTCGCGTACCCTGTGACCCATGGCATCGATGGAACCGGCTGAGGATCTAGCTCGCCTTGATTCCACGTTGACCAGCGTGGAGAAGGTGCTCAACATCCCCAAGATGCGTCTAGAGGCTGAAGAGCTTGAGGCGCAAGCGGCTGCTCCTGACCTGTGGGATGACCAAGCCAATGCGCAGGCCGTCACTAGTCGGTTGTCGTTTGTGCAAAGCGAGATTCGCAAAGTCAGTGAACTGCGCCAGCGCCTCGATGACGCCAAAGTGTTGTTGGAGTTGGGCGAAGACGAAAGCGATGCAGCTATTCATGCTGAAGTCGTGACTGAAGTCCAGGCGCTGGAAAAGCTGGTCGGCGAGATTGAAGTGCGCACGCTGCTCAATGGCGACTACGACCCGCGTGAAGCACTGGTCACCATTCGCTCCGAAGCCGGTGGGGTAGACGCGGCGGACTGGGCACAGATGTTGATGCGGATGTATTTGCGTTGGGCTGAGCGGCATGGCCACACCACGGAGATTTATGACATCTCCTATGCCGAAGAAGCGGGCATTAAGTCGGCGACGTTTGCGGTCAAGGCCCCGTATGCTTATGGCACATTGAGCGTTGAACAAGGCACCCATCGCCTCGTGCGTATTTCGCCTTTTGACAACCAGTCACGTCGTCAGACCTCATTTGCGGCTGTGGAGGTCCTGCCGGTCACGGCACAAACCGACCACGTGGACATTCCAGAGAACGAAATTCGCGTGGATGTGTTCCGCTCGAGCGGCCCGGGTGGCCAGAGTGTGAACACGACTGACTCAGCGGTTCGCCTCACGCACATTCCCACCGGAATTGTGGTGTCGTGCCAAAACGAGAAGTCACAGATTCAAAACCGCGCTGCCGCTTTGCGCGTCCTGGAATCTCGCTTGTTGGAACGTCGTCGCCAAGAAGAGCGCGCCGAGATGGACGCGCTCAAGGGCGACACCACCGGCTCATGGGGCAACCAAATGCGCTCCTACGTCTTGCAGCCGTATCAAATGGTCAAGGATTTGCGCACTGAATTTGAGACCGGCAATGTCAGTTCCGTCCTTGACGGCGACATCGACGAGTTCATTGAGGCCGGGATTCGCTGGCGCCGGCAGTCTGAGGCCTAACCCAGACCCCAGGGCAGGGAATACGCAGGCGTACGGCACAGTTGTTATCTCTAGAGCAGGTCAACAGCCGCTCTACGAGCCATCACGATCTGGAGTCCTAAGTGCAATTGCCACCGTTGGTCGAGCCAGCAGCCGAACTCACCGTTGACGAGGTTCGTCGCTACAGCCGTCACATCATCATTCCTGAGGTGGGAATGGATGGACAAAAGCGCCTGAAGAACGCGCGCGTGCTGTGTGTGGGCGCAGGTGGGCTGGGTTCGCCGGCGTTGATGTATTTGGCCGCAGCTGGCGTGGGCACGCTGGGCATCGTCGAGTTCGACGAGGTTGATGAATCGAACTTGCAGCGCCAGATCATTCACCGCCAAAGCGACATCGGCCGCCCGAAGGCTGAATCGGCTCGCGACACGGTCAATGAAATCAACCCGTACGTCAACGTTGTGGTCCACAACGAGCGCTTGGACAACTCCAACGTGTTGGAAATCTTTGCCCAATACGACCTGATCGTGGACGGTACCGACAATTTTGCTACTCGCTACATGGTCAACGACGCAGCAGTGTTGCTGCACAAGCCGTACGTATGGGGTTCGATTTATCGCTTTGAGGGTCAGGCTTCGGTGTTTTGGGAAGACCATGGTCCGCAGTATCGCGACTTGTATCCCGAGCCACCGCCCCCCGGCATGGTTCCTTCGTGCGCCGAAGGTGGCGTGCTCGGTGTCTTGTGTGCATCGATTGGTTCGATCATGGGAACCGAAGCCATCAAGCTCATTACTGGAATGGGTGAAACCCTGCTGGGTCGCTTGATGATTTATGACGCCCTGGAAATGAGCTACCGCACCGTCAAGATCCGCAAGGACCCCAATGGCGAGCCCATTACCGAACTCATTGACTACGACTACTTCTGTGGCACGGTCAGCGAGGAAGCCACTGAGGCAGTTAAGGACTCAACCATTAGCGTCAAGCAGCTCAAGGACATGCTCGATGCCCGTGAGCGTGGCGAGACTGACTTTGAACTCATTGACGTGCGCGAGCCCAACGAGTGGGACATCGTTCACATTGACGGCGCGACCTTAATTCCTAAGGGCGAGTTCCTCAACGGAAACGCGTTGGCTGGATTGCCCACGGATAAGCCCATCGTCTTGCACTGCAAGGTCGGCGGTCGCTCGGCTGAGGTACTGGCCGTGGTCAAGGGCGCAGGCTTCGCTGACGCTGTTCACGTCGGTGGTGGCGTGGTGGCATGGGTCAGCCAGATTGAACCTGACAAGCCTTCGTACTAAGGACTAGTCCTTCTTCGGCTTCTTGCCCAATCCGTCGTCGACGAAGTCACACGACTTGTGCGCGCTGTCGCAAAACGGCTTGGCATTGCTGTGGCCGCAGCGGCACAAGAAGAACTTGTCGCCTTCGCGAATGAGCGAACCATCTGAGGCAATGATTTGAGTGGTGCCTTCGACCTGGTACCAGCCATTTTCAGTCACGGTGATTTTGACGGGGGACTGTTCGCTCATAACTCCTACTTCGTATGCGGACCGTTCAGAAGAACACATTGTTGCCTAGTGAGAGCAAAGACGCACCTCTTTGCTCCATTAGCCAGGCAGTAGGTCTCGCTTGCTCAACCATTGCGAGGAAGCCCAGCCAATGGGAACGGGAATCCAGAACGTGACCACGCGGTAGAGCAGGACGGCCGAGACCGCCGTTGCTGCGTCCACCCCTGAGGCGGTCAGAGACGCGGTCAAGGCCACTTCAACAGCACCCAAACCACCGGGTGTGGGGACCACCGAAGCCACGGCGCTACCGACGAGAAATACCAGAGCTAGGGCAGGAATAGAGGCATCGTTGCCATAGGCGCGGACGCAGGCGACCAAGGTGAAGATGTAGGCAAGGTTCATCACGAAGTTCCCACCAAAACCAGTGATGAGGGCCCTGGGGTTTTGCAAGATGTCAATCAGGCGCGGTAGCCCTTGGGTGAAGATCGGTCGGAGGCGTCGAATGGCGTAGTGGCGAATCGGGGCGATGATGACGCCAATTAACACCACGAAGACGACGACGCCAACGGCAATGACGATGCCTTCGGATGGGCTAATGACAGACTGCGGACTCGCCCCTGCCAGAGCGCCGAAAATCAGGACCATCAACAAACTGGCGATGACAGCGGAAACTTGGGTGATGCCTACGGAGGCAACAGCGGTTGCAGCCCCCACACCGGATCGTTGCAAGAAGGCAGTGTTCACGCCGACAGCGCTGACCACTCCGGGCGCAAAGAGCGCGTAGTAGGTCGCGGCGAAGTGGGCTAGCAGGGCAGGAAAAGCGCGAATCTTGGCAGGCGTAAAACCAATCAAGCTCAGAGTTCCGCCAACGTAAGTCATAAAGGACAAGATCAGCGCGGCGGCAACGTAGGGAAGTTTCGCTTGTCCCAAGATCTGACCCAGATCGAGGGTTCCGATTTGGGAAATGAGCAGATAAGCGGCGACGGACAAGCCGACTGCACTGATGATGGTGCGCCTTTGGAAGCGGGCCAGGGGTGGCTGTTCAGGAACTTCCTCGGTGCTCAAGGTGCTCATGACCTGCCGGACCTGCTTGAGCAGGCCCTTATTGGACTTGAGCAGAGTTCGGGTTTCATCCGACATAGACAGCGATTGCACCAGCGAGGTGCAACTAGCAATGCGCTGTGCCCCCATGCTGCGCACGCCTGCTTGAACGCTTCGCTCGGCTCCAACGAGGGAGGCCAGCGAAACCAAGAGTTCAGCTGTATCGAGTGCGAGAGCCAGATCGCTAGCGGCAATTTCGCCATCTCGGAAGTCCGTCAGAACCGCGGTGGAGTCTTCTCGCAATTGAATTCGAGAGGGCGCTAAGCCTCGATGGGCAACGCGTGATTGATGGAGTGCATCCACTGTTGACCAAATCGAATCGAGGGCCTGGTCGGTCAAGGTCGCAGGGTCAAGTTCGTTGAGTGGTTGCGCTTGTGGATCAATGTAAGCAAGAGCTGCTGCAAAAACTCCCACTTCGGTTACAGCGACGAGTTCGCGAACGGATGCATCGGTTGCTTGGGCCGCAAAAGTGACCATGGACTCGTGTTCAAAGTTACGCCGAAGCGAAAGGAAGGCGGGTCGAGCGGCTGGACGAATGACACGAATTTGGCGCCATAGGTAGGCCGCGATGCCAGCGCCTTCTTGATCGCGGTCAAGGACGTGAATGCGGTAATGCTCAGTTGTGCCGTTTTCCGTGGCGATCCCGCGGTAGCGACGACGCCCTCGCGATTCAAGATCAAGCCGGGTCAGGTGGGTCAGGGGTAGGCCGGCGTCGCGCAGGGCTAGCGCAATGGCCATTCCATCGGGCCGCTCACTGGGCGAGCCCATGGCGTAACGCGAAATTAGGCCGATCGCAAATCCCAGCAATATGGATTCAGCAACTGCTACAACGGTAAGGGAACTAGAGAGCACCAGCGTCGTGGCAACCGAACCGACAATGACCGCGGAGAAGATTTGCCAGCGACTGCGGCCCGCTAGCTGGGCCACAGTCAACAACGCAACGATGGCAGCAAGTGCGGCATCCAATGTCAGTGTGCGCATGCCATCGGGCTTGACTTTGGTGAGCGCTTCGAGAAGTTGACCCGGCGTGAGGTACTCAATGGCAAAGCGCAGTCCAACGGCAAAGAACGCCGCGATGGCCGCTGCCGCCAAAGCAGTCAACAGTTGGGTGTTACGTCGCCGCGCAACTAAGTCAATCGATACAGCGACCGGGATGATCAACAGGCCTAATCCACCAAAGAACTGCACGATGTAAATCAGTGCAGCGGGAAGACCGGTCACTACACCAATGAGGTCGGCCTCGAGGCCAGAAGTTGTGGTCACAGCGAGAGCGGTGATAACGAGGAGCGCTGCCGCGATGGCGATCGTGACGACCAGTTGAAGCAGGTCGCGCGGCCGGCGCACACTGTTGGGCAGTGGCGGCTCTTCGATGACAGGCAGGCCAAGTTCTGGGAACTGCTGGTCAGGAGGCAACGGCGTCATAGGGCTTCATCGTTTCACGCCCAGTGCGCTCAGGTGGGGATGTGGTGTCAGTTGGGCACCGTGCCCCGTCTACCTAAGCAAAAAAAGGGGCCATTGTCGGACACCTGCGCGACACTAAGGTCTTCCTGACGGGTGAACATAAGCCGCCCATCACGCGGCAACCCACAGGTGGCCGTGAAACAGAAGGTGAGTTCAGTTCTTGTCAACAGCAGGCCGGCGCGGTAGTGCAGACACTCCCGTCATCACCTTGGTAGCACCCGAACGTGTTGCTGGTCCGCGGATCACTCCCGATGCTGAACAACAGCGCGCTGTTGATCATGCTGCCACCGCTGGTGCTGGCCCTTTGCTGATTTTGGCCGGACCGGGAACGGGAAAGACCGCCACCTTGGTTGAAGCGGTTGCCGCTCGCATCGAAGCCGGAACGCCGGCGGATCGCATCTTGGTACTGACTTTTAGTCGAAAGGCCGCGCAGGAACTTCGCGACCGCATCGCCACTCGTTTGGGGCCAGACCAGTTGGGTGCGACGGCATGGACCTTTCACGCTTTTTGTTTTGCTCTGGTCGGTGATGCCACCCAAGATTATGAATGGGGAGCCCCGCGTCGCACGTTGTTGACCAACCCTGAGCAAGACGCGGTCATTCGCGAACTCTTGCAGGGCCACGTTGAAGACGACGTTCCGACGGTTCTCTGGCCGAAGCAATGGCAAGCGGCGTTGACTACTGCTGGTTTTGCCGCTGAAATTCGCACCGTCTTTCAGCGAGCTCGCACACTAGGGCTTGAGCCGCACGAATTGCTGGCCATTGCCCAGCAACAAGGGCGAGACTCCTGGGTCAGCGTGGCGAATGCGCTTGAGGAATACCTTGACGTCCTCGATCACAAGAACGAGATCGACTACACCGAAATGGTCACGCGCGCGGTGATCTTTGCGCAGTCGTCCAGCGGCCGAGCTGACCTACGCGAACGCTATGACGCGGTTTTTGTTGATGAATTTCAAGATACTGACCCGGCCCAAGAGCGCCTTCTTCAGGCGATTGCCGGTGGCGGTCGCGACTTAGTCGCTGTCGGCGATCCTGATCAGTCGATTTATGCCTTCCGCGGGGCTGACGTGAAGGGCATCGTGGAGTTCCCCGTGCGTTTCCCGCAAGCGGATGGATCAGAGGCTGCAGTGGTGGCGCTGCGTACGTGTCGTCGCAGTGGCGAGGGATTAGTCAACCTCGCAGTTTCAGTGGCCGCCAAGTTTTCCTCCACCGGCACGGCATTCAAAGGTGATGGTCGAAGCCATCGCCAACGAGTAGCCGCCCCTGACCTTCCTGCCAGCGTCATCGATGTGCACACGTACTCATCCACGATCGCTCAAGGCGATGCGATCGCTGATCAGTTACGTCGGGCACACCTCGACGATGGCATCGCCTGGTCACAGATGGCTGTTTTGGTGCGGTCGGGAGCGCGATCAATTCCTAGCCTTCATCGCTCGCTGCATGCGGCCGGAGTCCCGGTGGAAGTCGCGGGTGAAGACCTGCCCTTGCACCTTGATCCTGCGGTAGAACCGTTGTTGACGGCCATGCGCTGTGTGATCGAGCCCGCCAGCGTGACTGCGGACGAAATCCGCGCGCTCCTGCTGTCGGCCTATTGCGGTGGGGATTCAGCTCAGTTGCGCCGCTTGGGGCGTGCCCTGCGTGAGGAAAGTCGCCAAACCAACGAGTTTGGTTTGCCCACGACCTCATCAGGCGAACTCATTCGCGATGCCGTTGTGACGCCTGGGCGATTGGCGACCCACGATGAGGAAGTCACGGGAGTTGCACGTCGCCTCTCTGAAGTCATCGTGCTGGCTCGCCAAGCTATGGGCAAGCATGATGATCCCCACGAAGTGTTGTGGACTCTGTGGGATCAACAACCCTGGCGCAACGATGAGGTGCGGACGTGGGGTCAGCGCTTAGAGCGCTCGTCGTATTCCGGCGGTGCGCAGGGTCGACGTGCTGACCGTCACCTTGATGCAGTGCTGACCCTGTTCACCTTGGCGATGCGCAACCGGGAGCGTTCAGCAGCCGGTGGTGCTCGCGGATTCCTACACAACATCACTCGTCAGTCCATTCCGGCAGACACGTTGGTGCAGCGCGGAGCCAGTCGAGATGCAGTGCGCGTGATGTCTGCTCACCGGTCCAAAGGGCTCGAGTGGGATCTTGTTGTCGTGGCCGATGTGCAAGCCGACATGTGGCCCGACATGCGCCAGCGCGGCACGTTGTTGCAAGCCGATCAGTTAGTCGCCCACGACATTGAGGATGTTCATCCCTTAACGACAACGCTGGCTGAAGAACGTCGACTCTTCTATGTGGCGATCACGCGCGCCCGTCAGCGATTGTTGGTCACGGCTGTGGGCGAAGCATCGGAGAACGGATCTCAACCTTCACGGTTTATTGACGAATTGATTCGCTCTAACCCGACCTTGTCGGCTATGGCGATTACAGCGCGAACGCCTCGACCGTCAACCTTGTCCGGCTTGGTGGCCTCGCTACGAGCGCAATTGTTGAACGATGGGCTCTCCAAGGCCGAGCGAGACATCGCCATCCAGATCCTGGGGAGTTTGGCCAGTGAAAAAGTGGGCGACGAACTTCTGGTTCCCACCGCTCACCCAGACAACTGGTGGGGTGTGCGCGAGATCTCGGGTGAAGACGTTCACCCGTTCCCGCCAGATAAGCAGATTCGTCTCTCAGGTTCACAGTTGGAGTCGTTGGTCACTTGCCCGATGAGCTGGTATTTGGGTCGTGCTGTTCGAGCGAATGGCCCGCGCAATGCAGCGATGGGCTTTGGCAGTGTTGTTCACGCGTTAGCTGAGGAAGCTGCCAGCCAAGAGGTGACCCCGCACATTGATGAACTCATGGTGCATCTGGATCGCGTGTGGGATGAGGTCAGCTACGATGCCGTCTGGCAGGCCGATGTCGAGCGTGGCAAAGCGCGCGATGCCCTGATCAACTTTTTGAGTTGGCAGGCCGCTAATGAGCGCCGCTTGATCGGCGCTGAGGAATCTTTTGCCATGGACGTCACCATTGCCGGCCGTAACGTGCACTTGAGCGGCAAGATCGACCGCCTTGAACTCACCGCTGAGGGAAAAGTTGTGGTGATTGACCTCAAGACGATGAAGTCCGCGCCGTCGAAGGACTCAACGCAAGAAAATCCCCAATTGGGCTTGTATCAGCTGGCCGTACGCGAAGGCGCGCTTAACGACGCGATTGCTCAATTCCGGGAACTTCCCACTCCTGATGAAGAAATCACTGGGGGCGCGGAGCTCGTGCTGTTGCGCCTCACCTCCCGTGGCAAAACCACCGTGCGCGAACAGTCAGCCCTGGTTGCTGACGAACCGAGTTCGACCACGTGGATGGATGAGTTACTC
>JNSE01000022.1 GCA_000754455.1 actinobacterium acAMD-2 | reverse complement strand
GGATGAATCCTTTACAAAGCACACTGCAACGATTTCGCCGGCCACAGTTGCGGAGTAAGCGCTGAGAAGTTCGCCAGCTGCGAGTTCGCAGGACATATAGGGCTGACCCGCAGGCCAGGCCACGAGGGAGTCCGGATCCTCGACGGTTCGGATGTCCAATTCAGGCGTGCTCATACCTACTAGTGTGACGGCAATGTCCTCCGACGACCTGTTCAGCGCCGCAGCCGAAGCTCGTGTCCGGCTGCCCTTGGCCGCGCGAATGCGTCCTCGAACGTTGGATGAGGTGGCGGGGCAGTCGCGGGCCACCGCAGTAGGAAGCCCCTTACGCCGGTTGGTAGAGCCCATTGCCGAACAGGGCGTGACGCCGGCGTCGGTTGTGCTGTGGGGCCCGCCCGGATGTGGCAAAACAACGATCGCTTCGATTGTTGCTAATGCTCCTGGTCGTCGATTTATTGAGCTGTCTGCTGTCTCGGCAGGGATCAAGGATGTTCGCGCTGCTATCGATTCGGCTCGTCATTACCTGGGAGCAGATGGCTCGGAAACGGTGTTGTTCGTTGATGAAGTGCACCGTTTTTCCAAAACGCAACAAGATGCGTTGTTACCGGCAGTGGAAAACCGATGGGTCACACTGATTGCGGCAACGACAGAGAATCCCGCATTTTCGGTGGTCACCCCCTTATTGTCGCGATCTCTAGTCGTCACGCTCGAACCGCTCACCGACGACGTGGTGTCCCAAGTGCTCCAGGACGCCCTCGTGGAGGAGCGCGGTCTGCGCAATGCACTGACGGTGGACGCTGAAGCCTTGAGCCAGTTAGTGCGGTTGGCCTCGGGTGATGCGCGTCGAGCCCTTACCGCGTTGGAGGCATCAGCAGGAGCGGCTCAGGATCGCGGTTCGGCGGTTATTGAACACTCCGATGTGGAGCGAGCCGTTGATCGCGCTTTGGCGCACTACGACCGAGCTGGCGACCAGCATTACGACGTCATCAGTGCCTTCATTAAGTCCATTCGCGGTTCAGATGTTGATGCCGCTTTGCATTACCTAGCGCGCATGGTCGACGCCGGCGAAGACCCTCGCTTTATTGCTCGTCGGTTGGTGATTTCTGCCGCTGAAGACATTGGCATGGCCGATCCACAAGCACTAGTTATCGCGGTTGCTGCCGCTGAGGCGGTGGCTTTCATCGGGATGCCAGAAGGTCGCATCCCACTGGCTGAAGCGGTGATCGCATTAGCGACTGCACCGAAATCCAACGCTGCCATCGTTGCGATTGATCAGGCACTTGCGGATGTGCAAGCAGGGAAGGGTGGTCCGGTCCCGCCGCACTTGCGCGACAATCACGGCCCAGCAATTCCTGGCGCTGCCGACTACATCTACCCGCATAACCTGCCCGAGCGCATCGCAGCTCAGCAGTATCTGCCCGATGCGCTGCTGGAAACGCGCTATTACGAGCCCGGAGCAATTGGCGCCGAAGGTGCGATTGTAGAGAGGCTTGCCCGAATTCGTCAGATTCTCGATTCCGCGCCGCGCCCGCCCAAACAGCCCTGAACGAGCCGGTAGGCTCTAGCAACGCCTAAATGGGCGCTTGTTTGGACCTGAGTGGGAAAGGGTGCGTCCGTACCGATGGACTCCGCCGAGATCGCGCGTCGCTGGTTGGCCTTTTTTGAACAGCGTCAACACACCGTGGTTCCTTCTGCCTCCTTGATCGCTGACGACCCCACCTTGCTGCTGGTCAACGCTGGCATGGTCCCGTTCAAGCCCTATTTCTTGGGTGAGCTGGCACCGCCTTGGCCTCGTGCCGCGAGCGTTCAAAAAGTTGTGCGCACCCTCGACATCGAAGAAGTCGGTCGGACCACGCGTCACGCTTCCTTCTTTCAAATGTGTGGAAACTTTTCCTTTGGTGATTACTTCAAAGAAGGCGCCATTCCGATGGCGTGGGAATTACTGACCAATTCAGTTGCTGATGGGGGATATGGGTTACCCGAAAGCAAGCTGTGGGTCACGGTGTACGACGACGATGATGAGGCTGCGGATTTGTGGCATAACGTGGTCGGCGTTCCTCGTGATCGCATTCAGCGTCGAGGCATGGCCGACAACTTCTGGTCCATGGGTGTTCCCGGTCCCTGTGGACCATGCTCAGAGATTTATTACGACCGCGGTCCGCAATACGGCAAGGAAGGCGGCCCCGTCGTTGACGAGGACCGCTATCTCGAAGTGTGGAACTTGGTTTTCATGCAGTTCCAGCGCGGTGAAGGTCAAGGCAAAGACGACTTCCCGATCTTGGGCGATTTACCCGCCAAGAGCATTGACACCGGCTTAGGTCTTGAGCGCATGGCTGCCTTGTTGCAAGGCGTAGAAAACATCTATGAAATCGACACCACTGGCGCAATTATTCAGCGAGCCAGCGAACTAGCTGGTTTGAAGTACGGCACCAACGAAGAGGCTGATGTTCGGCTTCGCGTCGTCGGTGACCATGCCCGCACCACCGTGATGTTGATCGGTGATGGCGTCTTGCCCGGCAATGAAGGTCGTGGGTATGTACTGCGACGCATCATGCGTCGGGTTGTGCGCTCCATGCGTTTACTCGGAGCCAATGATCAGACGATGTCCGAGCTCGTCACGCGCACCATTGAGGTGATGGGTGAGCAATACCCCGAGCTACGGGATGGGGCCGAGCGAATCCTTTCGGTTGCTCAAGCCGAAGAAGATGCTTTTGCACAAACGCTGCGTACGGGAACCACGATTCTTGATACCGCTGTTAAGCAGGCCAAGGACAGCGGTCAAAGCCAATTGGCGGGCGACGAAGTCTTTGCCTTGCACGACACGTATGGCTTCCCTTTTGACTTGACTCTCGAAATGGCCGCAGAGCAAGGCTTGAGCGTGGACGAGGTCGGTTTCCGGTCCTTGATGAGCGGCCAGCGCGAACGTGCCAAGGCTGATGCGCGCAGTAAAAAGACTGGTCACGCCGACGTTGCGCGTTATCGCGCATTGCTTGACGCAGGCGGCCCGGTGCGATTCACCGGCTACGACGAAGTGGTCACGGACAGCACGGTGCGTGGCTTGCTGGTCGATGGTGAAGCAGTGCCGGCGGCTTCGCAGGGGCAACACGTTGATCTGATCTTGGACAGCACGCCGTTTTACGCTGAGTCAGGTGGTCAGCTGGCAGATGCTGGCGTTATCACGCTGGCCGATGGCACCACGGTGCGCATCGACGATGTGCAAACCCCACTTCCAGGTTTGGTTGTGCATCGTGGCGAAATCCTCAGAGGTGCGGTGGAAGCAGGAATGGCCGCCGTGGGTGCTGTTGACATCGAGCGACGCCGAGCGATCTCGCGGGCACACACCGCCACCCACCTAGTGCACAAGGCTTTCCGCGAAATCTTGGGGGAAAGCGCTACTCAGGCCGGATCGGAAAATGCCCCTGGTCGCTTCCGCTTTGACTTCGCCTCGACAAGTGCCATTCCAGAATCAGTGATGAACGAGGTCCAAGACCGAGTCAATGATGTGCTGGCTGCAGACCTTGCAGTCACGGCTGAAGTGATGACGCAGGACCAGGCCCGTTCCATAGGGGCGATGGCTTTGTTCGGCGAAAAGTATGGCGATCAGGTGCGGGTGGTCTCGGTCGGTGATTGGGCCCGCGAGTTGTGTGGCGGAACCCACGCGGCGCGTTCGAGTCAGGTCGGGGTGATCTCCCTGTTGGGTGAGGCATCTATTGGTTCGGGCGTTCGCCGCGTCGAAGCATTGGTTGGAGCAGATGCCTATTCCTTCCTTGCTCGCGAACATCTGTTGCTGCAACAGGTTTCTCGCCTCGTCAAAGCACGTCCAGAAGAGTTGCCAGATCGCATTGGAACGATCTTGGATCGCATGAAGGATGCCGAGCGCGATATTGCCAAGTTGCGCGCTGAGCGACTGAAAGCCGACACAGCGTCACTGAGTGACCAAGCAGTCGATGTCAACGGCGTTTCGGTGTTGGCCGTGCGTACCCCCGATGGAACGTCAGCTGCTGAAGTGCGCCAGGTGGCGATGGATGCTCGCGGGTCGTTCCAAGGCGCCGCGGCGATCGTTGTCGTGATGGGTGTGAGTGATGACAAGGTTTCTGCGGTTGCGGCTGCCACTCCGGCGGCTAATGAGCGGGGCATTTCCGCCGCCACCATCTTGCAGGCTGTCCTCGAACCGATGGCTGGGCGTGGTGGCGGAAAAGCCGATGTAGCCCAGGGCGGTAGCGGTCAGGTCGAAGGTCTGGATGAGGCTTTGGCCAGCGTTGTCACGGCTGTAGCGGCTGTCTAGAGCGGAACCGGCCATGCGACCAGGCGCTCGAATCGGGATTGATGTGGGGTCGGTGCGCATCGGCGTTGCTTCGTCGGATCGGGATGGGTTGCTGGCGACTCCTGTCGAGACGGTTAATTTCGGCGAGGGTGACATCACGCGTTTGCTAGAGATCGCCACAGAGTTAGATGCCTTGGAGTTTGTGGTTGGTCTACCGAAGTCGTTGTCTGGTGCCCTTGGGCCAGCAGCTGAACTGGCCCTCGCCTTTGCACGCTCGCTGGCACAAGCGACGAATCTAGACGTGCGATTAGTTGACGAGCGACTGTCAACGACACAGGCAACCAAGTCACTGCAGCAAGCCGGACGCAATGCGAAGCAGTCTCGATCAGTTGTTGACCAACAAGCGGCCGTGGTGATTTTGCAGTCCGCTCTTGATATGGAGCGAGCCTCCGGTCAGGCGCCAGGTGAATGTGTGAGGCTGGAGTTGTGAGCATTCAGCCAGACCTGCCGGTCGATGCATCGCCGGCTAAGAAAACGCGCCCAGCATTGGTGGTCGCCCTCGTAGTCGTCGGCGCACTCCTGATCGGCGTGGTCTGGGGCGTGTGGTCTGTTTTTGGACCGCCCAAGGATTACCAGGGCAGCGGTTCGGGCCAGGTTGACATCACGATTCCTTCGGGGGCAAGCGCCCAACGGATCGGAACAATCCTTGAGCAGGCTGACGTGGTCGCTAGCCAGCGAGCCTTTGTCGCCGCCGCTAAGGACAATCCTGATTCCCGCAGTATTGGCCCTGGTTCGTATTCCATGCCGTTGAAAATGAGTGCTGCCGAAGCGGTTAAGCGCCTATTAAACCCGTCAGCTCGCATCACTGCGCGCGTTATTGTTCGCGAGGGTGCGTCCCTTCGCGAGATCACGCAACAGATCGTGACCAAGACCAAGATTTCCCAGGCAGACGTGGAACAGGTATTGGCCAATCCTCAAGATCTAGGGCTGCCTGCCTATGCCAGAAATCGCGTAGAGGGCTTCCTCTTTCCGGCTACCTACGATGTTGAACCTACGGATACCGCGACAACCTTGCTGGCAGCCATGGTGGACAAGTTCAATCAAGTGGCCGCCAGCATTGAATTCGAGCGAAAAGCAGAGGCAGCCGGTATCCGCCCCTACGAAGCGGTGACTATTGCGAGTTTGGTTCAGGCCGAGGTTGCTCCATCTGATTTCCCAAAGGTCACTCGAGTGATCTTGAATCGTGTATCGCAAGGAATGCGATTGCAATTTGATTCCACCGTTGCTTACTCTTTGGGTGGAGCTTCTGGTCTGTTGACATTGAAGGATCTGCAAAACGATTCCCCGTACAACACCTACCGCAACGATGGGTTGCCACCCACGCCTATTAACTCACCATCGGAGCAAGCCCTAGAGGCTTCAGTTGCGCCCGTGGCAGGTCCGTGGATCTATTTCGTTACGACAGACCCGGAGAAGGGCATTACCAAGTTCACCGACTCCTACGCTGAATTCCTTAAGTTCAAAGCCGAGTACAAAAGGACACTTCAGTGAGCCAGCCAGAGCCGGTACGCAGGGCAGCGGTCCTGGGACACCCCATTGAGCACTCACTGTCGCCTGCTCTGCATCGTGCCGCCTACCAGGAACTGGGTTTGCCCTGGACTTATGAGGCCGTTGACGTCTCGGCCGATGGCGTTGTGGACTTTGTCACCGCGTGTGGCCGTGAATGGGCTGGACTGTCCTTGACCATGCCGTTGAAAGAAGCCGTGTTGCCGGTTCTCGATACGCGAACACCGGTCGTCGAGCTCACCCAAGCTGCAAACACCGTTGTATTTGATAACGGCAGGAAATCAGGTCACAACACGGATGTGAGCGGAATCGTCGCGGCATTAGAAGATCGGCATGTGGTCTACATTGACAGCGCAACGATTCTTGGCTCAGGCGCGACCGCTCGCTCCGCCATGGTGGCACTGCATGAATTGGGAAGTCGTGAATGTGCGGTGGTGGCTCGGGAAGGCGAGTCGTCACAACGAATGCGTGATTTAGGTGCGCTCTTAGGGATGGCTGTTGATGTCGTGCCTTGGAGTCAGGGGAGTTCGGTTCTGGATCGACCGGTGGTGATGAACACCGCGCCGGCTGAGGTCGCTGGCCAACTGACCCCGCAACAGGAAGCCGGATTCCTCTTTGACGCGATCTATCACCCCTGGCCCACGCCGCTGGCTGTCACATGGACTGGCGAGGTGCTCTCGGGGCTGGATTTGCTGGTTCACCAGGCGCTAGGTCAGGTCGAACTGATGACCGGGGCTACGGTGCCCATCGCCGTACTGCGGGCGGCCCTAGACCCCAGTTAGTCCGTTTTGTCCCTTTTTGGGCCCGTTTTTGTGCCTAGTTCCGCCTGAGAGTTCAGTTTTTTCGTGGGGTGCCGATAACTCAGGCAGAACCACCGCCGAAATTCCCGGCGGTGCGCACAAGGAGGCCCGCGGTGAAGCAACTCGGTGACATCCTGCTCGAGGATGGGCTGATCACGACCGATCAGCTCAGCGTTGCCGTTGATCAGCATCAAACGTTGGGTCGCAGTCTTGGTCGCGTGTTGGTTGATCAAGGAATCTTGAGCGAGACGCAACTGGTTGCCGCCTTGGCCCAACAAATTGGATTGCGCTTTATTGACCTCAACGATTTCCCCGTTGATGGTTCCGCACTCGCTCGTATTCCTGGTTCAGTATGCCGACAGCACATGGCCATTCCCATTGGTTTTGAAGATGGCCGCATCGTGGTTGCCATGGCTGACCCAGCCAACGTTTTTGCCGCGGACGATATTCGCACGATCAGTGGTTACGAAGTTTTGCCAGCTGTGGCAACCCGCGCCGATGTTGCTGCCGCGATTGACCGTTACTACCGTGCTGACTCTGACCTTGATGACCTCACGACAGCCCTTGAAGATGCTGATGAGGCCACGGGTGATGACCTCGCCGGCCTGAAAGAAGTCGTTGAAGACGCACCCATCGTCAAGTTTGTGAACTTGCTGATTACCCAGGCAATCCAAGACCGTGCTTCCGACATTCACCTGGAGCCCACCGAGCAGGATCTACGCGTGCGTTACCGAATTGACGGCGTGCTGCACGAGGTCATGCGTTCGCCCAAATCCATCCAATCTGGTGTGATTTCACGCCTGAAAATCATGGCTGACATCAACATCGCTGAGCGTCGAATTCCCCAGGACGGACGCCTTTCGGTCTCGGCTCATGGCAAGAAGGTGGACCTGCGTGTGGCCACGTTGCCGACTGTGTGGGGCGAGAAAGTCGTCATGCGAATTTTGGACAACTCGACGGCCCGCCTGGACTTGTCTGAATTGGGATTCACACAGAACAACTACGAGCGGTATAGCGAAAGCTTTGGCAAGCCCTACGGCATGATTTTGGTCACCGGTCCTACGGGATCGGGTAAGTCAACAACGCTGTACGCGACGCTGAATATCTTGAACCGTCCTGAAGTCAACATCATCACGGTTGAGGACCCGGTCGAGTACCGCTTGCCAGGAATCAGCCAAGTGCAAACCAATGCCAAGGCCGGTCTGACGTTCGCATCCTCGCTGCGATCCATTCTTCGATCTGACCCCGACATCGTCCTCATCGGTGAGATTCGTGACCACGAGACCGCACAGATTGCTGTTGAAGCTGCGTTGACCGGTCACCTCGTGCTGTCCACGCTGCACACCAACAATGCGCCGTCAGCCATCACGCGTTTGACCGAGATGGGCATTGAGCCGTTCCTCGTGGGTTCGGCCGTCGACGCGGTCTTGGCCCAACGTCTTGCCCGACGCTTGTGTATGAAGTGCAAGGAGGCCTATACGCCTACCGAGGAGACCCTGACAGCCGCGAAGGTCAACTGGGACTTGTCGACCGGGATTCCTACCCTCTACCGCCCCGTGGGCTGCCCTTCGTGCTCAAATACCGGCTACAAAGGCCGAATGGCACTCCACGAGGTCATGATGGTTAACGAAGAAATCGAACGTTTGGCTGTTGAGCACGCCCCAGCCACGGAAATTAGCGCTGCGGCCCTGCGGTCGGGCATGGTGACCCTGCGCAATGACGGCATGACCAAGGTTCTCAACGGAGTGACCTCGATTGACGAGATTTTGCGCGTAGTGGTCTAGATCGTCGCTTAAGGAAATGCCCGAAAGCGCCGATAGAACCCTCAGACAGGCGTCCAATCCGGGTGCTTTCAAGGAGGCTGTAGTGGAGACCACCGGTTTTACCTCGGTCCCAAGCGACGACCAGGCGTTGAGCGCCCCCAGTGAGGACTTCTTCGCCGGCTCTGCCATTGCGCAGGATCGCTTTGCCCCCAGTGGACATGCAGCCCCTCCCGTAGTTTCAGCCGTAGCGCACGTCGCGCCCGCCCTCGAGTCAACGCCTAGCCGTGAACCTGCCTCAGTACCCACGGTCTTGGTTGAGCCCCTGCCGGTACCTTCCGAAGCGCCAGTGATGGCCCCGCGTGAGGATGTAGCCGACGTTGATGACGTCGAAGTCAGTGAAGATTTCAGCGATGAATATCGTCGAGCGACCACGGAAAAGGAGGCCGCTGAAGATGAGGTCAACCTGCAGGAGCTTTTGCTTGAAGTACTGCAATCTGGCGCCTCGGACTTACACCTAACCATTGGTAGTCGCCCCGTCATCCGTATGCGTGGAGACCTCGTGCCTCTCGAGCAATTCCCAGTTTTGTCGGCGCCGGTAATTCAGCGAGTGATGTACTCGTCAATTACGCAACGCCAGCGCGAAAAGTTTGAACGGGACCTGGAACTCGACTTTGCCTATTCCTTGCCTGGTCGGGCCCGTTTCCGTGTGAACATGTATCGCCAACGGGACGCTCTCGGCGCAGCATTTCGCTTGATCCCCTTTGAAATTAAGCCTCTTGAGGCCCTGGGAGTTCCAGCAGCAGTAGCCAACTTTGCGATGCTTCCGCGTGGATTCGTCCTGGTGACAGGTCCCACGGGATCGGGAAAGTCGACAACGTTGGCAGCCTTAATTGACTTGGCAAACCGCAACCGTCGCGACCACATCTTGACCGTTGAGGACCCTATTGAGTTTTTGCATGGACACCAAGGGTGCATCGTGAACCAACGTGAAGTGGGCGAAGACACCCACAGCTTTACCGATGCGCTCAAGCATGCCTTGCGACAAGACCCCGACATCATCATGGTGGGGGAGTTGCGTGACCTTGAAACGATCTCGGTCGCGCTAACGGCCGCTGAAACTGGTCACTTAGTTTTCGCTACGTTGCACACGCAGGATGCCGCTCAAACCATTGACCGCGTCATTGACGTCTTCCCGCCGCACCAGCAACAACAAGTTCGCGTGCAGCTCGCGGGTGCCCTGCAGGGTGTGGTGTGCCAGACCCTGGCTAAGACCAAGGATGGTGACGGTCGCGTCGCGGCAACCGAGGTGTTGATGGCCACTCCGGCTATCCGCAACATGATCCGCGAGGGCAAGACCCACCAGATTTACTCCGCTATGCAGGCGGGGGCCCAGTACGGCATGCACACCATGGACCAGCACCTGGCGGATTTGGTCAACAACGGCCAAATCAGCTACTCCACGGGCATGGAGAAGTGTCATCACATCGATGACTTCAACCGGTTGACAGGACGAGGCTGATTGTCATGACGACTTCTACGTACCAATACTCGGTTCGCGATCGCGCGGGCAAGCTCGTTCAGGGTCAAATCGATGCTGATTCGCCTACGGCTGTTGCCACCAAACTCAAGAGCATGGGTTACGCGCCGTTAAGTATTACAGCATTCAACCCCGGCATGAAGCGCGAACTCACGTTGCCTTCGTTTGGTTCCAAGGTTAAGACCAAGGATCTAGCAATCATGTCGCGCCAATTTGCCACGATGATCAATGCCGGTTTGTCGTTGTTGCGTGCCTTGGTCATCTTGTCTGAGCAAACCGAGAACAAGGAACTGGCCAAGATCTTGGTCCAGGTCAGTGCGGATGTCGAAGAAGGTCAGTCACTTTCGGCTTCGCTGGCGAAGCATCCACGGGTCTTCCCGCCGCTGATGGTCAACATGTGTCGCGCTGGTGAAGTAGGTGGCTTCCTGGACTCTGTTCTGCTGCAGATTGCCGAAAACTACGAGGCTGAGGTCAAGCTCAAGGGCAAGATCAAGTCCGCCATGACCTACCCGGTCGTGGTCTTTGTGATGGCCATTTTGGCCGTTGTGGGCATGCTGTTGTTCATTGTTCCCGTCTTTTCCAAGATGTTCACCTCGTTGGGTGGCGAACTGCCAGGGCCTACGAAGGTCTTGATCTTCATGTCGTCGGTATTGAAATTTGGCACGCCATTTTTGATCGTGTTCGGCATTGCAGGTGTGATCATTTGGAACAAGGTCAAGCACACGCCAGAAGTGCGCGGTTTCATTGACCCGCTGAAGTTAAAGATTCCTGTATTCGGTGACTTGTTCGCCAAGATCGCCCTCTCGCGCTTTGCCCGAAACTTGGGAACGATGATGAGTTCGGGTGTGCCGATCCTGCAGGCCCTTGACATCGTGGCTGAGACCACTGGCAACAGCGTGGTGGGTAAAGCAGTCCTCGATGTGCAAGAGTCGGTTCGTCAAGGTGAATCCATGACGGCGCCCCTGACGCGTCACGAAGTCTTTCCGCCCATGCTGGTGCAGATGATGGCTGTTGGTGAGGACACCGGAGCCTTAGACGAGATGCTGCATAAGATCTCTGAGTTCTACGACCAGGAAGTCGAGGCGACCACCGAATCCCTCACCGCGTTGATTGAGCCGTTGATGATTGGGTTCCTGGGTGGGATCGTGGGGGCGATGATCATCGCTCTGTACATGCCGATCTTTAAGATCTTCGACCTCATTAACTAGGACAAAACGGACATTATTGGCCGCTTTCGGCCTTGATTCGCAGGGCGATTTGAGGCCGATTTTGGGCTTCCCAGAGTGGATTTTGTGCCTAGCGGGGCCGATTCCGGAAATTTGTTCAAAAAACTTTGGAAAAAGGGCTCAAGGTTTCCCGCCATCTGGGCGAAGTACTAACTGTCAATGAGCTACAAGGCCAGAAAGGGCACACCCGCCGCAAGGTGGGGTCGCAAAGCCAGGGGACCGCACCCGCGGTCAGCCCAGCTGCCTCGGTTGGTACTTCGAGAGAAGGACCGAATGGGGACCAGACGCCGACAGCTCTCGGTTCATCAGAAAGGGACCATCCTGATGCTCGCTCGCATCCGCAAGTCCATGGAGGAGAAGGACCAGGGCTTTACCCTGATCGAGCTCCTGGTGGTCATCATCATCATCGGCATTCTTGCTGCCATCGCCATTCCCGTCTTCCTCAACCAGCGCAAGAAGGCAACTGAAGCGTCCATGAAGTCGGACCTTCGTTCGGTCGCTAATGAGATGGAGACCTACTTCGTCGATAACCAGGCCTACACCGCACCTTCGCAGTCCGGTCAGGTTGTGACGGTCGGAACTGCCACCGTGCAGATTTCGGCTTCGAACACGATTTCCAACGTTGCCGTCGGAACTGGCGTTGTTGCCGGCTCGTACTGCCTCAAGGCAGTCAGCACCAACACCAGTGCCATCTGGTACTACGACAGTGATGCAGGCGGCCTCGTAACGGCCTGTGCCTAATCACTAACTCAGACAGTCCTCATGGGGCCCGTCCTAATCAAGGACGG
>JNSE01000021.1 GCA_000754455.1 actinobacterium acAMD-2 | reverse complement strand
GTGACCACGACGCAGGTAATCATCCGTGACTACTTGCCAGCCGAACTCACCTATGTTTCCTCAGCGGGAATCTATTGGGCGTGCGGCGCAGTGGGTCAAACCGTCACCTGCACGAACAATCAGCCGCTCGCCGTGGGTCGAACGATCTCGGTCAACATCACTACCTCCGTGAAGGTGGGTGCGAGCGGCACCATCGTCAATGTCGCTGATGTGACCGGTGGCAATGTGGACAACGATTCCAGTGTCACGGTCAGTGATGATGCACAAATCATCGTCCCCAAGCCGTTGGCTGAAACTGGTGCTGGAGCGCTGGGAATGTTAATCGCTGGACTGGCACTGATCGGTGTGGGTGCTGCGATGCAGCGCGTGCGACGACCGCAGGCAGTGCGGAACTAGGTCCGAGTAGGTCTAGTTCTTCAGTTCCGCTAGTCGCGCGAGAGCTTCATTGCGTTCAACGCTGTGATCAACAATGCGCTCGGGATATTCAGCGGCAAGCAGTGGTGCGTCCCACGGTGTGTGTGCACTTGCTCCGGGAAGTTGGGCAAGTTCGGGAATGTATTTGCGCACATAGTCACCATCGGGATCAAATTTTATGCCTTGCATTACAGGGTTAAAAACTCGAAAGTACGGCGCCGCATCTGTTCCCGTTCCGGCAGCCCATTGCCAGCCGTGTTGATTGCTCGCGATGTCGCCGTCGCGCAACCACTGCATGAAGTGCGAGGCACCACGTTGCCAGTCCAAGTGCAGGTCCTTAACCAAGAACGAAGCCACGACCATGCGCACGCGATTGTGAATCCAGCCTTCGGCTACAAGTTGGCGCATACCCGCGTCAACAAACGGATAGCCAGTTCGGCCTTCAGCCCAGGCAGTGAATCGAGCATCTGCCGTCGCTCCGCTATCTGTTCGCATGGCTTGCATGGTGGGTTTAAGGCTGTTGCGGGCAGATTGCGGGACGTGGAACAGCACATCGGCGTAGAACTCTCGCCAGCACAACTCTCGCCGGTAGACATCGTGCGCCCTGGAATCGTTGAGCTCGGCGAGCAAGGTGCGCGGGTGCACGTGCCCCCAGCGAAGAGCCATGGACAAGCTCGAGGTTCCCGCAAGATCAGGTCTGTCCCGGCGGTCTGGGTACTCGTCGATGAGGTCGGTGTGGAATGTCCGCCAAAGATCCAAACTTGCTTGTTCCCCGATAGCGGGAAGTGTCACGCCAGCAGGGAGTTCCGCCGTTGGCCACGGATCACTGACGAGGTTGAGCCACGACGGAGGGGTGTTTGCCACCGGTGCCAACCAGCCACTGTCACACCACGCTCGATAAAACGGGGTGAAGACTTGGTAGGGCGTTCCATCCGACTTGCGCACAACCCCTGGGTTGACGGCATACGGCGACCCCACAGATTCCAGTGCTACCTGGTCGTCCAGCAGGGCGCGTTCGACATCTGCATCGCGCTGTTGACCATAGGGAGCAAAGTCGGCGCTGATAAAGACGGTGCTCGCGCCAACGTCCTTCGCTACTGCTGGCACCACCTCGGTGGGGCTTCCTACCCGCACGACGAGTTCGCCGCCCATTGCTTCGTTGAGTGCATCAAGACTGCGCAGGAGGCACACGCGCCGGACGGCACCGGACTTGTCCCACAGATGCGGGTCAATGACAAACAGGCCAAGGACTGGCCCGGCTTCCGCGGCACGAGCCAGAGCCGCATGGTCATTGAGGCGCAAGTCCCGCCGAAACCACATCACCGAAGTCATGTCCCCACGCTAGAGGGCTTCGCCCTCCCACGCACCTGAAGCGAGAAGGCGACGCAACCGCGTATGAGTCGGTACGGTTAGGGGGTGAGCGGACTGATTGATACCACCGAAATGTATTTGCGCACGGTGTATGAGTTAGAAGAAGAAGGCATTCGTCCCATGCGTGCGCGGATTACGGAGCGCTTAGGCCAAAGCGGCCCAACGGTGAGCCAGACCGTTGCTCGTCTTGAGCGCGATGGCCTCTTGATCCTGCAAGACGATCGCCACTTGGAGTTCACGCCTGCGGGTCGAGCCATGGCCGTGCGCGTGATGCGCAAGCACCGATTGTCGGAGTGCATGCTCATTCAGATCATTGGCCTGCCGTGGGAAACCGTGCACGCGGAGGCTTGTCGCTGGGAACACGTGATGAGTGAAGACGTGGAGCGACGCATCGTCGAATTGCTCGATCATCCGACCGAGTCGCCCTACGGCAATCCCATCCCAGGTCTCGCTGAACTTTTTGATGAAGCTGCCCATGACACATCAACCGAAGCGTTGGTAGGGCTTGACTCAGTTGCGGGTAGTGAGCCCAAGAGAGTCACGGTGCGGCGCATAGCCGAACCGGTGCAAGAAGACAGTGAATTGATGACGGCTTTGCGGCGGGCAGGGGTTCAGCCCGGCGAAATTGTTTCGGTAACGCGGTCAGACGGCGGTGTCATGGTCGGCAGCGCTGGCGAATACGCCGAACTCGATGATGAAACAGCCGCCCACGTTTTTGTTGCTGCTGGGACTCACTGAACGCGCCCACACTCAGATTCCTGGTGGGGCTTTACCCGCCGCCCGAAATGTCCGATTTCGGGCCTGTGGTGCCCGATTTGTGCCTAAAACCGTGCCCAATGGGCACTTGCGGAATCCATCGTCTAGGGTGTTAGCAACCCGAAGATCAGTTCGGGGGTCTTTGATACCGACGCCGAATCCTGCCTGGTAGCAAAGAAAAACCGCTTGGCAGGAGCGGGGGACCCATGAAAGTGGCCCAGATTTTTGGGCCTTGGGGTGAAGCCGACTAGGAAACTAGCCGGCCGGGCCATACTCCGGCCCGAACCCGACAGCTCACCTCGAAGGCGTCGGAGAGGGCATCTTCGACATGCTCAAAACATCACGTCGCTCGTTGGCGCTTGCTATTAGCGCTGGGCTTTTGGCCTCGTTGGTCAGTCCTGTTGTGGCATCCGCACAAGCCAATGCTGGCAGTGTCTCGGGTCCTGAATCGTCAGTCCAAGGACCATCCACGAAGCCGCCGGCCGTTGAGGTTATTGCTCCGGTCACCCCTCCGCTGGCTCACCCGAAGCCAGCCAAAGTCTTGTTGAAAAAGGGTTCGCGCGGAATTGCTGTCTTGAAGTTGGAACAACGCGTTCACATGCTCAAGCCCGACCGCGTCTATGACGCCAAGACGGTTGTTCGCGTCAAGCAAATCCAAAAGTGGGCCAAGGTTTCACGCACCGGGGCTGTTGATACTTCCACCGATCGCATCATTTCCCAGTGGAATCGATCGCGCGCTGGCAAGACCGTTGCCGCACAAGTGCGTACCACCTCTCGCCTCGGTCGCATTATTGACATGGCGCGACGCTATTCCGGTCGCCCCTATGTCGCCGGTGCCGCCGGTCCTGGTTCGTTTGACTGCTCTGGATTCACGAGCTACGTCATTGAACGGGCCATCGGACGCAGCTTGCCCCATCAATCTGGTCAGCAAGCTTCTAGCGTGCGCCGAATCTCGCGCTCGCAGGCCCGTCCGGGTGACTTGGTGTTCTTCACCAAGGGCGGACGTGTCTATCACGTGGGGATCTATGCGGGTGGAAGTCGGCTGTACCACGCCTCAGTACCGGGCACTCGTTCCGGCTTGGGCCCGATCTTCTCCGGGAACGTCTTTTTCGGTCGTGTGGTCTAAGGACTTTTGCGGACCTTGCCCGCGGTAGGGCACACTTATCTGAGGCCATGATGATCTGGCCGCTCAGGACGGGTGAAGGGCCAAGACATGCGCAGGGCTGGGGCGAGGGCAAGCATGTGTGCTGTGGCTGCCCTGGGGCTAAGCGCTCTTACCGTTCCTACAGCTGGTGCCGCGGTCATTGCGCCACCGACAACGCCACCGCCGACGATGTCACCGAGTCCAACTCCTCGGCCCACTCCGAAGCCGACACCAAAGCCCACCCCACGCGCCCTGACTAAGTGTCAAATCGCTGCTCAAGCGAAGAACACCACCCCGTCTAAACCGTTCTACCGTGCGGCCACAAAATTTGGCATGCGCGATGGTGGGCCCAAGTCGATCAATCACGTGCGTGAGGCGCAGTACCGACTGCGATGGGCCAAGGTCTACAAGGGCTCGGTCACTGGTTCTTACGGACCGGCCACTCGGCGAGCGGTACGCACCTTCCAGTCTAAGAATTGCTTGGCCCCAACGGGGAACGTGAATGTGCAGACTTGGGCCGTATTGATTCAGCGCACCATTCGATTTAAGTCATCGATTCCCACAGTGTGCCGGGGTGCAGGTTGGCACTCCTGCTACGACCGAGCATCGCACCAAGACTTCTTGTTTAAGAATGGGAAGTTGTGGAACGTGTGGCTGGTTCGTGGGGGTGCGTACTCAACTCAGACCCGTACCGGAAACTACAAAGTGACTGCTCGTTACAAGGAAAAGGTGTCCTCGCTTTACGACGTGAAGATGTACTACTTCATGCCGCATTCGGGGGGGCAGGGTCAGCATGGCTCTGGATTCATGGTCGATCCGTGGGTGGGTCACTCCCACGGCTGTATCAACATGTACATCAAAGATGCCAAGGTCTTGTTTAACCTCACGCGTAACCAACCCCTGCGCGTGACTGTCTACGGAGCCTGGGACTAGTCCTTCGGCCCATTTTGGTGCCCCGAGGGCGCGAGATCCTCATTCATCGGCCACACTTACAGACATGTTCAAAAACTTTTGGTACGCGATTGCGTTCAGCGAAGAAATCACTGCGGCTCCTTCCAAGCACCGCTTGTTGGCGCAGGACCTTGTCTTGTGGCGCGCGAGCAATGGTGAGGTGCGTGCGCTGAGCAACACCTGCATTCACCGCGGCGGCAGCTTGTCGCAGGGCAAGGTCGAAGACGACAACATTACGTGTCCGTATCACGGTTGGGGATTTGGTGGCGACGGTGCTTGCACCATCATTCCGGCCAACGGTCGTGGGAAGCCGATCTCCAAGCGCGCACGAGTTGATAGCTACCCGGTCGAAGAGCGCTATGGCTGGATCTGGGTATTCCCGGGAGATATTCCCGAAGAAGAGCGCGTGCCCATTCCTGATCTGTCCTTCATGGATGACCCGGAGTATCGCTCGGTCAGTGGTGAGTGGACGTGGAATGCAAACTACGAGCGCGTAGTAGAAAACGGAACGGACCAATCGCACACCCCGTTCGTCCACGGTGGCGTCTTCGGTGACCCCAAGGCTCCGCCGGTTGAAGAGTTTGAAATTGAAGTCGGTGAATGGTGGGCTCGCCTTACCGTCGAGCAGTTCTCGCCAAATAAGCCCGCTGGCAAATTGACGCAGTTGTTCCCTAAGTCACGTGCCTACAAGGAGGACGAACCCACGCCACCGGTGTTGGTCAAGACCGCGTTCTTCTTCCCCTCCATCGTCATGATTGACCTCACGATTCCCAAGCTGGGTCGCCAGGTCATCTGGGACACCAATATTCCCGTCGATGAATACACCACGCTGACTAAGTGGAAGGGCTACCGGAACTTCTACAAGACGCCGTGGGCTGACCGCATTGCCAAAAAGATGATTGAAAAGGTGTTTGCCCAGGACGACGTCGTCGTCAATGAGATCGCTCCTGAGTTGATCCCCACCGAACTCAATGGCGAACTGCACCTTCGTTCAGACCAAATGTCTCTTGAGTTCCGCAAGATTAAGCAAAAGGCAGTGGACTTGGGTTACTCGGTGCTGGGAACTTCCGAAGGAACTAAGAGTATGAAGACCATCATCGCGAGCCCTTACCGTCGCGAAGAAGGCTTAGAGAACTCTTGGATCTTGCCGGCCACGCCTGAAGGTTCAACGAGCCCTTAGCGCGACTTAGGCCCAGCAGGTGCAGGGGGCCTGGCCCGAAGGTCCCCAGCCGGGAGCGACTTGGCCGGCCAAGGTGGCTCGGGAAAAGAGCCAGCCCTGCACGTAGTCCACACCAGCAGTTTCGACACACGCGAGTTGAGTTTCAGTCTCAATTCCCTCAGCCACAACGACGGCACCCACCGCCTGTGCCATACCAACGACGTGAGAGACCACGGAGATCTCGCGTGCTTTGGGTTCATCGCCGAAGACAACCGGATCAATCTTGATCATGTCGATAGGTAGCGAGCGCAATAGTCCAATATTGGAATAGCCGGCTCCGAAGTCATCAAGGGCGACCAAGATTTCGGCTGCTCGCAATTGACGGATTTGATCAAGAGCGGATCGGAAGTGGTCAAGGTATTGCGTTTCGGTTAGCTCTATCAAGATATTTCTGGGATCACACTCATGTTGTTCAAGGATGTGTAAGACACTGGCTGCAAAGTCGGTTCTTCCCAAAACTCGAGGGCTGACGTTGATGCCGACGCGATATCCAGTGAGCCAGTTGTCTCCGGCCCACGTTTTAGCTTGTTGGGCTGCCAGCGAAACGATGTAGCACGCGAGTTCAAAGTCGGTGCCATCTCGATCCGACTGCTCCAAAACGACCTGCGGACCCAAGACGCTGCCGTCAGGTTCAAGGCGACGCAGAAGCGCTTCGGCTCCAGCCGGTTGCCGGCACACCACATGATGAACGGGCTGGTAGGCCAGGCGAATGCTGGCCCATTGATGCTCGCGCATGGAAGGTACAGCGGACAGGTCGCTTGTCACGCTTTTCTCCTTCCGCGTCTTCAGGCCCCCCCTCAGTCTGACGTGCTTGACCAATGGCAGGCAAGGGAAACCAGCTCTTTTGATGAGATTGCTGGCTCGCAAGGAGCCAGTTTTACCTAGTTCAGGCGTTTGCGAATCCGCAGCAAGGGGCTCAACAGGGCCTTGTCCCACTCCTTGGCCATGACCCGCGCAGGGAAGATCGCAAAGAGCGCAAAGGGTAAGGCGATGAGCGGTGCCAACTGGGTGAGACCGGTTGCGTAGGTGAGTCCTAGAACCAGACCGGCCGCAATAAGACCAACGCAGATGGGGAGTAGGTCAATGATGAAGGAAACACGTGCCCGACGTTCGTTGGGGACAACGGCTAGCGCGGTGCGGCGAGCAACGTCATCGATGCTCCAGCGAGGCACCCACCACAAGATGATGCCGATTATCAGGAATGGCAAGTATTGCGGCTTAATGCCCAGCCCGCCGATGAGGCCCCATGCCATGAAGACTCCGCAAGCGGTGGCAAAGATTGGCAAGAGGAGCAATGAGCCAGGGATGGTGAATTTCTCCAAGATTTTGGTAACGAAGAATTTTTGGAGGAGTCCACACATGATGAACACGGCGATCATCGTGAGCCCGTAGATCACTTGCAGCTTCGCTGGATCGTTGACAATCACCTCGCTGTTGCTGAGGAAGGCGCCTTTGTAAATCATTCCGGCGGTAAAGACAGCAACCGAGGTCGAGAACATCGCGGTGAAGGCCTTCACTCCGCCGACGAAACTCCAGGCTGATTTCAGTGACTCAACGACGTTTTCGTCGCGACCATGGCCTTGGCTCAAAGCCGAGTCTTTGAGCGCTCGTGGCAGCAGTACCCCGATCAGCAACAGACCAATAGGGCAGATCAGGAGCAGGTAGGGCAGAGGAATCCCTAGGGGGATAAAGAGGAAGGGTGCTAACGCGCTGATGGCTAGACCGGTGAGTTGGCCACCGTATTGCCACTGCGTAATGGACGGATAAATCTTGCGCCCCTCACCGGCATTGAACACATCGCTGGTCATAGTCCAGATGATGAGCGGCAGCAGGAAGTTCAATTGGTCAGCGAAAAGCCAGATCACCCCTGAGCCAATGATGGTGGTCTGGGGAATGGCCACAAGGATCAATCCGATGACGAAACCACCGGCATAAATCTTGGTGACGCGCGAGAGTGCTTTGTCGCGCGGGAGGCGATCAATCCATGTGATCTGCAACAAAGCAACGGCAATGAGGCCTAGGCCTGCCAGTGGATAAATGATGATGACTGCTTTGAGGCCCAGTAGGGAAACAAATCGAGAACCAGCGACGATTTCGTTGATGTAGCCGATGACGAACACTGCGGCGATGGCCCACGAGAGGGGTCGAGCCCGACCACGAAGTTGTTCAATCGACGATTGATCACCCCAGGATTCGAGGCGGCTTCCCACCACGTTCTTCTTTGGTTCGGCTGGGGTAGAACTTTCCGATTCGATCAGATCAGCGAGGGCTTCTTTGTTCGTCGCTGTCTGTGGTGAGGGCTTGGCGCGCGCGGTAATGAAACCCCACTCATCGTCGCCAGTCGAATCACTGGGTTCTCTCATTCGGTGGTGCCCTCCCTGTTTTCCCTTGAGTCAATGTAGGCGAGGAGAGGGATTTGTCCGCGTGGACGTGGGATTAACGTCCTTGGCGCGTTGCCCGAGGGATGCCCCTGCTTTCTTTTGGTCCTTAGGTAAGGTTTTCGCCATGACAAAAACCTCCAAGATTCTTGCGCTGTGCGCACTCGTTTCGTTGGCCGTGGCTGGGTGCTCGAGCTCTTCAAGTGATTCCAATGCCACGGCTACCCCCGCGCTGACCGGCACTGTCCGCATTGGTGTGGAAGCGCCGATTTCCGGCGACCAGGCCGATACTGGCAAAGGCATGATCAACGGTGCCCAACTGGCGGCCGATCAGCTCAATGCCAAGGGCGGCATTAACGGTAAGAAGGTCGTCATCGTTCCTATTGACGATGCAGCAGATGCCGTCGTCGGTGTCAAAGCGGCTACCGCTGCGATTAAGGCCGGCCTTGATGGGGTCGTTGGCCCCTACAACTCCGGTGCAGGCGCCAAGACTTTGCCGTTGTACATCAAGGCTGGTCTCACCCCTATTCGCTTGACGTCCAACAGCACCACGACCAATGGATTGGGTTACACCCTCCAGCCGATGGACTATCAAATCGTTCCTGTGGCAACCGAAGCAGTCACTAAGTGGTTGAAGGCCAAGACCGCAGTCTTGGTGTTTGATTCAACTCCTGGCTACACGGCTACCACTAATGCCAAATTGAAGGCAAGTTTGGAAAAGGCCGGCGTCACGGTCAAGGCCAATGTGGGCATTACTCCTGGAGCTAAGTCCTACGCGGCGCAGGTGAAAGCCGCAGCTGCGTTGAACCCTGATGTCGTGTACTTGGTGATGTATTCACCTCAGGCTGGATTGATTGCCAAGACGATGTACGACACGAAGGTCCCCGCGAAGTGCGTTGCGGACTACGCAGCAGCCGACCCGATCTTCGTCACGACTGCGGGAATCCCTGCGGCCAAGGCGTGCCCCGTCATTGGAGTTCCCTCGCCAAGCGAATTCCCCAACGGTCCTGACTTTGTTAGTCAGTACAAGGCCGCTTTTGGCGAAGAGCCCGGCACGTGGAGCCCGTACACCTTTGACTCGTTGAACTTGCTGGCTAAGGCCGCCGAGGAGACGGGTGGCTTTGATGCCAAGAAACTCAAGGCCAACTTGGACGCGGTCAAGGGCTGGGAAGGCGTGACCGGTTCGGTGACGATCGACGCTGCCAACGGTAACCGTGATCCAGCAACGCTGGTCGTGCTCGACGTCACTGACGCTGGTGCGTTGGCGATCAATGAGGCATGGTCAAAGGCTGTTGGAGCCGACTACTAGAAATACCTCGTTACATAGATCAGCGGCTGGGATTGGAAAATCGCAGCCGCTGATCTTTTGGTTGGGATTGTTCGTTATCGGATTTGTGCCCCCGGCAGGATTCGAACCTGCGGCACACGGTTTAGGAAACCGTTGCTCTATCCCCTGAGCTACGGGGGCCATCTGGCCTTGGACTACCTGCGCTGCAGCCTTCGCTTGACCTTGCCGGCTACCCGTCGCGCGCGCTTGAGGATGGCCTTGGGTGTCAGCCTAGGTCCTACCTGAATGTCACCCTCGGTCACGTTCCAGTACGGGCTCTTCTTGATGCTTCGACTGTCGGGTTTGTAATAAGGCTTGATCAGCGAAAGGTGGGGGCGCTCCCACGCGATGCTCTTTCGTACGACCTTGGCTGGGATACCCACGGCAATGCAGTTGTTCGGGATTTTTCCGGTGACCAGACTGCGGTAACCGATAACCGAACCCTCGCCGATGGTTGCTCCTCCGAGCAAGACCGCTTCGCGAGCCACCCATACGTGATTGCCGATGGTTATTGACCTTGAGACGTTGACACGTTTTTCCGTGCGTACGTCAAAGATGGGGTGGCCATCGTCGGCCCGCACTTCATTTTCGCTGGCAAACATCACATCGTCACCGATGGCAACCGTGGTGCCTTCGGTAGCGGAGATGGCTACTGCAGAGGTGGCGGAGACGTTCTTGCCTACTGTCACCGTTGAGTCCTGCCCAACGCGGATGTTGGCTCGAAAGGGTGGGCCGCCCAAGTTTTCATCAATGGTCAATACGCCGTTGTCGCAGTCAAAGTCAACAAAGAGACGCTGAATCTTTGCCCCAGGATGGATGGTGAGGCGGTTGTTGTTGCCTTTGAATTTGATCTTGATTTCGCCTTCGACCATGCCGTCGTATTCGATGACGTTGCCTTGGTCGTCGCTAAAGGACGTCAGCGTGGTGAGTACTTGCACACAACAAACTTAGTGGGAGCCGGTGAACTCGATTTCACCCACGCCGTGATGAGACCAGTTTTCGCCTCACGGCAATGATGCGGGAATGCATCCGGTTCGGATTGCATTCCCGCATCTGCCTGACTTACTTGACTTCGTTGAGCTTGCCAGTGGCCACATCGAAAACGAATCCTCGAACCGCATCGGTGTGCGGAATGAAGGGGCTGTTCTTGATGCGCTTGATGGACTGGCGCACGTCGTCGTCCAGATCGGGGAAGGCCTCGGCAGCCCACTCGGGCTTGATGCCTGTCTCGGCTTGGATACCGGCCTTGAACTCGTCGTCGGTGAAGGTCAACATTCCGCAGTCCGTGTGGTGGATGAGGATGATTTCCTTGGTGCCGAGCAGACGTTGGCTGATGGCCAGCGAGCGGATCTCGTCATCGGTGACGACTCCACCAGCATTGCGAATCACGTGGGATTCGCCTTGGCCAAGCCCCAAAATCCCGTAGACATCCAATCGAGCGTCCATGCAGGCAACGACGGCGATGTTGCGTGATGGAGGCAGGGGAAGGGGTCCTGAGAAATTCGCGGCGTAGGCCTCGTTGTTCTTCAAGTATTCGTCAGTAACGCTCATTGCTTAGTTTCCTCCAGTTAGGAAGACGCAACGACGCAAGAAAGACAGAGGAGGTCAAGAAAACATCCATCAAGCGCCGCAGCGCCCAGGGTTTTCTTGGACGGCGGATTAGTTACAGCAACAACACGAGCTGGAACAAATCCGCATGAGGTCAACGTGGCGCCTAACCACTAGGTGCACGGAAGGCTGTGACGTCGATGACATGCGCGAAAGGCTAGCAAGTCAAAGACATGGTGTGAAGCGGGGTGCGAGTTAAACGTTGACTTTGCGAAACTTTGGCAACAACGCATTGGAACGACGCAAGTAAGCACGGAATTCGGGGTCCTCGCTGTACTTGTCACGCTTGGACTTTTCGCCACCTGTTGTCGCCGACAACATCAAGATAATGATGTAGGTCGGGGCTAAGAATCCTGCCGCGTAGCCGTACCAATTGCTGGCAGCACCGATTCCACACAAGATGACGCCGACCTGCATCATGATTTCGCCCAGGTAGTTGGGGTGACGGGTACGAGCAAACAAGCCTGAGCTGATCCACTTGTCACCATTGTTTCGCTTGACTTGCTGCTTCTCGTAGTCCGCACGAGCCTCGATGGCGATGCCTTGGGCAAGGACGAGACCTCCGATGATGAGCCAGCCATTCAGGCCGCTGTTGCCCTCATCGGCCGCCTTCGTTGCCACGTTGTAGGTCGTCATGGCGTGGAAGGTCATGAGGGTCGCGGTGTTGATGAGGAGAAGAATCTTAATCGGCAATGGAAGTTGCTTATGCGCGATGACCGTGCCGGCCCGGCGTTGAGCATAAGACGCGTGGCGGTAGCGGTTAGCAACAAAGGTAAATAAGCGAATTCCATAAATCATGAGGAGTCCACCCACGATGATGGAGCCCAACGGTGCGCCCTTGGCGACCAAGATGGTCGTGTTCAAAACAACGACACATGCCGCGTACCCGAAATTAAACACATGCACAAAGTTGACAAAGACCACGGAGCAAATGGCTAGGGCCTCAAGCGCCAAGATGGTGTTCAGAGTGGTCCACTGACCGTTGGCAATCCAAATCCCCGCGGTGATCCACATCAACAACACAAAGGCCGGAAAGATCTTACGGATGGCGCCCTCGCCGATGGCGATGCCATTGCGTTGACGGGTGCGTCCGCTGTGGTTTGTTGCCATTGAGAATCTCACTCCTTGAAGCGCGGGGGTACTGACAAGCATGCTGTCGTGATTAAGGGTAAGAGGTGCAGAGCATTCGCGCAGTAGTACTCGCCGAACTAGATCCGCTCAACAATCATGCTCATACCTTGACCGCCAGCGGCACACATGGTGACCAGGCCTACGTTCACATCGCGCGCTATCAGTCCGTTAAGCAATGTGGTGGTCAATCGAGCTCCACCCATGCCGAAGGGGTGCCCTAAGGCAATGGCACCGCCATGAACGTTCACGCTGTCAAGGTCCAGACCCAGATCATGACAACTCGGCAAGACTTGAGCAGCAAAGGCTTCATTCATTTCCACTAGGTCGATGTCATCGATGCTCATGTTGGCTTGGAGTAATGCCTTGCGTGTTGACTCGACCGGCCCCAAACCCATGACCTCGGGGGAGAGCGCAGATACCCCGTAGCTGCGAATGCGCGCTAACGGAGAAAGCTGCAAAGCCCTTGCTTTGTCGGCGCTCATCACCACGACCGCAGCGGCTCCATCGCTGAGCGGGCAACAGTTACCGGCTGTAATCGTTCCCTGTGGCCGAAAAACCGGTTTAAGTGAAGCCAGGCCTTCAGCGGTGGTCTCGCTCCGCACGGATTCGTCAGACAACACGATGTCGTGACCGACGGTGACGGGGACAATTTCGCGTGCAAAGAATCCTTCCGCGATGGCTTGATTCGCGAGTCGTTGAGATCGCAGTGCGAAGGCATCTTGCTCTTCTCGCGTGATGCCGCGTAATGAAGCGACGTTTTCGGCTGTGTGTCCCATCGCCAAGTAGATGTCTGGCGATTCACCGGCCTCGCGAGGATCCGCCCACGTCGCGTTGTCGCCAACGGCCAGTCGCGTACGTTGCGCTGCTTGGTTGAAGAACGGGTGTCGTTCGTGATCTGGGGTAGATCCGGCACCGGTGGGTTCGGTGTACCCCGAAATTGATTCCACGCCAGAGGCAACCACAACGTCGGCTTCCCCTAGCGCAATTGCATGGTGAGCCATGCGAATGGCTTGAAGGGAAGAGGCGCATGCTCGGTTGACGGTGACGCCAGGCACGGCGTCGTGTCCCATCATTACTGCGATTCGGCGTGCCATGTTTCCGCCTTGACTGCCCGCGTGCATCCAGCTTCCGGTGATGAAGTCATCAATGCTGGCTCGGTCCACTGCGGGAACTTTGTCCAAGGCCCCGGCTATAGCCGCAATGGCTAAGTCTTCGGCTCGAACGTTGGCGAATGTGCCGCGAATAGCTTTGGTGATGGGAGTGCGTGCCGCAGCAACTATGACAACGTCGTTGACCATGGTCTACAGCCCAAGGTCCTTGGCGATGAGGTGAAGCATGATCTCGTCTGCTCCGGCCCAGATGCGCGTAATGCGTCCATCAATCCAGCGTTGATTGATTTCGGTGCCTTCAAGGAACGACGAACCGCCGTGTAGTTGCATACCTAGGTCAAGGATGTCGTTCTCGAGTCGCGCGGACAGCAACTTCGCACGAGCCCCATCCGCTGTGCTCATTGTCCTATTTATTAGGCGCTCAATGCACGCATCGACATGTGCTCGCACGGCGCTGCGTTGCGCGTCGAGCTCAGCCAGGCGGAAGGCATTGTGTTGAAGTGAGCCCAGGGGTCGGCCGAATGCTTGTCGTTCCCGAACCTGAGCCAAGGTCAGGTTCATAGCGACATCTGCCTGAGCCAAGTTGGCAATCGATGAGGTAATCCGCTCCTGGGGAAGACGCTCCATCAGGTGCAAGAAACCGTCGTCAAGGGTGCCCAGTAAGTGAGAGAGCGGAACCTTCACTTGATCAAAGAACAACTCCGCCGTATCGCAGTCGCTTTGGCCAATCGTGGTGATGCGACGTCGCGTTAAACCGGCTGCATTTGCGTCAACAGCGAAAAGGCTGATTCCGCGGGCACCGGCTTGTGGGCTGGTGCGGGCAGCGACCACGATCACATCAGCAATTGATCCGTTGGTGATGAAAGTCTTTGATCCAGTGATCAAGTAGTGATCAGCCTTTAGCTCGGCCCGCGTCGTTAGTGCTGCAAGGTCTGATCCCGCACCTGGTTCGGTCAAAGCTAAAGCGGCGATTGCCTCACCTTGAGCCAAGACCGGGAGCCAGCGTTGGTGAATCTCAGGAGTTCCCAGGTCGACTAAATAGGGAGTGGCAATGTCAAAGGAAATGGTGAAGGTGGAGGACAGTCCGTGGGAGACGGTGGCAAGTGCATCTACTGCGGCTGCGTTCCATGCATAGGTAGCGCCAGCTGAGCCACCAAACGCGGCAGGGATTTCCAAACCGGTCAGACCTAATGCACCGGCACGCTTCCAGGCCTGACGATCCACCGGTTGGTCAATGAGGTGAATGTCTTGAGCAAACTGGCTCACGGCGCGACCAAATTCGGCGGCCTGGGGGTCATTCACCACGATTGTCATGATGGCTGAGCGTATCGGGCGGCCTTTGGGCGTGTCGCTGGCCAATCCTTGCCCTGCCCCGATTTACCTTGAATGTCCTGACTTCTTCCCCGGGAGTAACCCTTGAGTACCTATCCTGCTGCTAACGCGCGCGAATCAGCCCCGTTCCGAGGCATTCGTCCTCGTGACCTTCTCTTGCTGATTCCTGCCGTGGCGTTGGGACTGGTTCTTTTGGCCGTGCATCAAGCGGACAGCACGGGCAGCCCGCTGTCTTCAATTTTGAGCGCTGACACCTTGGCTTCCTTGGTTCCGAACGCTCTTGACGCGGGAGTTAACCAGACCCCGTGACCACAGGTCAGGTCGACTTCTCGGTCGCCGGCAAAGTAGCCCTTGTCACCGGAGCAGCATCGGGAATTGGGCGTGCCATTTCGATTCGATTGGCGCAGGCCGGTTCGTCGCTCATCCTGATCGACATCGCCGATGCGTCTGATCTAGCCGCCGAACTCAATGCCAGTTTTATTCAGTGTGACGTCGCTCGCGAAGATCAATACGCCGCAGCGGTGAAGCAGGCAGTTGCCGCGCATGGGCACATTGACATCTTGGTTAACAACGCTGGCGTTTCGGTCAGTAACGAATCCATCCTTGACGACTCCGATGCCGCTTACTTACGCGCTTTTAGAGTCAATACCTTGGGAGTTGTGCACGGGATTCGGTGTGTTGCACCGGTGATGCCCGAGGGCAGTTCCATCATCACCATCTCATCGCTGTCATCACTGCTGGGAGCCCCGTTGCTGGGCGCCTATGCCGCGAGCAAGGCAGCGTTGGCGGCGGTAACTCGCACCAGTGCGCTGGAATTGGCTCCGCGCGGCATCCGAGTCAATGAAGTAGCTCCAGGCGCGGTTCGAACCGCCATGAATGACTCAGGTGCACCCTTTGTTGAGCGTGAATTGGCCTGGGTCAAGGCTGCAGGGGCTTTTGGTCGGATGGCTGAGCCGGAGGAAATCGCAGCAGTTGTTCACTTCCTCGCTAGTGACGATTGTCAGATGATCACTGGACAAACACTTGTTGTCGATGGCGGATTAACCACTGGGCCTTCACTTGGTCTTTTGGACGCGTTAGTGGAAGGCGATAACCAGTGAAGCGGCCGATTCAACTCGTGGCACTCGTTTGCTTAGCAGTAGTGATGGCCGGTTGTTCTTCTAATGACCCAGTGGCATCTCCCACCATCATTGAGACTTCGTCAGCCAATGTTGTTGCTGGCGGAGCGCTGTCAGTTGCAGTGGTTGACGCACTTCCGACCACGACGTGGGATCCAACCCTGGCACCGGATTCAACAGTGCGAACGTTGGGCCCCTTGGTAATGGCTCCGTTATTGCGACCGGCTGCTGATGGCTCGGCTCCTAGCGCTGGACTGGCGACGTCGGTGAGTTCAGATGCTGCTGGCCTTAACTGGACTGTGGCTGTGCGGTCAGGTCTGATGTTTGCCGATGGCAGCACGCTGAATTCCGAGGACATCGCCTTTGGTTTAACGCAAGGCGCAGCCCAGCAATCGCTCACCGGTCGCTTTGGCGCTGACAATCAAGGCTCCTTCTTTGTTTCGGCCACAGCCACAGATCCGCAAACGGTGGTGGTCAAACTTCGAGCCGCCAATGCGTTGTTGGATCGAACGGTCTTTGCCGCTCCTGAGTTTGGTTGCATCCAGGACAACTACGGGGGCACGGATCGCGAAACGTACTTTAGGAATCCTGTTTCATGTGGGCCCTATGTCGCGGACAAGTTAAAGAAGTCTTCTGACGAGTTGGTTCTGCGTCGAAATTCGATGTACTACGCACCCACACAAGTAGGGCCAAACACGATCACGGTACAAAAGTTAAGTGATTCGGCCAGCGCTGAATCTTTCATCGCTGACGGTGGTGATGTGGTGGTTGATCCGCGTAAAGCAAATCCGGTGAACACCGCAGTCAGCCCCAGCGCGAGCCCTTCGGCCAGCGCCAGCCCACAACCGAGTTCGACGAAGTCACCTGCCCCGACGGCCAGCCCCACCCCCGTTTTTCCCTCGCCTGCAGGCTCGGGAACCGGGTCTCTGGTCAATTCGTCCTTGCCCGGACGCGTAAGCGCCCTCTTGTTTCGATCTGATCGCCCCACCCGCGATAACAACGTTCGCATTGCCGTTGAGGCCAGTCTCGATATTGCCGCGCTGGTAGATAGTCAAGAGGGAGCAGTTAAGCCCACGGGTGGTTTGGTGCCTCCGGGTTGGCCAGGTGCCGTGGATGTTGCTATTCCCACCCGCGATCTTGAACTCGCGAAAACTGCAGTGTCATTGTTGCCCAAAAAATCGCGCAAGTTGTCGCTGTTGGTTCGATCAGGCAATCCTGACGCGTTGGCACAAGCCACACTCGTTGCTCGTCAGGCGAAGTCGGCGGGCTTAACCATTACGGTGAAATCGCGTTCAACTGGTCGCTATGCCGCGGCACTTGCCTCCGGGAACTTTCAACTGGCGATCGTTTCTTTTTCACCGCGCGTAGGACTTGCTGCTGATGTCACCAGGCAGTGGGCGATCACGGGCGGACAAGGATCGGGTTGGCCGGTAACCGATGCCACCACAAGCTATGGCGTGCAGTTGTCGGCACCTGCCTTTGGTCCAGCTGCGGACAAGGGTTCTGGAGATTTCGTTCGCGTCGTTCTTGATCCCATTCAGGCGCTCGCGCTGACTGCGCGAGCGCACAGCGCCTTGGTTCGTGAAGGTGCGCTCACTGGCTTAGTGGTCCGTCTTGACGGTTCGATCCCGTTGGACGTGGTGAGCCTTTCCGGCTCGTGACCCCTATCGTTTGGGCAGTAATGATAGGCAGAACTACCCCCTCCCGATAGGCTGACAAACCACGGCCCCTAGGTTGGCGGGGTGACTATGACTGAGTTTTCCCGCCCCACTGCCCAGGCGTCCTCCACGCGCGAACGTATTTTGCGCGAGGCGTCCATCCTGTTTACCCAGCATGGATATTTCGGCACCTCAACACGCGATATCGCCGGTGCCGTAGGAATTCGCCAGCCCTCGCTGTTCCACCACTTTGACAACAAGGCCGCCATCGCCGAGGAGCTTCTGGAATATGCCTGGGGCTCAACGTTGACGCATTTGCGCCAGGTGGCTGCCCTTGATGAACCAGCCGATGTTCGTCTCTACACCTTCTGTCGATGGGCCATGGTGCATGTCGTCACTTCGCCATACCAACTCGTTGGTCTCATGGACTACGACTTTTTGAACTCCGTTGATGGCCAGCATTGGCTGCCACGTTTTGAAGCGATCACCAGGTACATGCGCGACATCATCACAGATGGCGTTGCTAGTGGTGTGTTTATCAATGAAGACCCGGAGTTCATTCGTCTCATGGTCGTGGGCAGTTTGAATGCTCATCACCGCATCAAGACCATGGCTCCGAGCGAGACCGTCGAACTGGATGCGGAAAAGGGTGCTGACTACATCTTGCGAGCGATCATGGCGGACTCAACGCGGTTGGATTCGGTACGCAACGCCTCGCTGACACCCGCAGGCCTTGTAGCTTCCTAGACGGACAGGTGGCCTGGCCACATGATTGAGCGTGCACTGAGGTGCTCAAGCAACTCAACGGGATTTCGGGACACATCGAGTGCGTAGCCCATAGCTGAGGTTCCCCCGGGCATGTTGATCCAGGGAGCAAAGCAGGTCATTCCGGCCTGGGTTAAGGCTTGATGAGTCGATTCAATCGCCACCACGTCAAAGCACAGGTGGTTAAACCCGTACTCAATGATGCGCGCGTCCGTTGGTTTGAGGGCAATTGGTTGGTCACGAAATTCAATGAACTCTAAGTAGGAGTTACCAATGTTCACAGGGGTTGAGGTTCCGCTCTCTGCAGTGGCGAGTGCCGCGCGCGGGGCACCCGCACTGGATTCCCACGACGATGTGACGTTTGGGTTGAGATTGGCGTGCTTGTAGAAATCAGTGAGATCCGCAGTGCGCGCGGTGGTGATCCCGGCGAAACTTAAGCCCTTCACCACGTCTCTTCGGGCCGGTGTGAATGGCTGCGGTTCCCCGTCAAGTCCACCGGGGGTGTGAACGCGCAATTGGCGGTAGTCGAGTGGATCGTCTGGTGATGACGTGTGTAACTCGATGATGTTGCCATCAGGGTCGCGGACGAGTCGCGAGTTATTCGTGGCTGGCAAGCTCGCATCAACAGCTCCACCGCTAGCAACCACCAGGTCAGTCGCACTGTCTAGGTCAGTAACTTCCAATCCGATATGGCTAATCCCCTCACGACGCAGCGTGGGTGGGGAATCAAAAGCGATCGGTTGGGGGCTATCAAATTGCAGGACCTCAAGGTAGGAATTGCCGGTTAAGAGCACGGTCACGCTGGCTGCCGTATCGGTAAGTCCCAAACCAGCATCAGCTCCTGGGGTGCCCACCGGCCAAGCGAACGAGATGATCTCGCTAAAGCCCAATCCGTCTCTGTAAAACGCATTGGCCCGATCAAGGTCAGGCGTGGACAGCCCGACGTGGTTCAGCCCAGTGATGGCCATGGCAACCCCTTCGTCAATCGTGCCAGACTATCCATGTGATCCACGATCCGTTGTTTCCAGAAACAACCTCGGACGAAAATGATCCCGCTGATTCGGGCTCAGATGATTGGCGCGGTGCTGATCGCGAAGATGACGAGCGCTTCCTGCGCGAAGTGCCACCTCATCACGGTTAACGGTTTTTCAGCGCGTCTCTAATTTCACGTAGCAAGACAACTTCTTCTGAGGCATCCTCGACTGTTTCTTCGGTGCGCAGTAACCGGCTGGTCATCAGTTTGTTCATCGGCAAGACCACGATGAAATAGATTGCCGCCGCAACGACGAGGAAATTAATGATTGCCGTCAAGACGATGCCGACGCTGAAGTCAGCACCATTAACAGTGAAGGTCCCGACACTATCGAGGTTGGGTTGACCCAAGATTGCGGCGACGAGGGGATTGACTAAGCCCCGCAGAAGTGAGTTGACGATGGCGGTAAATGCAGCACCGATGACCACCGCGACCGCTAGGTCGAGAACATTTCCGCGAAGGACAAAAGCCTTAAAACCCTGAAGCACTGTTACTCCCGCCATGAATGTGTTGCCACGTTAGCGCGAAGTGTCTGCTGGATTAGTCAGAAGCGCGGATAGCGATCGAAAGTTGCTCGGAAGCTCCAGCACTAGCAAGCATCCCAGCGAGCGAGCGAACGATGGCAACGAGTACCACGGAGTTTTCTGTTGAAGTAGAGGCGAATCCTGTGCTGGTCGTGCGACGTGGCAGCGCGGCCACTCGCACTCGGGATGCAACCAGGGACGACTCTTTGCCTTCCTTGGTCGCAAAGATGTCGATCCAGTCGCCCACAGACAGAACGCTGCTCAGGGACACATCGGACAGTCGTAGCGGCACCAGCGCGTATTGATCGTTGTCGAGCAGTCCGGGTCCGATGAGTTGGTTAGTGGTGATCAATCCGCCAGCAGGGATGGGAATAGCGGCACGTTGGCCGGCGCCGGCCACGGGATCGGTCAATGACTGAGGCAATGGTGCACCGGAGACCGTCACTGTTGTGAGGTCGGTAAGGCGGAGAACTTCACCAGCGGAAATGGCTCGCTGCGCGACAACCACGGATCGTTGTTGCCCTGAACCCTCGGGGTTGGAAAGTGTGAGGAACACCGCGAACACAGCACAAAGTGCTGCCACGATCCGACGATTGCGTTGTGAGGAATAGCGCCGAAGCGCGATGATCGCAGTGGCGAGGTACTCCCGAGGATCGATCCTGACGGCCATTGCCCAAACCTAAGCGCGGTTCAGATGATCGTGACTGGCCGAGGAATGACGGCGTCAGCGCAGGGGTTAAGCATCCCCAGATGGTGCGGCCGGTGCAGGTTTATCGGCTGGCTTAGCAGGTGTGGAGTCTGTGGTGCTTGTCGAGCTAGAAGCCGCGGGCGTGGCTGTTTCGCTGGCTGATTGGCTGCTACGACTATCCGTGCGGTAAAAACCAGAGCCTTTGAAGACCACACCAACAGAAGAGAAGAGTTTGCGCAATTCGCCTTGGCACTGAGGGCATGAGGTCAATGCATCGTCGCTAAAGGACTGCACGGCTTCAAACTGATGGCCACACGCATTACATGCGTATTCGTAGGTGGGCACTTGCGCTCCAAGACTGATGGTGAACCTCTTGCAGCCGGGGCTGCACTTTTTACTACTCACGATGATGCCCCACAGCCGGTTCGGTGCTGATGCCCGCCCTGACCTTGACTCGTTAAGGCGTTGCGCTAGCCGGTTTCACCGCGCGCAGGCCGTCGTTGGGGGTGCAGACGTGGGTCACCCGAACATCGTGAGCCTCATGGGGAATGGCTCCGGCCGGTAATAGTTCGTGGTCGTAAATCATGGCGATGATGGGCACGTCGGGTCGAACCAGCGAAAGCACGCGGTCGTAATACCCGCCACCTTGACCCAGTCGCACTCCGTCGGTGGTTATGGCAAGTGCCGGCACGATCATCAAGTCAACGCCGGAAAGCACGTTGGATTCGTATCGAGGTCCGTTCGGTTCGCGGATTCCTCGTTCGCTGAGTTCGAGGTCACTTGACGAAAGGTAGGGACTCCACTGCAGTTGCGTTGGAGAGGTGACCACTGGGAGAAGCACGCGAACACTTTGGGCCTTGATGGCATCAAGAAGGGCATCGGTGTGTGGTTCGTCGCCACGCGAGGCATACGCCGTAACCGTTCCTGCGCCCCGAACCATCGTCCACCAAGCCAGTCGTTCAGCAAGCTCAAGCGCACTGTCGTGAAGTGCATCGGCATGCGAGGCCACGAATGTGTGACGTTGGGCCCGCAATGAATCACGCAGAGTGCTCTTTTGGGCACCGATTGTGGCCGCCTCCATGCCTTCGCTCATGCCCTGACGGTACTGCGCTCGGTAGGCTCGGTGCCATGACGAGTGCTCAAGTGCGCAAGGCGGTGATTCCAGCCGCTGGGCTAGGGACGCGGTTCCTGCCTGCCACCAAAGCCGTTCCCAAAGAGCTCTTGCCCGTAGTCGACCAGCCCGCACTGCAGTACGTCGTCGAAGAGGCAGCGGCCGCGGGCTTAGATCAGGTCGTCTTGGTGACGAATGCGAGCAAGAGTTCGGTGCTGGCTCACTTTCAACCCAACCCGGATCTAGAAGCTGCCCTTGAACGCAGCGGCAATGCCGAATTGTTGGCGCGAGTCCACGTTGCTTCGCAATTGGCACAGGTCTCCACGGTTGACCAGGACGAACCGCGCGGTTTGGGGCATGCAGTGTTGTGTGCCAAAGATGTGGTTGGAGATGAACCTTTCGCTGTCCTGCTCGGTGACGACCTCATTGATGCTCGTGATCCACTCTTGCAAAGAATGCTCGAGGTGCGTGCCGAGCGAGGCGGCAGCGTCGTGGCTTTGATGCGCGTTCCTGAGTCCGAAATTTCAAAGTATGGCTCTGCCAAAGTCGGCGAGCTCATCGGTGATGCAGTGACCATTGATGGCCTGGTGGAAAAGCCTGCGGTTGATGATGCTCCCAGCGACTTAGCCGTCATCGGACGCTACGTGCTCGATCCTGCAGTCTTTGATGTCTTGGCGGCGACACCTCCTGGTCGCGGTGGTGAGATTCAACTCACGGATGCTCTCGATGTGCTCGCAACTCGAGGATTCGATGGTGCTGGCGGGGGTCTAACGGGTGTGGTCTTCAGTGGTCGGCGCTATGACACCGGCGATCGCTTGGAATACCTCAAGGCCGTCGTCCAATTGGCCATGGAACATCAAGATCTAGGACCGGCCTTCAGCCACTGGCTGCGCGATTTCGTGCGTCAGGACTCCAGCGGATGAGCGCAAGCTTTGACGCTTTCGTCTCCTCGATAGTGGACTCTGTAAAACCGTTGGAGTCGCTGGAGATTCCGTTGCTCGAGGCCATGGGTTGTTCGGTTGCTTCGGATGTTGTCTCCGCTGTGGATGTGCCCGCCGTTGCGATCGCCTCAGTCGATGGTTATTGCGTGCGGTTGGTCGATGTTCAAGGTGCCTCAGCTGACTCACCTGTCGTAGTGCCCATCGTTGCCGATGTCGTCCCCGGTGACGCGTCTGCAGTTTCTGTGCAGTCTGGTTTCGGTGCTCGCATTACTGCTGGCTCTGCTATTCCCGAAGGCACCGAGTATGTAATCCCCACGGAGTGGACCGATGGTGGTGTGGCTCGCGTCAGCATTAAGCAGGCACCGACGCAAGAAAGTTTTGTCATTCCTGCTGGTGGAGTGCTCGGCAAGTCGATGGTGTTGGTTCCAGCTCATACGCGACTGCGATCCTCACACCTTGGACTCATTGCTGCCGCGGGGTCAGATCGCGTTTCGGTCAATCCGCGACCGCGTGTAGTGGTGATCCCGGTTGGCTCCGAACTCGTTGAACCAGGGCACGCGTTAGGCGCGGGACAGGTCAGTGAATCCGCAGGCTCTTTAGTGACCGCGGCCCTACGAGATGCTGGTGCTTTGGCCTTCCGAATACCTGCCTTACCCACTGATGCGCGCACCTTGGCCGCCACGATTGAGGATCAACTGGTTCGCGCTGACCTCGTGGTCCTCATTGACGGCGCGGGAGCCCGCACCCGTGGCGTGGTACGCGATGTTCTCAATCGCGTGGGCGGCGTGGAGTTCACCGACGTGTCCGCCGAGCCGATTTCCGTGGTGGGGCATGGCCGGGTGGGGCCGGACTCCATCCCCGTCATCATCGTGCCGTGCGAACCGGCTGCAGCGTTTGTTTCCATTGAAATGATTTTGCGGCCAGTGGTTCGACGCATGCTCGGACTTGAGCCCGTACATCAACCCATCGTCAGAGCGCTGCTCAAAGGTGATGTTGATACGCAGGTCAACGCGCGCAGTTTCATTCCGGCAAACCTTGATGTCGAAGACGGCGTGTACGCAGTGCGACCTACAGCCGATCGTGAGCACGCATTGATCGCATCGTCTCAATCGAATGCGTTGTTGATCATTCCTGAAGGAGTGGGTAAAGCCGGAGTTGATGCGACAGTGGATGTCGTGGTGTTAGAACGACGCCACGCATGAGCGATCGTTGGCCTGTCACCTTGCAGGACGGACCGGTGGGATTGCGGCCGATCAAACGCAGCGACGTGGCGGCTTGGCGTGAGGTGCGCTCGCGCAATGACGATTGGCTTCGCCCCTGGGAAGCCACCGCGCCTCCTAACGAGATAGGGCTGCTGCCCACCTATAGCCAAATGGTCGGTCGCCTTCGCGCCGAAGCCCGGGCCGGTCGTTGCCTCCCCTTTGCGATCACCTTGGACGGGGCTTTTGTCGGTCAGCTCACGGTGGCCGGGATCACTCATGGATCAGCGTCGATGGCTCACCTTGGGTATTGGATTGATCAACGAGTAGCCGGTCGAGGCATCACCCCCACGGCCGTCGCGTTAGCCATCGACCACTGCTTTATCGGACTGGGTTTGCACCGAGTCGAGATCCACATCCGCCCGGAAAACTCGGCTAGTTTGCGCGTTGTCGAGAAGCTGGGACTGCGCTACGAAGGCGTTCGTCGTGCCTATTTACACATCGATGGTGACTGGCGCGACCACATGACCTATGTCGTGACTCGCGAAGAAGTGGTTCCTGCTGGACTCCTCGCACGATGGAAATCCACTCTCGCGTGAGGTCGCTGCATCAATTTTTCGAAAGCGGACAAATCGCGACACACCGCCTCTGATCAGGCCTAGAGCCCAGAAAACGCCGTAGTTTTGTGCCTGTGGGAAGTGGACTCGTCTATGCCGTGATCGTGGCACTGTGGGCGGGTGTCCTCGTTCCCATGTGGCTTCGTCGTCACGATGCTGAAACAGAGTCCCGAAGCGTTGACCGTTTTAGCTCAGCCATGAAGATCTTGTCTCGCCGCCCGACCGCGCGCACCACCTCACGCGAGAACCAGTTGCTGGGCGTTCCTGAAGCTTCTGAACAAAGCGCTCAATCGGCTTTCATCAAGCCCACTAAACGCCCCGTGCAATTGCCTGCTCCTGAACTTTTAATTTCGCGCGCGGCTCCACGAACTGCACCGCAGACTCCACGCGAACGTTCTGTTGAGCGAGCCGGCGCATCACATAATCGTCGACGCAAAACATTGTATGGTCTTGCTGCGGTCGTTTTGTTTGCGGCTTTAGGTTTTGCTGTTGGATTGTTCCCAGGGTGGGTGCCTCTGCTTGCGTTCGTTGCAGGTGGCACTTTTATTGCCTTGATGGTGGTGCAAGCATCGGCGCAACAACGTCAACGTGAGTCGCAACGTCGTGCGCAATTGCGTGACACGCAACGGGAACGAAGTGCTGAGGCACCGAACGTTCGTCGTGATCGTGTGGGATCGACACAAACTCCACAGATTCGCACGGATCGCGCCGCGACTGCTCGGGCCCAGGGTGTTCGTGAGTCTGAGCAGGTGGGCTGGGACCCCACGCCTATCCCGGTTCCCCGTTATGTCACCGCCCCGCCGGCCACGATGGTTCCCCGCGAGATTGACCGCCGCCACGAAGGTGGCTGGAGCGCTCAGGGAATGCTGGACCACGTGGCCGAAACCCGGGCCGCCGAAGCCGAAGACCTACGTGAACTCGATGCACCGGTGGCCGAAGATGTCTGGTCCCGCGCTACGGCCGGTGCCCCTGACCGCGATGCCATCTTTGACCGCGAAATGTTTGCCGCCGATTTTGACTCCACCACTGCAGAGCAGTTGGTCGAAGAAGACGCTCGGCGTTACTCGCCACGTCGCCGCGCTGTCAACGAATAACGCGCCCGTGACGTTGGGGGTGTGATCCGCCCTTCCTGCATTAACTGACTCGGTGCTAACCTTCGGCAGTTCCAAGGGGCTGTGGCGCAGTTCGGTAGCGCACCTCGTTCGCAACGAGGGGGTCAGGGGTTCAAATCCCCTCAGCTCCACAAAACCATCGTTGGGATGTTCCCCAATGATGGTTTTTTGGTGGAGATGAAGTGGCGGGGATTTGGGAGGAGAACGCGTAGCGTTCGACGGTTCCCCTCAGCTCTACAAAACCATCGTTGGGATGTTCCCCAATGATGGTTAAGCGTTTCGCTCGGCGTTGATCTTGGTGACGAATTCCTCATCCACCAGGGTGACGCCTTGTTCCTTAGCCTGCTTCACGATTCCCTTTAGGGCCGTCTTGACGAAGGGTCGAGGGATGCCGGTGAGTTGCTTGCACGCATCACGGGTGAATTGGATCTCCGGGTCAATGCGATTGGCCTCGTACAAGATCGCCTCTTCTTTAGGTCCCTTGTCCGTCGGAGTGGGGATCCAAAAGGGTTTCTTGAGTTCGGCGAACCAAAACTTCCCACCATCGCGGAACCCAAAGGTGATGGGCATGCGTGGCATCTTCTTCGTGCCATTGGCGAGGTTGTCAGCCCACTGTTCCTTCAGAAGGATGTTTTCGATGCGAAGAACGAAGTACTCCGGGGTCTTGCCGTCATCGCGGATGGGCTGCTGGTCATCCCAGGTGACTTCATAAACCTGGAATGCCTCTTTGAGAATGTGTGGCATGACTTTGCCGTCAGGCTCGCGCCCCGGGGTGGGACTGGGAATCAGCGTGTAGGGGTTGTCCTTCATCTTTTCGTTGGTCAACTGCCCGGGGTAACCCATTCCGACAATTTTCGACAACGTCTTGCGATCGAATTCGACAAAGTTCATCGCGGCTTTACCGGTGCGCTTGATGTTTTGGTCAGTATTGGAGTTTTGTCGGCTGATAACCAAGAACGATCGCCCGGTGATGATCTCAAACGGGAAGCTGAGTTGGTACGGCCCGATGTTGGTGTTGCCATCCTCATCAACAGTGGTGACCAGGGCAAATGATGAGGGCCAGTACGAACTGGATTGATACCAGTTGTCGCGCATTGGGCTTGAGACGAAGGCTTCGTCTTTCTTACGTCCAAACACCGAGGTTCTCCTCACACTTGCGTGGGTACGGATTCATCGCGCCAGAACTGAGCAAACGTCAGTGCAATGGCGCCAGCCATAACAGTAAGGGCTAGTCGATAGGGAAGTGTCGAATTGAGGGGATCCTCGACCAAAGTAAAAATGGTCATCGCGAAAATCGTAATCCCAGTGGTTGTTGCGGTGTAGTTGGCGAAGATGAAGGCGAGCATCAAAAAGGCGCCAAAGCCAGCGATCAGCGCGCTTTGAAGCAGCGATGGCTCGGCGCCAAGAATTACACCCACCACGATGGCGATGAGGCCCACCCCAATGAAAGTTCCGAGGATGCGCGATGCAGTCTTCGTCGTCGTCGCTTGGGCGTCGGGGAGCAGGATCCATGCGATGGTCATCGGAAGCCAATATTGGTGGGGCCAGGAAAAGGTGTGGGCGAGGAAAAGCGCCAGAGCGGTACCTGTCGCCATGGCAGCGCCGAGCCGCAGTGCATGCCGGACGTAGCGCTCATCCCACGACAAGCCATCGCGCAATCTCTGCAGAGCAGATGACGTGACAGCGGAGATAGCCCACGTACTGGGTGGTTCGCGGCGAAGACTGAGCAAGGTCAAGACCCCGATTTGCAAGAAGCCGCCTAAGGCCACCATGGCCGTGCTCTCTAGCGCACCTAGCCGCGTCTCCGGAGAACCCAAGTAGATGGCAAAGAAGACTAAAGAAAGCACGCCGATGATTCGTGCGTTTGCGCTGATGCGCCCGACTAGTCCACAGGCAATTCCATACAGACCCGACACGACAATTCCGATGAGGGCAAAGGCAAATGCATCGCGCGACAGCAAGCTTCCCAGGAGAACGGAAAGGGTGATCCAGACCAAGGCCCACAGATAGGTAAAGGTTCGGCGCGGTGACGGTTCCCTGGTGGATGCAAGCGGAGTAAGCGTGGCCCCAATGGCGAAGGGGATCGCTAACTGCGGGCTCTCCAGCTTGTCGCACACGATCACGGCCACCAAGACGGTGACGCCGGCAACCACTGGGTAAAAGAAGTGGACCAGTTCGCGTTCAATCTTGACCACTTCGCGCCCGAGGTCTCGGGAGGCAGCGGCATATCCGGTGTTCACCTGCCAATTATGGCTTGAGGCAGGCGGATTGGTGGCGTTTGCACGCACTGCAGATGACAGGTCTCGCTGAACAGGGCACACTTGCCACATCATCGGGGAGCGCTAAAGGAGTTGTTGTGAAGGAAGAAATTCCCATCCGTCCGTTTTGGTATTCAGATGCCTGGATCTTTCCCAAGCTCATCACCGTGATCACCACGATGGACAAAGACGGTCGCGTGAACGCTGCTCCCTATTCACACATCATGCAATATGACGTGATGGCCAAGACTCCCCAGATGATGATGGGATTTCGCCAGGATTCGCACACGTTCAAAAACATCAAGGCAACGGGCGAGTTTGTCATTAACTGCCCATCATCGGAATACCTCGAAGACTTGATGGAAACAGCGCGCTTTTATCCTGAGGGCGTCAACGAGTTGGAGCACACTCGCTTCACCGCGATTCCTTCTCGCTATGTCAAGCCGCCTAGCCTTGAGCAAGCGCCACAGATCATGGAATGCACGGTTGATCGCATCGTTGAGTTGGACAAGAGCAGCGGAATTGTTTACGCCGACATCAAGGCCATCATCATGGATGAGGGTTTGGAAAAGATGAGTCGCGCAGACCGCATCCCGGCGATGAACCTGCCCATTGGTTTGGGCGACGAAAATCGGTTCGAGTATTTCTATGCCATCCCCAGCGATGTGGTGAGCTTTGGTCTGAAGGAAACCCCCCGTGGCATTCAGGCGGAGAGTATTGACCCAACGATGCACTGGGACAAGGACTCGATGGAAGGCTTAATGCAGATTCCACCCATGGTTCGGGAAATGGTCATGACCCAGGTTGAGACATATGCCAAGGGCAAAGGCGCAGAAGAAGTCACCATGACGCACATGAGTGAGCTGATGGCCGAGTTCGGCATGGACGAGGCTTTGATGGCGCGCTTTGGCGGACCTAAGAAGGACTAGTTCTTCTTGCCCTTCTTGGTTTTGCCTTCAGGCTTGGCAGCAACAACCGGTGGACCCGTCATCGGCGGCCACACCAGGTAGCCCACCGCGGCAACAAAGGCGGTGGCTGCCAACCAGACTCCAGGTTGTTGAGCTTGGATCGCCAGCGGCACTTGCCACTGTGTCCACGGCAGTTCTTGTGAGAGCCCATTGAGGTCAGGGCTGCGTGTGATTGAAGCCACCGCAAACCACCAGAGCGACACGGCTGCGAGTGTTCCAAAGGCTCGTCGAGCGATAGTGATCTGAGATGTCCATTCTTGCCATGCCAAAGCAAGCAGTGGTGTGACGAGCAGCAATGGCTCAAGCGTGAGCCGGTAACCAAAGAAGCCAGTTGCGCCGATCCACACGTTGCCCGCAAGTTGAACGAGCAAGTACAAGCCAGCACCCACGGTGCTTGAGCGGACCCAAGCCGGTGCCACGCGCCACGCCTTGATTACCCCGGGCAGCAAAGCCAGGAGGAAGGGGGAGTAGATAAAGATTCCGCGTAAGGGGGAAAAGAAAGTGGCGGCCAGGTCAGCGCTCCACAGATTGGGTTTGGCTTGCCCGCCGTCCCCGCCACTGATTGCTGCATCGAATCGTCCGCCGTAGGTACCCGGAAAAATGTCCCATGAGTTGGCATTGATCTTGTTCCAGGCGACCAATCCGATCAGGCCCAGCAGGCTGGTGGCGCCCACCAGGAGTGCCGGGCGAATGGACTTGCGGGTGATGGACTCCCAGATCCCCACGGCCGCTGCGACCACAGCCGTGTGCGGTCGACTCAAGATCGCCACCGCATAGCCCAAGCCAGCAATGGCGAAGTGGGAACGCGTCATGGCCCATGAGCCGATGGCCAATCCCATCAACGTCGTGGGGTGCGTCCACAACGAGTCTGCTGAGACAGACCACATGGCGGTACCAAAAGCTAATAGAACAGCGGCTGCCAAAGCGGTCTTGCGATTGACCAGGCTCAAGAACGCACGATGCATAAAGACGATGGTGATCGCCGAAGCAGTTGCCGCAGCGATGGCTGAGGGTCCGATCGAAAACGTGTCACCGCCGCCGATGAGATAGAACGGAACAGCCCAAAAAATCGCGCCAGGGAAGCGGTCACTTCGCAAGTTGCCATCAAGGATGAAGGCCCATCCACTGCTAGTGAATTGGGTGACGGTGTCGATGTTGATCGTCTGAAGTTGAGCAATCGTCCAAGCCGGGTAAGCGCTAAAGAAGGTGTCATTGCTAAACACCAGTCCCTTGGGACCAACCGTGGCAGTCACTGTCGCGGTGACCGCATAGATGATCCAAGTGACCACGCCAAGGATTGACGTATCCCTGATGTCTGAACTCAGCGACGATGCCTTTTGTTTAGCCACAACAACCTTTTTCCTCTAGGTATCGTCAAGATTAGCCAGCGTTGGACGCCATGGCGTGGGGAACAGGTCTAAATCCAAGACTTAAACCACATGCGTTGACCCCATTGCGCGTAGGAAATCGGGTCGGCAATCCAGATGGGCAAAAAGAAGGCAGCGGCCACAACGGCGATGGCCAGATAGGCGCCGACTACGCCGGCACCAATGGTGCGCCGGCGCGTGGAAGCATCGGATGAACCAAGGATTCGGCCCAAGCAGTAGGCCACGGCAAGAGCCATAAATGCCGACAGGACCACGGTGTAAAAACCAAAGACCGTTCGCTCGTTATAGAAGACCACCCAAGGCAGCCAGCCCGCGGCGATGCAACCAAGGATGGCTCCGGCTCGCCAGTCTCTGCGGCCCAACCATTCAATGGCTAAGTAGCCCATGGCCAAGACTCCGGCCCACCACAACATCGGGTTGCCAATAGAGGTGATCGCTGATGTGCACTTCGCGGCACCACACGAAACGTTGGAAGAATAATAGATCGCTGTGGGTCGAGCTTGAATCAACCAGCCCCACGCATTGGATTCGTACGGGTGCGATGTGGTCAATGTGCTGTGGAACTTGAGCATTTCAACGTGGTAGTGCCACAAACTACGAATCACATCAGGGATGAAGGGATACGACGTCGTGCGATCGGCGGCCCACTGGCGATCCCAGCCACCATCGGTGAGGATCCAGCCACCCCAGGTCATCACGTACACCACCACAGCGAGCGCGCCGAAAGAAAGTGCTGCTGGAATGAAGTCGCGTTTGATGGCCGACAACAAAGGTGAACTGATGCCAGCACGACGACGTGCCCCCGCATCCCACAGGACGCTGAGGATGATGAAGAAAGCGATGAAATAGAGGGCACTCCACTTCGTTCCCAGGGCCAAGCCAAGAAATACACCGCTGGCCAATCGCCACGGGCGAACTCCTAGGTGTGGCCCTGCCCCCTGCCACAGACCGTTCTCGCCCATTTCGATGAATTTCATTCGGTGGGCTAGTAGCTCACGACTCTTGTCCCGGTCCACGAGCAAACAGCCAAAGGCGAAGACCAGTAGTGCGGCCAAGACACCATCGAGCATGCCGATGCGGGACATGACAATCGCGGTTCCGTCAACGGCAAGAAGTAGGCCTGCCATGCAACCAATCAAGGTCGAGCGAAACATTCGGCGCCCAATACGCGCGATCACGAAGACGGCGAGGGTTCCTAGAAGCGCGACCATAAAACGCCAACCGAAGGCGTTGGGTCCAAAGATTTGAATTCCTGCGCCGATAACCCATTTGCCAAACATGGGATGCACGACGTAGTCGGCGGTGGTTTCAAAGATGCCGGTCTTGCCTAATGCTAAAAGTTTGTCGGCGTTGGCAACGCCATCGCGTTCGAACCCAAATTCCCACAAGGACAACCCGCCCTTGACGTAATAGGTCTCATCAAGGGTGATTCTCTTGGGGCGACCAAGCTGATAAAACCTCAAGCCTGCGGCGATAGCGGTAACCAGCAGTGGCCCAAGCCATCCCCACACACCATCGCTGGGCATGGGCTTTGACAGTTGTTCTTTGAGGCGGCGCAGCCTTCCATCTCGGTCATTGGATTGGGTGGAGGGCGTGTTTTCACCAACGGGTGCTAAATACAGCGTTCGTTCCACCACCTCATTCACGACTTCATCGTAGGGCGACAGTGCCAAGATGTGGGTATGAGTGGACGCCTAGTTCTTGCCGCCTCACCGATTGGTGACTTTCGGGATGCATCGGCACGCCTAATCAGTGAACTAGCCAGTGCGGACGTGATCGCTGCTGAAGACACTCGCAGATTTAAGCGCCTGTGTTCGGATGTGGGCATTGTGCCCACCGGTCGAGTTGTTTCCTACTTTGAAGCCAATGAGGTCGAGCGCACACCGGGGTTGGTGGCTGACTTGAAAGCTGGTTTGACGGTTGTCGTCATTACCGATGCCGGTATGCCATCGGTGAGCGATCCGGGTTTTCGGTTGGTCTCAGCTGCGGTGGAAGCTGGAATTGCAGTCACGGCCTTACCTGGACCATCGGCTGTGCTGATGGCGTTGGCTGTGAGCGGATTGCCTAGTGACCGATTTTGTTTTGAGGGGTTTTTGCCTCGCAAAGCGGGCGAGCGAACAAAGTCTCTCCATGGACTGGAGCGAGAAACCCGAACGATGATTTTCTTTGAAGCACCGCACCGACTTTCGGCCAGCCTGTCCACGATGAAGGAAGTACTGGGAAGTGATCGACCCGCTGCAGTGTGCCGGGAGTTGACCAAGACCTACGAGGAGATTCGCCGAGGGACGTTGGCTGAGCTTGAGCTCTGGGCCGCTGACGGGGTCAAGGGTGAAATCACGATCGTGGTCCAAGGCGCCTCGACTGATACCGCAGTCGGTGATCCGGCCCAGTGGGTCGCGCAGGTACACGCTCTAGAGAGTGCGGGGATGACGCGTAAAGAAGCCATAGCCGACGTGGCGCACTCGACGGGTGCGCGAAAGCGTGAGGTCTTTGACGCGGTCGTCGCCGCAAAGGGTCAGCAGTAGACCCACCTCAAAAAGACCGGACCTAAGACCACCCCTAAAGGCCTTCGGTTTGGGGGAGTTGGGTGTCATCATGAATACGTGACTACAACTTTGGTGCACTGCCCACGCTGTTCCAACGGATTGACCAGCGCAGGACACAACGGGGACCTGCGATGTCCTTCGTGTGGCCTGCAACTGTCCTCGGCTGCCCAAGCGGAATTGAAATATCTGACTGATCTTGAGCAGTGGATCGATACCAAGCGTTCATGGGTACTTGAACACGGTGCTGACGACGCGGTAGTGGCGGCCGACGAAGCTCGCCCGGAAATTGCTGAACCGCGACCAGCCCGCCCTGGAATCACGGCTGCCGGATTTATCTTGGGAACGGGTGTTTTTGCTTTAGTGGCGGCTGCGATTGCCTTTACGGCCTTTGCTTGGGATGTTCTGGGTGCGATAGGCCAACTTCTCGTGCTTGTTGTTGCTGGTGTTGGCGCGCTTGCGGGCGGTTATCGCTTGGCTCGTCGAATTCCTGGGACAGCAAGTGCGCTGTCAGTCACGGGCGTGCTGTTGCTGGTTGTCACATCAAGTTTTTGGATTTCTTCTGATGCGCTCTCGCCATGGCCACGGGCATTGTCGGTTGTGGCAGCAGCCCTTCTTGGCTTGTTGTGGAGTTATCGCCAAGCACAACGCCAACCAGCTGCCGCGATTTTGACTGCAGTGGTCTTTTCGCACATGGCCTTGATGGCATTTGCCTCCGCACCAATCCTCGACGCTGAACAAGCGCCGGACTGGGTGGGTTGGTGGGTTGGCGGAGTCTGCATCGCCGGCGCTGCTGCGATGACCGGTCTTGCTCTAAGTGATCAACAGCGCGCTTGGCATCGAGTCCCGTGGCAGTGGTTTGCGGTCGTCTCTGGGTTCATCGGCATTTGCGTCATTGCGGTGACGACTGCTGGCAAGCTTGATGATGCGGGCACGGACGGTGGATTCATTGCCCTGGTGGCTGTGACGATCGCTCTTGCTGGTTCCTTGGCCTACTTGGTGACAGACCGCGCTTTGCGTGCGCGCTGGTGGTCCTATCCAACAGGTGCGGCCGTGCTCTTAGTGGTCTCTTCGATCGGAACTTTCGCTGCTGCCCATGATCCCGCCAACCGCCTTGTGTTGATTCCTGCCGCGTTCCTTTTGACAGTGGTTTTGGTGTCTGCCGGCGCGCATCTGATGACGCGCGCTCAATGGAGTCAGGAGGAACTAGGTAAAGAGCCACTCGTTCGATTTGTTAGCGGTTCATTGATTCGCCTCGCCGCAATTGCTGGGGCGGGTGCGCTGGTTTTGCCATTCCTTGCTTCCACCGCGCAACCAGTGACCAATGAGGAGATCTTCAGCGATCTGCCGCGATCTGACGTCACGGCGTGGATTGGAGACGAGTACCCCTGGTGGACTGGATTGGGTGTGGCGCTGACAGCGGTGGCCGTGTGTGTGGTGTTGCACCTCGTACTCGTTCGCCTACGCCCCGGCAAGCCCACAAGCCTTCCCGCCTTCACCGCGTTCGCCATGATCTTGCTGTGGTCCCAGCAATTGCTTAACGACGTCAATCGCTTTCCAGCCGACATCACTGTTGCTGAGCCAGCCGCTGTTACAGCGCTTCTCGTGGCCGGGTTTGGTTTGCTCGCTGCATTAGCGTGGATGCGTTCCGCAGTGTGGACTTTGTGGTTTGCCGGTGCTCTTGCTGCCGAAGGCGGTCACCTGGCGTGGAAGTGGCTCAACATCGATCAGTGGGGTCTGGGCCCGGAGTTGCATGGACTCTTCATCGCGGTGCCGTTGTTGTTGGTCGGTCTATCGGTTGTCTTGCTCACTCATGACCATGTGGTTTCCACGTGGAGCAGTGTGGCACCGGCGATCACTGCGGCTCTACTGTTTCCCGTCGCGTGGGTGTTGGAGGATTCCTTAACGCGAAGTTCCGGTGCTGGTGAAGCGCCATCAACAGAAGCCGTTATCCGAATCGTCAGTTTTCTCATCCTCGGTTTAGTCCTAGCCATCGTGGGCGGGCGCAACCATTGGGCCGGAGTGTTTTGGCCGGGTGTGGCGGCCGTCATCGTCATCTCTGTTGCGCAAATTGCCGACGTAGCTGCCCTGCTTCCACAGTGGGTGTCGTTGGCAGTGGTGGGTGTGGGTTTGCTCATCGCCGGAGCCCGTTGGGAATCAGTTCGGTTGCGCGGACACCGCACACGTCAATGGGCTGGAACCCTTCACTAGTCCAGCACCAGTGGGCGTGCGTGCAGGAGGCTGAGTGGGTTCACGCGTAAGATCAGCGCGTGAGTTCACCTAAGACCTACTTCGTCACGACGCCTATCTATTACGTCAACGACGCTCCCCACATCGGTCACGCGTACACCACCGTGGCCGGGGATGTGCTGACGCGGTGGCATCGTCAACGTGGCGAAGACGTGTGGTTTCTGACCGGAACCGATGAGCACGGTCAAAAGGTTTTGCGAACTGCAGAAGCAAACGGGGTATCGCCGCAAGACTGGGCTGACCGCTTGGTTGAGTCGGCGTGGAAGCCCGTATTGCACACCCTCGATGTCGCCAATGACGATTTCATCCGCACGACTCAATCGCGTCACACCGAGCGTGTCCAAGCATTTCTCCAGTCCCTCTATGACGCTGGGCACATCTATCAAGGTGACTACGAAGGCCCCTATTGCGTGGGGTGTGAGGAATACAAGGTCGCGGGCGACCTCATTGATGGAACCGGCGAGTACGCGGGACAAAAATGTTGCCCCATTCACAGCACTCCGGTGGAAATGTTGTCGGAGACCAACTACTTCTTTGCCTTGAGCCGCTATGGCCAAGCATTGCTTGATCACTACGAGGCCAACCCGAGCGCTGTTGAACCGGCCAGTGCACGAAATGAAGTCTTGTCCTTCATTCGTTCCGGCCTCGATGACCTGTCGATCTCTCGATCCACATTTGACTGGGGGATCAAAGTTCCGTGGGACGAATCACAGGTTGTGTATGTGTGGTTTGACGCCTTGCTTAACTACGCAACGGCGGTAGGCCTGGGAGACACAGACGAGCCGGGTCAATCAAAATTTGCATCGACCTTCCCTGCCGATGTTCACCTGGTGGGCAAGGACATCTTGCGATTTCACGCGGTGATTTGGCCAGCCATGCTCTTGGCTGCGGGTTTGCCGTTGCCAGCGAAGGTGTTCGCTCATGGTTGGTTGCTTGTCGGTGGCGAAAAGATGAGTAAGAGCAAGCTGACGGGTATCGCTCCTAGTGCGATCATTGATCATTTTGGTTCTGATGCCTTTCGCTACTACTTCATGCGCGCGATTTCGTTTGGACAAGATGGATCGTTCTCATGGGAAGACATGTCGGCGCGCTACACGGCTGAACTCGCCAATGGATTGGGCAATCTCGCCTCTCGTGTGACCGCGATGACGAACAAATACTTTGAGGGCGTGTTGCCCGAAGCAGTGTCGTCCGGTGATGCTGAGAAGGAATTGGCTCAGGTCGCGGCACGAGCGGCACAAGCAGCCGATTCTGCTGTTGACTCCTTGAGTTTTTCCGGCGCGATCAATGCCACGTGGGAACTGGTCGATGCGGTCAATGGCTACCTCACCATTCAAGAGCCGTGGAAAGTCGCCAAGACGATGGACACTGACCAGGCTGCCCGTGATTCCGTAGCAACAACGTTGTACGCCGCGGCCGAAGGTTTGCGCATCTTGTCCGTTCTGCTCAATCCGGTGATGCCGAAGGCGTGCGCATCGTTGTGGTCGCAGTTAGGTGCCGAAGTTGCGCTTGGATCGCTGGCCAGTCAACGCATTCAAGACTGTGGCCAATGGGGTCTGCTTCCTGCGGGCAGCGTGTTGACTAAGGGTGATTCGCTGTTCCCACGGTTGGAAGATCCTGAGGAATTTTCTTCATGAGTGAGGACCTCCAACCGGTTCGTGAGCGCCGAAATGAAGGTCGAACCCGCGATACCTCGTACCCGCCTGCTCCTGAACCACTCGCCGTTGCAGTCGCTGACAGTCACTGCCACCTCGATATTCGTGACGGTGATACGTGGATGGATGTCACCGAAGCCCTGAGTTCCGCGGCGGCTGTCGGTATCGACCGTGTGGTGCAAATTGGTTGCGACCTGCCGAGTGCTCGCTGGTCGGTGGAGGCCGCAAAGTCCCATCCCTCGGTTCTGGCGGCTGTGGCCCTGCACCCCAATGAGGCACCCCGGCTAGCGGCTGAATCTGCGGATCAACTCGATGCTGCGTTAGCAGAGATCGCCGAGCTGGCGATGCATGAGCGAGTACGTGCCGTTGGCGAAACAGGTTTGGACTACTTCCGCACCGACGAGTCGGGTAGAGCGGCTCAGCACCATTCGTTCAAGCAGCACATCGCTATTGCTAAGCAAGTCAACAAGCCGGTCGTGATTCACGATCGCGATGCCCACGATGATGTGTTGGCGATCGTGGATGAGGTCGGTGCTCCTCACACTGTGGTGATGCATTGCTTCTCAGGGGATGCCACCTTTGCCCGTGAGTGCATTGATCGCGGCTTTATGTTGTCCTTTGCTGGCACTGTGACCTTTAAGAACGCCGACTCGTTGCGGGAAGCGTTGGCTGTTACTCCCTTGACCAGCATCTTGGTCGAAACCGATGCGCCCTTTCTCACCCCAGCACCATTTCGCGGCCGCCCTAATGCGTCCTATTTGATTCCGCACACTGTTCGCGTCATGGCACAGACCTTGGATTGCAGCGAAGCGGAACTATGTGCGGCGATTTCGGCAAACTCCGAGCGGGTCTTTGGACCGTGGTAGCCCATGAGTGCTGATGAGGCCGCGCAACTTCTAGGTGCCGTGCGCATTCGGCAGTTAGCCAGCGAATTGAATCTGCGTCCCACCAAGCAACGTGGCCAAAACTTTGTTGTCGATGCCAATACGGTCCGCCGGATTGTGCAGCTGGCCGATGTTGACGCTCAAGATGTCGTCCTTGAAGTAGGCCCAGGGCTGGGTTCGTTAACACTGGGACTTCTTCCGCGGGTGCAACGCGTTATCGCGGTCGAAATTGATGATGTTCTTGCTGGTGCTTTGCCCAAGACCGTTAGCGAGCAAGCCCCGACGTTGGTCGATCGGCTACAGATCATCAATGCCGATGCGTTACAGGTCAATTCATTAGATCGAGAACCAACCGCATTGGTAGCCAACCTTCCGTACAACGTTTCTGTGCCGGTGTTGCTTCACTTGCTGGCGACGTTTGATTCGATAACCAAGGTGCTGGTGATGGTGCAGTCAGAAGTTGCTGATCGTCTTGCGGCTCCACCTGGTTCGCGAACCTACGGTGTGCCCTCGGTGAAGGCGCGATGGTTCGGAGAAGTTTCGCGGGTTGGATCAGTAGGAACCACAGTCTTTTGGCCGCAGCCGCGCGTGGATTCGGGATTGGTGGCACTCCAACGTCATGCGCCAATCACAACTGAAGTCACTCGACAGCAAGTCTTCGCTGTCGTCGATGCCGCTTTTGCCCAACGCCGCAAGACCTTGCGCTCAACCCTTGCGCAGTGGGCTGGCTCGCGTGAAGCCGTGGATGCTTTGCTCGAGACGGCAGGAGTCGACCCCTCGCTTCGAGGCGAAGCCCTTGATGTTGCCCAATTCGTCGCGATTGCGATCGCCCGACAGCGCACAATGGGCTCATGACCGCCGCCCTCCCAGAGTTTTCCGAAACCGTTGTGGTGCGCGCTCCCGGCAAAGTCAATCTGGCCTTGTGTGTGGGTGGACTCGATGAACATGGCTATCACGATCTCGCGACGGTCTTTCAAGCCGTGTCACTTTTTGACGACATCACGGTGAGCCCGAATCCTGGTGGTGGCATCGAACTCACCATTTCCGGTGAGGGTGCTGATGTTGTTCCCACTGATCACACCAACATTGCTTGGCGCGCAGCCGAACTCTTAGCCCGACACCTAGGCACAGTGGCTGATGTTTCGATTCACATTGCTAAAGGAATTCCGGTTGCTGGGGGAATGGCCGGCGGCAGCGCCGATGCGGCCGGAACTCTGGTCGCGTGCGATGCATTGTGGGAGTCACACGTTCCCCGCGAGGTGTTGTATCAGCTTGCTTCCGAACTTGGTGCTGATGTGCCGTTCTCCTTGCACGGCGGAACAGCGCTGGGATTAGGTCGTGGGGATCAATTGACCTCGGTGTTGGTACGTGGGGGATTCCACTGGGTATTCGCCTTGGCCATGGGCGGCTTATCTACCCCAAGTGTGTATTCCAAACTTGACGAACTGCGCGGTGATCGCGCGATCCCTGAACCGCGAGTGCCTGATGCCGTCCTGACAGCGCTCAGCTCTGGCGACACCACGGCTTTGGCCAGTGCTTTGCTCAACGATTTGCAGGCACCCGCGGTGGCTTTGCGCGCGGATTTGCAACGAGTGCTTAATGCAGGGCTTGAAGCCGGTGCTTTGGCGGGATTAGTTTCTGGGTCTGGACCCACCTGTGCGTTTCTAGCCCGAGACCACGCACATGCAGTGGATATCGCGGTGAACTTGAGTTCTGCTGGTGTGTGCCGGACGGTGAAAACTGCTGAAGGCCCAGCCCAGGGCGCACGCGTGATTAGCCCGGGCCATTAGTTAGTCAGTGAGTTGTGGGTCAGCTTCTAGACCCGACAATCCATTCCACGACAAGTTCACCAAGTGGGCTACGACTTCTTCTTTGCTGGGCTCTCGCACATCCAGCCACCACTGACCGGTGAGCGCAACCATGCCAACGAGCATCTGCGAATACATCGGGGCGTAACGGGTATCAAAGCCGCGCATGCGGAACTGTTCGAACAACAGGTGTTCCACTTGCGATGCCACATCGCTGATCAAACTAGAAAACGTACCGGTGGACGTTGCCACGGGCGAATCGCGAACCAAGATGCGAAAGCCATCGGAGTTTTGCTCAACGTAACCCAACAGGGCGAAAGCCACGCGTTCAAGAACCTCACGCGGGTGACCAGCGGTCAGCGAGCCCTTGATGGCTTCAAGGAGTTTTTGCACTTCACGATCTACGACGACCGCGTAGAGGCCTTCTTTGCCGCCGAAGTGTTCGTACACGACGGGCTTGGAAACCCCAGCCTTGGTGGCGATCTCCTCAACGGAGGTGGCGTCAAATCCGCGTTCGGCGAAGAGGGACCGACCGATATCCAAGAGCTGTTCACGTCGTTCGTTCCCGCTCATGCGGGTTCGTGGCCGTGATGACGGCTGGATGGTCTCGGACTGGTTACTCACGTGCCCATCATGCCCAATGTCACTGCGCGAGGTGCAGCGTTCTAGGCTTGGCCTCATTCAGGCGTGGTTTCCGCGCCAATCCCGGATCGTCTAGCTGGCAGGACGCCGGCCTTTGGTGCCGAGAACCGAGGTTCGAATCCTCGTCCGGGAGCTCCTGTCCGTGGCGGATTTCTCGCTAAGGTTGAGCGCGTGAGCCAGACCCGACCCGCTGCCATTGTCATCCTCGCTGCTGGCGAGGGAACGCGGATGCGTTCGACAACCCCCAAGGTGTTGCATGCACTAGCGGGACGCACGCTCCTCGGTCACGTGGTTCATGTCTCGCGCACTTTGCATCCTGACCGCATCGTCGCGGTTGTGGGTCACGGACGCGACCAGGTCATTTCCCATCTCGCTGATATTGATCCTGATGTAGCCACGGTTGTTCAAGTTGAGCAAAACGGAACCGGCCACGCTGTTCGCATCGCCTTGGAAGCACTTGAAGGCATCGAAGGCACGGTGGTGGTCTTGTCCGGCGATAGCCCGCTGATGACCACTGAGACGTTGATGGCATTGGTTGAATCACATGAAGGTGAACTCAATAGCGCCACAGTTTTGACGGCAACACTGAAAGACCCCACCGGCTATGGGCGAGTGATTCGATCCTTTGATGGCACAGTCGAGGCAATCGTTGAACAAAGCGATGCTGATGATGACCAACGCGCTGTTCGCGAAGTCAATTCCGGGATGTACGCCTTTGCACTCGGACCATTGCGCGAGGCGCTCAACAAGATCAGCACTGACAATGCGCAGGGCGAGGAGTACCTCACCGATGTTGTGGCATTAATGCGCACGGCTTCATTGCGTGTGTCAGCCGTATCCGCGGCCCACCCCGACGAAATCCTTGGAATTAATGACCGAGCCCAACTAGCTCATGCTGGCCAGGTGATGCGCGACCGTCGCACCCGTGAGCTGATGCTTTCTGGTGTGACCATCATTGATCCGGCCACGACGTGGGTTGATGTCAATGTGGATGTCGCACCCGAGGCAGTCTTGCTGCCTGAGACGCACCTAGTCGGTGCCACATCCATCGCTAGCGGTGCCATCATCGGACCGCGAGTGACGTTGGTAGACACCGAAGTCGGTGAAAACGCACAGGTTCGTGATGCCACGTGCGAGCTCGCCGTGATTGGCTCCGACGCAACCGTTGGTCCGTACACCTACTTACGACCGGGGACCACGTTAGAACGCGGCGCTAAGGCCGGTGGATTTGTCGAGATCAAGAACTCGCGAGTGGGTGAAGGCTCCAAGGTGCCGCACCTTTCCTACGTTGGGGATGCTGAGATCGGTGCCGATACCAACATCGGAGCGGCCACAGTCTTTGTTAATTTCGATGGGGAAAACAAGCACCGCACGGTGATCGGTGATTCTGTGCGCATCGGCAGCGACACGATGTTGGTGGCGCCGGTAACGATTGGCGATGGCGCGTACACGGCAGCAGGATCGGTCATCACCGAGGATGTTCCACCCGGTGCGATGGCCGTTGCACGTGCTCGGCAAAAGATCATCAATGGCTGGGTTCAGCGAAAGCGCCCCGGTAGTTCGTCCGCACGAGCCGCGGATGCGGCACAGGGTTCAGCCTCGACTCAGACCCCCGACGAGTAACAATCTTTGTCATAGCGCGGATCTAGGCGACCCACTTCCGCTACCGTGCGAGCAGAACGGCAGGATGGACTCCTGCACTTGATCACACGACCGAGAGGCTTGAAGTGACCGGCATTAAGACCACGGGCCATAAGAAGCTCATGCTCTTCACGGGCCGCGCCCACCCAGCACTAGCTGAAGCAGTTGCCGAGCAACTGGGCGTTGAAATTGTGCCCACCAGTGCCTATGACTTCGCCAATGGCGAGATCTTCGTGCGCTTTGAGGAATCGGTTCGTGGTTGCGATGCGTTCGTTCTGCAAAGTCACACCGAGCCCGTGAACAAGTGGATCATGGAACAACTGCTCATGATTGATGCGCTTAAGCGCGCATCGGCCAAGCGCATCACGGTCATCGTTCCGTTTTATGCCTACGCTCGCCAAGACAAGAAGCACCGTGGTCGCGAACCGATCAGTGCACGTTTGATGGCTGACTTGTTTAAGACTGCTGGCGCAGACCGCTTGATGTCCGTTGACCTGCACACCTCGCAGATCCAAGGTTTCTTTGATGGCCCGGTGGACCACCTGTTCGCCTTGCCGCTTTTGGCCGGTCATGTCGAGGAAAAATACGATCGCAGCAACATCACTGTGGTTTCCCCTGATGCCGGCCGGGTTCGCGTTGCCGAACGCTGGACCGACATCTTGGATGCTCCGTTGGCCATCATCCACAAGCGTCGCGACCCTGACATTCCTAACGAAGCCAAAGTTTTGGAAGTCGTCGGTGACGTCAAGGGCCGGGTGTGCGTCATCGTTGACGACATGATTGACACTGCCGGAACGATCACCAAGGCAGCGGATGCACTGTTCGAAAATGGCGCCATTGAAGTCATTGCGACTTCTACTCATGGAGTGTTGTCCGGTCCGGCTGTTGAGCGCTTGACCAACAGTCGGATCTCGGAAGTCGTCATCACTGACACCTTGCCTATTCCGCCGGAGCACACTTTTGACAAGCTGACCGTGCTGTCGATTGCGCCCTTGCTCGCGCGGGCCATTCATGAAGTATTTGACGAAGGCTCGGTCACAAGCCTGTTTGATGGGCACTCGTAATTCCCCTGCCTAGACCCGAGGAAATCGTCTGATTTGACCTCGCGTAAGGTGTGTTCACCGTAGACGTGGAAAGCTCTTTCCACCACGTCACCATGATTTGAGGAGTAGTCAGTGTCCGAGGTCCGCATCGATGCGCAGCCGCGTGATGAGTTCGGTAAGGGTGCAGCCCGCCGAATCCGCCGTGACGGCAATATTCCTGCGGTCATTTATGGCCACGGCACCGACCCGATCCACATCACCCTGCCTGGTCGCGACCTCACGCGTGCTCTGAAGCAACAGAACGTGTTGATCCAGTTGCAGCTCGGTGATGGCAAGACGCAGCTGACGTTGCCGAAGTCCATTCAGCGAGACCCACTTCGTCAGATCATTGAGCATGTTGACCTCGTGGTGATTAACGCCAACGAAAAGGTCATCGTTGAAGTTCCCGTTATCACCGTGGGCTCTGCTGAGCCTGGCAGTTTGGTTGAGCACGCTGACAACCTCACGGTCCTCGCACTTGCTACCAACATCCCGACCTCAATTGAAGTCGACATTGCTGGTTTGCCTATTGGATCCACGGTTCACGCTTCCGATGTGAAGCTGCCTGAGGGCGTTGAGCTTGCTGCCGATGGTGATGTTTCCGTGGTTCACATTGTGGCTCCTCAAACTGAGGAAGCTGCCGCACCGGCCGCTGACGCTGCAGCCGACGCCGCACCTGCTGAGGCGTAACCACCGCTTTCTTGTGTGCTCAGTTTTGCCACAACACCATTGAGGTGAGTTATGACGACTTGGTTAGTTGTCGGACTAGGTAATCCTGGTGAAACCTACGCATCTACCCGTCACAATGCTGGCTTTTTTGTGGTGGATGAATTGGCCCGACGCACCGGTTCGAAGTGGAAAGTGCACAAGTCCCGAAGCGATGTAGCCGAAATCCGGCTGGCAGATCAGCGCACAGTGATCGCGAAGCCCAAATCGTTTATGAATGAGTCCGGCGGTCCTGTGGCCGGCCTGCGTGACTATTACAAGGCCGAGATTGAAAACATCATCGTCATCCACGACGAACTCGATATCGATTTCGGCGCCTTGCGACTGAAGTTGGGCGGCGGTGACAATGGCCACAATGGTTTGAAGTCGATTCGCCAGTCCATCGGTTCCGGGGAATTTCTGCGAGTGCGCTTTGGAATCGGCCGACCACCAGGCCGGATGGATCCAGCAGCATTTGTTTTGAAGCCGTTTGCATCCGCAGAGCGCAAGGAACTCGAGTTTCTCGTAGACCGCGCGGCCGACTCGGTGGAATCTCTGATCCGCGATGGTTTAGAGAGCGCACAAAATACTTTTCACACCGACGTGGTCAAGTAGGCGATTACTACAATGGCGAGTGTGGAATCCGATGTTCAATTTGCTCGGGCGTTAGCCACCGAAATCGGCGATGCACTCTTGGCTGTTCGCGATGAACTTTTTGCTCGTTATGAAGGGCAAGAGATCAAAGACCGCGGCGATGCTTTGGCTCAGGCCATCATCGATCGCCAGATGCGAGCACGACGACCGCTTGATGCGGTGTTGTCGGAGGAAGCAGTTGACGATCTCTCCCGCTTGACGGCTGATCGAGTCTGGATTGTTGATCCTCTGGACGGCACGCGCGAGTTTGCTCGCCAAGGGCGCATCGACTGGGGTGTGCACATTGCGTTGTGGGATGCCAGCCAAGGTGCCCTTACGGCTGCCGCCGTTGCGTTGCCAGCCCAGGGCGTGCTGTTTGCCACCGATGAACAGGTAAACCGTGCACCACAATCGAGTCAGGTCGTGCGCATTGTGGCAAGCCAAAGCCGCACGCCAGAGATCTTGCAGGCTGTAGGCGAAGCGATGCCTATTGAAATCGTCTTGTGGGGTTCAGCCGGTGCGAAGGCGGCTCGGGTTATCACCGGCGATGTGGATGCGTACATTCATGATTCGGATTTGAATGAGTGGGATTCCGCCGCACCAATCGCGGTTGCTCTGGCTAACGGCTTGCATGTGAGTCGTCTGGATGGTTCGGCCTTCACCTTCAATCAACGAGTCCCGGTTACTGGCGGCATATTGATGTGTCGAGCTGAACTTGCCGATGATCTCTTGGCCGCGGTGAACTCGTAGCCATCATGAAAATTCGCGGGCTCCTGACAGCACTTGATCCAGTCCTAGCCAGCCGAGGGATCATCCCTGATGATGGTGGGCTCAAGGGTGGCGAAGTAGTTGGCCCGGATGCTATTCGACCTTTTGTGGTTGCTCAATTAGCGGGAACGGCGAATTCGGGACAAACAGTTTTGGCTATCGTCGCCACTACACGCGAAGCCCAGGACTTGACGCAATCATTACGCGGTTTTTTGCCGGCTGAATCCGTTGTTGAATTTCCTTCGTGGGAGACATTGCCCCATGAGCGTTTGTCCCCCCGTGCGGACACCGTGGGTCAACGCCTTGCGGTGCTGCGCCGCTTGCGTCACCCCGATGAATCTGACGGCCCGATTCGCGTGGTGGTTGCTCCCGTGCGTTCGGTACTGCAACCCATCGTTGCCGGTTTAGGTGATCTTGAACCTGTCGCCTGGAAGGTGGGAGACGAGATCAATGTTGAGGATGTTCTCAACAAGTTAGTGATGGCCGGTTATGTGCGCAGCGAACTAGTTGAACATCGTGGCGAGTTTGCCGTACGTGGTGGGATTCTCGATGTCTTCCCACCGACTGTGGATCACCCATTGCGCACCGAATTGTGGGGTGACACCGTAGAAGAGATCCGTAGCTTTGCGGTTGCGGATCAACGTAGTCGGGCCGTTGCTCCTGAGGAGAGCCTCTGGGCTCCGGTGTGTAGAGAACTTGTTTTGACTGATCAGGTGCGAGAACGCGCGGCTGCATTGCGTGAAACGCATCCGCAGTTGAGTGACATTTGCACCAAGCTTGAAGCCGGGATTGCTGTTGAAGGCATGGAAGCCTTAGCGCCGGTATTGGTCGACTCGATGGAGTCACTGTTCGATCAGTTCAGTGGCGATGCGGTCGTAGTGGTGTGCGACCCCGAACGTGTGCGGACGAGAGCGCACGACCTCCTCACCACAAGCGAGGAATTTCTCAAGGCTTCGTGGTTGATTGCCGCCGATGGTGGCCAGTTGCCGATGGAATTCGAAGGTTCACAGTTCTACACCTGGGATGAAGCCAGAGATTTGGCCGGAGATCGCACCTGGTGGTCAACATCTGGTTTTGGTTTTGATGCTGAACTGCAAGAAAGCGGTGATGTGCATCGGGTGGACTCCGGCCTAGAGCTGGGTGTGCGCTATCGCAAGAACACCGACGAATTATTGGCTGACCTGCGTGCACACCTTGACCTGAACTGGGCCGTGGTGGTGTTGACCGAGGGGCATGGTTCAGCAGAGCGTATGTGTGAGGTCCTCAATGGAGCCGACATCGCGGCGCGATTGGTTGATGAACTAGACGCTGCCCCTGAGCCCAATCTGGTGACAGTGACAACGGCCAATCTTGAGGCTGGCTTTTTGGCCCCGAGCGCCAAGTTAATGGTGGTTACTCAAGCCGATATTTCCGGCGAGCGAGTGGCGACCAAGGACATGCAGCGCATGCCCTCGCGTAGACGCGGCGGCATCGATGCCATGGCACTGACTCCAGGTGACTTCGTTGTTCATGAACAGCACGGCGTAGGTCGCTATGTCGAGATGGTGAGCCGTGAGGTCCAAGGTTCGATGCGTGAGTACCTCGTCGTGGAGTATGCGCCCAGTAAGCGTGGGGGACCAGCGGATCGATTGTTTGTCCCCACCGACCAACTTGATCAGGTGACGCGATATTCGGGCGGTGAAGCCCCCGCTTTGTCGCGGATGGGTGGAGCAGACTGGGTCAAGACCAAGGGCCGAGCCCGTAAGGCGGTCAAAGAGATCGCCGCTGGGCTGATCCGACTGTATTCGGCACGGATGGCAGCCCCAGGTTTTGCCTTTAGTCCCGATACGCCCTGGCAACGCGAACTTGAAGACGCTTTCCCCTACAACGAGACCATCGACCAGCTTGCCTCCATTGATGAAGTGAAGGCGGACATGGAACGCCCCGTCCCCATGGATCGATTGATATGTGGTGATGTGGGCTACGGCAAGACCGAAATTGCGGTGCGCGCAGCATTCAAAGCGGTCCAAGATGGAAAGCAAGTTGCCGTCATCGTTCCCACGACTTTGCTCTCGCAGCAACACTTCGTCACGTTCAGTGATCGGTACGCGAACTTTCCGGTGAAGGTTGCTGGCTTATCGCGGTTTCAAACCGAACGCGAAGCACGAGCTGTGATCGCGGGACTGGCTGACGGCACGGTCGACGTAGTTATTGGGACACACCGTTTGTTCTCAGCGGAAATTTCCTTCAAAGACTTAGGGCTCGTGATCGTTGACGAGGAACAGCGCTTTGGTGTGGAGCACAAGGAACACCTCAAGCAGATGCGCGCCGATGTCGATGTACTAGCGATGTCGGCAACCCCGATTCCGCGCACCTTGGAAATGGCAGTGACGGGCATTCGTGAGATGTCCACGATCCAAACACCACCCGAGGAGCGCCACCCGGTGTTGACCTATGTCGGTCCCTATGAGGATCGACAGGTCGCGGCGGCGATTCGCCGAGAACTCTTGCGCGAGGGCCAGGTGTTCTACCTTCATAACCGGGTTGAGTCCATTGATGCAGCCGCACTCCGTCTGCGTGAGCTGGTTCCTGAAGCCCGGATCGCCATTGCGCACGGTCAGATGAGCGAAGCTGCCCTTGAACAGGTGATCGTTGATTTCTGGGAGCGCGCCTTTGACGTCCTGGTCTGTACCACGATCGTGGAAAATGGCCTAGACATTGCCAATGCCAACACACTGATCGTGGAACGAGCAGATCGCTTGGGCTTATCCCAACTACACCAATTACGTGGTCGAGTAGGGCGCGGTCGCGAACGTGCGTATGCCTACTTCCTCTACCCCCACGACATTCCTTTGACCGAAACAGCGCATGATCGTTTGAGCACGATCGCTCAGCATTCCGAACTCGGTGGCGGAATGGCCGTGGCGATGAAGGACTTGGAAATTCGCGGTGCGGGTAACTTGCTGGGCGGTGAGCAGTCCGGTCACATTGCCGGCGTGGGCTTTGATCTGTATGTGCGCATGGTTGGTGAAGCCGTGGCCGAGTTCCGCGCAGGCGATGGTGCAACAGTTGAACCTCCGCCCATTCGCATTGAGCTCCCCGTTGATGCACGCATTCCGCAGGACTACATCGCTGAAGAGCGACTTCGATTGCAGGTGTACAAGCAAATCGCAGCCATCACCAATGACGAACAAGCTGCGTCAGTTCACACGGAGTTGCTGGACCGCTATGGCAATTTGCCTGATCAGGTGGATCGCCTCCTACACGTGGCTCAATTGAGGCAGGTGGCGGCTCGGGTAGGTGTCCAGGAGATCCAACTCACGGGCCAAACCATCCGATTTTCGCCCGTTGACCTCCCCGATTCACGCCGCCTCAAACTTGAGCGGCTTTACCCGGGGACTCTGGTCAAGCCAGCGACGTCACTCATCATCGTCCCCGCGCCCAAGACGTCTCGCGTTGGCGGTCAACTAGTGCGCGATAATGACGTCATTGAATGGACACGTACTCTGTTGTTAGAAGTCTTGGGCGACAATTAAGTGTTCGCGAATGTAATCGAAAGGGCTCTTGTGAAGTCAGCGCCGATGTGGGTCAAAGCAACCAGCACTGCGGTAGTCCTCGTGATGGTTGCTGTCGTGACGAGTGCCTGTGGTGCAGCAACTGCTTCCGATGCTGCTCGGGTGGGTCAGGCTGACCTTTCGATCCGAACCGTTCTTAGCCAAGCAGCGGTCATTGATGACCTCACCCGTGCCACCCAAGCAGGTGCACCAGATGGTGCCGCGGTCAATCGGGCTCAGGTAGCCGTGTGGATTGAGGAACAACTCACTGCGGCCGTGGCCAAGGAGCTCAAGGTCACCGTGTCTGCGGCTCAGGTCGATCAGTTTCTCGTCAAGGTCGTTCGCGAAAGTGGACTAACGCGTGAGCAATTCGCTCAGCAGTTTGCCATCCAACAAGGCACCTGGGTTGTCCCCGAACAATTGACGACCTTTACCTTGACCTATTTGCAACAGCAGGCGATCAAGGCGAAGTTGTTGCCTCGTGGCGGCACCACGGCTCGGTCCTTGGCGCTGAACAAGGCTTTGGCCAAGGCGTCTCAGTCCGAAGGTGTCTATGTCTCCCCGCGCTACGGTGCCTGGGACGCGGCACAAGTTCGCGTGGTTGATGCTGCTAACGATCTGTCGAGCCCCATTGATATCAAGGCTCCATCTGTTCCTGACCCCTCAAGCGGTCAGCGGTAACGGAACCAAAACCTGACGTGGACCAGCCCGTACCGTTTGACGGCAGTCCTTACGCGATCTCTATTGGTGTGCGTCGGCTGGATCTAGAGAACTGGCTAGATCTAGATTCTCGAACGGAATTACTAGCGCAGAAATTGCCACTCTTGCAGTCCCATCACGCCGAAGTCGTGGCCACCATTCCAGGTTCCGAGGTGGGCGCGGAAGAAGTCCTCGGTTTAGTAAAGGCCGAACTTCGACACCACGGCATCGCCGACGACTCGCAGTCAACGTCGGAACAGTCGTCGTTGCATCCCATTGACCGCGCTGGACGGCTCGTCGGCGAAGACTTGTGCTTAATGGAGCAACGTCCCGAGCTCGGGGGGCTACTTCCTGACCGCTGCATCCGTGTGCTTTCCGAGCCGTTGGGTTTTGTCAGAGAAAATCGGGACGTCTTTGAGTGCGATCCATGCGCCGGTGCCAGGCTTCGAATCCATCGCTGAGGCAACGAACCGTTTCTTTGATGCGATCACCATCGACCGTCCTGCCCAACGGGTCAATTGGACGTTGATTGATGATGAGACTCTCTTTCAGCCCGTCAGTGCAGGGCGAGCGCGTGACCGCACAATGGACCCATCCCGGATCGGCGAAACCCTTCACCTGCGGATCGAGCGCCAGACCCTGCGCCGCCTTCCTGATTCGGGCGGAGTTCTTTTCACGATTGGGACCACGGTGTCCCCATTGACCGCCCTGAGTTCGGCTCAGCGCAAGGACTTGGCCGGCACCCTGGCCGAGGTAGGTGAGCAGACGCAGGCCT
>JNSE01000020.1 GCA_000754455.1 actinobacterium acAMD-2 | reverse complement strand
GGCGAACTCTTGCAATACAACGGAGGCTTGACCTACAACCTGCGGGTTGCTGGATCACAGACCAACAATGAGTTTTCCGTTGTGGAGGTGACGATTCCACCGGGTGCGCTAGGTGCTCAACCCCACATTCACCGCCATCACTCCGAGCACTTCCACGTCGTCTCCGGTGAGATCACCTTCACAGTGGGAGACGAAGACGTGGTGATCAGCGACGACAGCTGGGTTTCGGTCGCACGCGACTTTCCACACGGTTTTCGCAACGACAGCGACCAGCCAGCCACGTACCGCTGCATCTTCACCCCGGCCGGTTACGAGGAGATTTTTCGGACCGTAGACGAAATCATCCGCACTGGTAGAGAACCCAGTGCGGATGAACTCGCAGAACTTAGAGCAAAGTACGGAACGACTCCGGCTTAAGCGTCCGTCTCATCAACCGTGACGTTACGCGTGCGGTTGGGGTCAACAGCAATGCCTGGGCCCATTGAGGTGCTCAAGACGATCTTGCTGATGTAACGACCCTTGGACGATGACGGCTTGGAACGCAGCACTTCTTCGAGGGCTGCGGCGTAGTTCTCGGCCAATGACTTTTCGTCGAAGGAGACCTTGCCGATGATGAAGTTCAAGTTGGAGTTACGGTCAACGCGGAACTCAATCTTTCCGCCCTTGATGTCAGCAACTGCCTTAGCAATGTCCTGCGTCACGGTTCCAGTCTTGGGGTTGGGCATCAAGCCACGTGGTCCAAGGACGCGAGCCACCCGGCCGACCTTGCCCATCATCTCTGGCGTAGCAACGGCTGCATCGAAGTCGGTCCATCCGCCGTTGACCTTTTCGATCATGTCGTCGTCACCAACGAAGTCAGCGCCAGCTTGGCGGGCCTGCTCAGCCAATTCACCGGTGGCGAACACCAGAACGCGAGCGGTCTTACCGGTTCCGTGTGGCAAGTTGACGGTGCCACGAACCATTTGGTCGGCCTTACGTGGGTCGACACCCAATCGCATGGAGACCTGGACCGACGCATCGAACTTGACGGTGGAGGTTTGCTTGGCCAAGCGCACAGCTTGAAGGGGCGTGTAGATCTCGCCTTCGGTGACAAGCTTGGCTGCGTTTTCGTAGTTCTTTCCGCGCTTCATTGCTGCTCTCCTTAGTAGATGAGTCGTGGTAAGCGGACCGCGCTCGGTCCTCCCACGGTGGTGCTGGTGGTGCTTTAGTTTGAAACAGTGATGCCCATCGAACGAGCGGTGCCCGCGATGATGGTTTCAGCAGCTTCAAGATCGTTGGCGTTCAAGTCAGCCAGCTTCACGGTGGCGATTTCGCGCACTTGCTCGCGAGTAATGGAAGCAACCTTGGTCTTGTGTGGCTCGCCCGAACCCTTTTCCACGCCAGCGGCCTTGAGGATCAAGCGTGAAGCCGGCGGGGTCTTGGTGATGAAGTCAAAGCTGCGGTCTTCGTAGACCGAGATCTCAACGGGAACGATCTGTCCGCGCTGGTTCTCCGTGGCCGCGTTGTAGGCCTTGCAGAAGTCCATGATGTTCACGCCGTGCTGACCCAATGCGGGACCAACGGGCGGAGCAGGGTTGGCCTGGCCAGCCTGGATCTGCAACTTGATGAGGCCAACGACCTTCTTCTTGGGAGCCATGTCAGAACCTTAACTTAGATGGGAAGGGGCGGATCAGATTTTTTCGACTTCGTTCATTGCCAGCTCAACGGGGGTTTCACGCCCGAAGATTGACAACAAAACCTTGAGCTTTTGCGTATCTGGGTTGATCTCGATGATGGTGCCTGGCAAGGTCGCGAAGGCGCCCTTAACCACAGTGATGGTCTCGCCAACTTCGATGTCAACCAGGGTTGCGGCAGCAGCAGCTTCTGCGGCTTCTGCGACTTGACCCTGTGAAACCGGAGCGAGAATGTTGATCACTTCGTCAATGGTCAGCGGTGACGGAGTGTGAGCGTGGCCGACGAATCCGGTCACACCTGGGGTGTTGCGAACAGTTCCCCATGAAGCGTCCGTGAGCTCCATGCGCACAAGAACGTATCCAGGGAACTTGTTGCGCTTGATCAGCTTGCGCTGACCATTCTTGATTTCGCTGACTTCTTCCATGGGAACTTCGATCTGAAAGATGTAGTCCTCCATGTGCATGGAAGTCACACGGCTTTCAAGATTGGTCTTCACGCGGTTCTCGTAACCGGCGTAGGAGTGGATGACGTACCAGTCACCGATCGCGCGCAACATCTCGCGGCGGAACTCGGCGATGGGGTCTTCTTCGTCCTCGTCAGTTGACTCAGCGGCGTCAGCAACCGGCTCGGCTACGACCTCGTCAACTATCGGGGCTACTTCAGGCTCAACAGCTGGCGCCGGCTCGTCGATCGCGTCCAAGCCCGTGGAGGGAAGGGCTTCTGGCTCCGTAACGGGCGCCTCTGCCACTTCAGATGCAGAAAAGGTCAAGCCCGCGGCAGCCGAGGAAGCAGAGTCAACATCGGGTGTTGATTCCGTTGAGGTCACGGGGACTTCAGTCACAGTGCTTTCTTCTTCCGTTTGGTCTGACGTGGTCATGCTTAGCCGAAGATCCAGAAGTTCAGTTTTCCAAATCCCACATCAAGTACAACCACGATGGCGGCGAAGATTAAGGAGAAAACCAAAACAACAATGGTGTAGGTGATGAGTTCCTTACGAGTCGGCCAAATAACTTTGCGCAATTCGGCAATGACTTGACGGAAGAAAAGTTGGATGCGCGCGACAAGACCCAGGCGGCTCTTGGAACCGTCCTTGTCCTTCTCGGGACCCTTCTCGGCGCTGGCCTCTTGGCTCACGCTTTCCTCACCTTGATTCATTGACCGGCGAACCGATCGTTCTTATTGAGCCGCGGTTGCGGTTCAACACTTAGGAGAGCGGCTGATGACCGCCTCCAAGCAGGGGCGACAGGACTTGAACCTGCAACCTTCGGTTTTGGAGACCGACGCTCTACCAGTTGAGCCACGCCCCTCCGGTAGTTGTCGTTCCTGCGCGCCCGAAATATCCGGACCAGAACTGGAACTTGCCTAGTATCGGCTGGCTAGAAGCCAACTAATGCTGGGCACGCTCACGCAGTGGCAACAATCGCCAGAAAGACGAGTGTAAGTCAATGCCTGAGGGCGTAGACAGTCGGGTTCAGGCGTAATGGAACGATAGGGGCATGACTGCCCCTCACTCCCGTGTGTCCCAGCGCATTGGCGCTATCGCTGAATCAGCAACCCTGGCTGTTGACGCCAAGGCTAAGGCCCTCAAGGCCGCCGGTCGACCCGTCATTGGGTTCGGAGCCGGCGAACCAGACTTTCCCACACCGAGCTACATCGTTGATGCCGCGATCAAGGCATGCAGTGAGCCCGCCATGCATCGGTACACCCCAGCTGCCGGATTGCCCGCACTGCGTGAGGCCATCGCCACAAAGACCGCGCGCGACAGTGGTTTCGACTGTGAAGCCAGCCAAGTCCTGGTCACTAACGGTGGGAAGCAAGCTTTGTACAACGCTTTTGCCACGTTGCTCGATCCAGGCGACGAAGTCATCCTTCAGGCTCCGTACTGGACGACGTATCCCGAATCAATTCAACTTGCTGGTGGCATTCCGGTCGTTGTGATGACCGATGAAACGAGCGGTTACTTGGCCAGCGTTGAGCAACTCGAAGCTGCCCGTACCGAACGGACGAAGGTTCTGGTCTTTGTTTCGCCGTCCAACCCGACAGGTGCGGTGTACCCGCCTGCCCTGGTCAAAGCCATTGGTGAATGGGCTGTTGAACACGGAATTTGGGTTGTCACCGATGAAATTTACGAGCACTTGATTTACGGCGATGCCGAGTTTTCCTCCATGCCCACGCTGGTTCCTGAATTGGCCAACCAATGCGTCATCGTCAATGGAGTAGCAAAGACCTACGCCATGACCGGGTGGCGTGTGGGATGGATGATCGGCCCCAACGACGTCATCAAGGCTGCGACCAACTTGCAGTCACACGCCACATCGAATGTGGCCAACGTGTCTCAGGCTGCAGCTATCGCCGCGGTTTCTGGCGACCTGTCCGCCGTTGATGACATGAAGATCGCTTTTGATCGCCGTCGCCAATTGATCGTTTCCATGCTCAATGACATTCCTGGCGTGACGTGCCCCGAACCTTTTGGTGCCTTCTACGCCTACCCGAGCGTTAAGGAATTGCTCGGCAAGGACATCGCAGGACACGTGGCGCAGACCTCGCAGGAACTCTCGGCCCTCTTACTTGACGAGGTTGAAGTAGCCGTTGTTCCCGGCGAAGCGTTCGGCACACCGGGCTTCTTGCGGTTGTCATACGCACTCAGCGACAGCGACTTGACCGAAGGTGTGAGCCGGATGGCCAAGTTCTTGGGGCAAGCCAAGTAATTACCCTGCTTGGCTGTACCACTGTAGAAATCTACGTCGAGCTAACCATGCAACAAAAGTGGCAATAACGGCGACAACAATCATCAAAATGGCAACGCCTGCCAGACTTTTAGACAGCACTGGTCCGCCGCCGGTACTGGTCACTATCAATTGCGCGAGGCCGGCGACAAAGCCCATCAAGATTGCGGTCGTTGATAACGCCCGCCACCGCACCATTGCGTCGAATAACGCGCTGCCCTGCTCATCAAGAGGTTCCATCGCACTCATGGGCGCTCCAACGACAGACCAACCAGAGTGGGTTCGACGCTCAAGACAATCCCGAAGGCTTGGTCAACACTGTCGATGATGAGCCGGGCCAAGGCGATAACGTCAGTTGCGCTTGCTGGGGACTGAGTCGTAAGAGCCAAGGTGTGCTTGGACGAAACCCCAGCGCTGCCGGAGCGAAATCCTCGAACAAACCCCGCCTGTTCAATCAACCAGGCGGCCGAAGTCTTGATCTGACCCTGACTCGCGGGCCAACGCGGGGCTGCGGATGGCAAATTGGCTGCTTGTTCTGCGGTCAGAAGTGGATTCGTAAAGAACGATCCTGCGGACTGCGTATCGGGGTCTGCTGTGTTGATCACCATGGACTTGGATTGGCGAAGGTCCAACACCGCGGAGCGCACGTCGGCCAATGGGGCACGTTGGCCCACGTCGATGGACAGTGCTCGTGCCAATTCGGCGTATTCAACGGGAGTACTCATCGTTCCCATTGCCAATTGAAACGTGACGTCGAGAACCAGCCAACGAGCGTTGTGACGGAACCTGCTGGACCGATAACCAAAATCACAATCAGCTGCAGCAAAGGTCTTGATGACCTTGTCCTGTCGATCAAAAGTGCGCACCTGGGCGATGGTTTGTGAGACTTCTTGACCGTATGCGCCCACATTTTGAATCGGCGTAGCGCCAGCGGAACCTGGAATACCTGACAACGCTTCGATTCCTACCCAGTCTTGCCCAACTGCGTGGGAGACGACGTCATCCCATGGTTCGCCGGCCGCAACAGTCAACGTCACACCAGCGCAATCACTGCGATCGACCACATCAACGCCTCGGGTGTGCACGCGAATGACATCGCCGAGGAAAGGTTCATCACTGATCACAACGTTGCTGCCACCAGCCAGGATCAATACCGGTCGGCCAGCTGCATCACTCGCCGAAACAGCGTCAACAAGCTCGGCCTCTGTGGTGACGGTGATGAGTTGATCCGCTTGGCCACCCACCTTCAAGGTGGTCAGGGGCGCAAGGAGCGCCGCGGGCTCGCGATTCACCCCCACAATCTAAGCCCGTGGAGCGAGAACTTCGGGATGCGCGCGAAAGCGCTGCAAGAGTCGGTCATAAGTGCGCTTGGATTCTTTGTCACGCATGGCTGGATCGCTGTCGTGATACCCGCGATGGCGGTCTTGGCGCACCGGCAGGTCTGCAGGTCCTTGTGCGACCTTGCCACCCGCTTCACGTAGCGCCAAGGACCATTCCATGTCGGCATTGCGATAAAACTTCGCCTTGGGGTGCGGCCCGGTCTCCAGTGCCGCAGCACGACGGATCACAAACAAGTAGGAAAGCAAAGCATCGCATTCGCCCGGTCCACTATCAACAAAACTTCGCCATTGATCAGCGACATCAACATTGACCCCGCGCCAGCCGGAAGCGGTCAATGATTCGTCAGCCGTGAGCATGTCCATCAATGGCGTGAACGCATCACCCTCAAGGACCGATGACAGGTCCATCACCACATGGAACTCACTGGTGTCCGCAGCAATAAGGGCATTACGTGCAGCCGACCAACCAGTACTGGTCAATGGTGCGTCAACATGAAACTCTTCGATGCGACCGGGATGAGCTTTGGCCAGTTCGTGAACCACGACCCCAGCTCCGTCAACATTGCCCAGATCCAAAGCAAGAATGACGGCATCCTCTGGGGAATGGTCAAGCAACGCCTGGATACACGTGCGGGTGTCATCAGGCCAGCCATCAATGACGAGAGCAATCCCCAGAGGGCGGGTAGCAGCGGCACCGCTCTGGGGAAGCCCGCCCACATTCGGTACCGAATCAAAAGGAGGAGCTTGCGTCAACGTAAAGCCGTCCGCGGTGTCGAGCACCATCCATCCAGCCGAACGAATGTCGGCACGCAGTTGATCTGACAGTGCAAAGTCTTTATCGGATCGCGCTTGTTGGCGCTGTTCAGCCAGCGCTACTACCTCGGCAGGTGCAGTCATGACAGGTGAACCCATGCACGCGCCTGGGTCAAGACTTTTTGTCCTTCGCTGGTCACTGTGAGGTCGATACGCACGCGCGAATCGCCATCCAGCTCAAGTATTTTCCCCGTGATTTCGACAGTCGTTCCGGCATCGGTGTCGGGGACGACCACGGGCTTGGTAAAGCGCACGCCGTATTCACTCAGTGCACCGGGATCGCCAGCCCACTGGGTCAGGTAACGCGCGCCCAAGGCCATCGTCAAATTGCCGTGGGCGATCACATCGGGCAAGCCCACTTCTAAGGCATGACGTTGGCTCCAGTGGATGACATTGAAGTCACCCGAAGCCCCCGCGTAGCGGATCAGCGTTTCTCGCGTCACGACAAAGGTGTGAGCTGGGAGTTCTTGGCCCACTTCTAGGTCCGCAAATACCGGTCGAAGGCTCATGCGGAATCCTCCGCACTTCGTGCCACCAGCAAGGTGTAGGACGTCACCGCATGTTCGCCTTGAACGGTGGCAACATCGCCTCGCAGAACGATCATGTCATTGCCGGCCATCGATCGAATGGACTCAACGGTGACCACAACAGTGATCTCATCACCTGCGCGCAGTGGGCGGTCATAAACAAAACGTTGGTCACCGTGGACAACCCGCGTCCAATCCAGGCCCAAAGCTGGATCGTGAACTACGGCGTATGCAGCCTCAAGGGTGACGATGGTGGCAAAAGTCGGTGGCGCAATGACGTCGGGATAACCCAAGGCAGCGGCGGCTTCAACATCGCGGTATGCGGGACTGTCATCGCCAGCGGCATCAGCAAACTCAGCGATTTTCGCGCGCGACACTACATAGGGTTGCGTAGCTGGATAAACGCGACCAATGAACCCGGTATCTAACGGCATCGCGGTCCTTTAAGAACTATTTAGCGAGTTTCGCGGTGCGCAGTGTGAGCGTTGCAACGTGGGCAGTGCTTCTTGACCTCGAGGCGGTCAGGATCGTTACGACGGTTCTTCTTGGTGATGTAGTTACGTTCCTTGCACTCAACGCATGCGAGCGTGATCTTGGGACGGACATCGCTCTTGGCCATGATCGAGCCTTTCAGTTAAGTGGACTCGCAGAGGGGGCTGCGAGGTGGAACTTATCGTGCTGGTGCCGGACGGCTAGAAAACAACCGTACAGCGGTGGTAGCGAGGGCCGGACTTGAACCGGCGACACAGCGATTATGAGCCGCTTGCTCTACCAGGCTGAGCTACCCCGCCCTTGGGATTGACCTTCAGGCACAAAGACCAATCTTCCGAGCCCCTTTACGGAATCGAACCGTAGACCTTCTCCTTACCATGGAGACGCTCTGCCGACTGAGCTAAAGGGGCGACAGCCGTGAAAGGCTACCTGAAGACACCTGAGCGGTGAAAACCTGCCCTCGCTCTATGGGTCAATCGACGGTGCTAGTCGTGCAAGGGCTCAGCCTTCGTGGTCAAATCAGTCCATGAGTTGGAAATCGAGCGCCATCCAAGACCTGTCTGGCAAGACCGTCGTCATCACCGGATCGAACAGTGGATTGGGCCTCGCAAGTTCCCATGCCTTGGCTGCCAAGGGCGCCCACGTGATCATGACCGCGCGCGATGAACAGCGTGGGTGGGCGGCCAAGGCCAAGGTCGAGCACGCTATTCCTGGGGCATCGGTTGAAGTCCGGCGACTTGACACCGCGTCTTTGGATTCCGTTCGTGCCTTTGCTAACGAATTCTCAGGACCGCTGGACATCTTGATCAACAACGCCGGCATCATGGCGATTCCTTTCAGCCAATCTGTTGATGGCTACGAGATGCACCTAGCCACAAACCACCTAGGCCACTTTGCACTCACCGCTTCGTTGCTCGAATCCTTGAAGGCTGCACCCTCCGCGCGCGTGGTGACGGTTTCCAGTGTTGCGGCAAAGCAAACCGCGATGAGTTTTAATGACATCACCACTGATGCTGGCTATGAAAAGTGGTCGGCGTATGCGCGCTCGAAGCTGGCGAATTTGTTGTTCACCTACGAACTACACCGCAAACTCCAATCATCCGGATCAACGATCAGCGTCCTTGCTGCCCACCCAGGGCTTTCCAGCACCAACTTGTTTCCCGATGACTCGGGAAGGATGGGCGGGATCGTCAAGCGAGTAGCGCAATCTGCTGATGCTGGCGCGTTGCCACAACTTTTTGCCGCGACCTCGCCAACCGCACAATCCGGGCAGTACTACGGACCCTCATTTGCGGAATTTCGTGGCGGACCCAAACTCCTGAAAGTTCCCAAACAAGCGGTTGATCAGGGCCAAGCAATTGCTCTATGGAATCAATCCATGGAAGTCACCGGCAGCAATTTCGCCTTCTGATTAACCCTTGGCCGCTGTCACTAAGCCTTTGCTGCTCGCTACGGCGCTCCAGGTCGTGAATCCGCCATCCAAGTTGACAGCCTCGAACCCGTTCTCCCGCAACAAAACGGTGGCGGTATGACCGCGTTGACCGACCTTGCAGTAGACCACGACCGGGCCATCAGGAATCTCACTCATCCGTGACCGCAAGTCATCGAGCGGAACGTTAATTGATCCCGGAATCGCTCCGTCGGCAAACTCTTCCACGTTGCGCACATCAAGGATTACTGCTCCGGCGGCAGCCAAACCATCCACCTCGTACCACTGAACATTCTTAGTCAATCCACTGAGCAAGTTCTCAGCGATGTAACCGAGCATGTTCACGGGATCTTTTGCCGACCCAAAAGGAGGCGCGTAGGCCAACTCCAAATCCGCAAGTTCAGGAGCGAGCAACCCACTCTTCATCGCAGTAGCAATCACGTCGATGCGTTTGTCTACACCAGAGCGCCCGACCGCTTGGGCACCCAGGATTTGACCCTCTGGCTTGTGAACCAAGAGTTTCAGAGCCATCTCCTCAGCACCCGGGTAATACCCGGCATGAGAACCAGGATGCGTGTGGATGGCCTGGAATGGGACTCCTTGAGCAACCAATCGCTTTTCATTCCACCCGGTCACCGCAACAGTGAGGTCAAATACCTTGACGATTGCGGTGCCAATGGTCGTCACTTCACGAACTGGGCGTCCCATGATGTGGTCGGCGGCCACGCGACCTTGTCGGTTAGCAATATTGGCGAGTGGCACCAGCGTTGACTCACCATCAAATGCATCGATTTTTTCCGCAACATCGCCTACTGCGTAAATTGCGGGGTCACTTGTTTGTCCAAATTCATTGATGACAATTCCGCCGCGCGATCCGATCGTTAGCCCAGCTGATTGGGCCAAAGAAATATCCGGCCGTACGCCGATGGCGCAAATAACCAACGTCGATTCGATGACCGTTCCGTCGGACAAGGTGACCTGATCGGGGTTGATCTGGACTACACCCGTGCCCAGGTGCAGGTCAACGCCATGCGTGCGCACTTCCTCGTGCACGAGGACGGCAAGTTCGTAATCCAAAGGCGCGATGAGCTGTTCCTGAGCCTCCACAATCGATGTGGGGATACCGCGGTGAATCAAGTTCTCCGCGGATTCCAAGCCGATGAAACCGCCACCGATAACTACGGCTCGGGCAGGCTTGTTCGCCACTGCTAAGGCGATTCGGGATACATCCTCAACGGTGCGGAGGGTGTAGGCATTTTCGATCCCAGGGATCGGTGGAACCACCGGTTGCGCACCTGGGCTGAGGATGAGGAAATCAAAGGGAAGTCGGTATACCTCGCCGGTAGGCCCTTGAACTTCCACCTCACGACTATCTCGATCCACTAACAAAACATTGGAGCCAATCCGCACATCCAGTGCGAAGCGGGCATCCAGAGATTCAGGGGTTTGCAGTAACAAGGATTCACGATCAGCAATGACCCCGCCAACGTAATAGGGCAGACCACAATTCGCGTACGAAACAAACCCGCTGCGCTCAATCACGATGATGGACGCATCAGGATCAAGACGGCGCATCCGTGTAGCCGCTGACATTCCTCCGGCTACTCCTCCGACAACAACTACTTTTCGCACGCTTGTCATCCTTTTCCTAAACCATCGTCATAAATAGCCGCTGCAACTGCTGTGCTACGTCATCTGCATTGTTCTTGCCTTCAGTGATGCATTCACGCAATCCGGCGGTAATCAGGCTGAATGCAGCCTTATCAATGGCTTTAGACACCGCGGCCAACTGCATGACGACGTCTTCACAGGACCGACCCTCGTCCAACATGCGCAAGATTCCGCCGATTTGTCCTTCAGCACGCCGCAACCGCTTGGTGACATCAGCTAGCGCTTGTTCGTCCTGCACTACATGCGCCATCTTCTTCGCGGTTGCCATTAGTTGCGCCCCGGTGATACCCACGAGCCCAAGCGTCGCCAACCACTCGTCCCCGAGTCCTTCGATGCTGGCGCATCGGTTGCGCAGGTACAGCGCTGACTCTTGGGAACACCAGCAAAAACTTGATCAAGGTGCTGACCACATCCGCTATAGGTGACTTTGCTGCACTTACGACAATTCACTTTCCTACACATGAAGAACACCTTTTTTCTGAGTTGCTTAATGACCCCAACGTAGCATACCCCTAGGGGTATGCGCAGTAGACTCAAAATCCACCACTAAGGAGCCCGATGACTTCTGCGACACAGCAATGGACGGCTGGCTTGGCCCAGTGGGGAATACCGGACGGCATCATCAAACAAGCACCGCAGTCCCCGTGGATTCATCCACCTGCCCTGTTTGAAATTCCTGAGGAGATCGCAGATTCACCGTCCCACCAACGAGCACGCGAGGCATTGAGCGAGAACGGGTCTCTTATCGATGTGGGATGTGGCGGGGGCATGGCCACGTTTGCGATTGCACCACCGGCAGCGCTGATCACCGGAATAGATCACCAGTCATCAATGCTCGACCTGTATGCGCGCGAGGCTGAGCAACGTGGCTTGACGCACACCGAAATCCTTGGGGATTGGCCAGATGTCGCCAACCAGGTCGAACGATCCGATGTCGTGGTGTGCCACAACGTCGCCTACAACATTTCCGACATTGTGCCGTTCATCCAGGCCCTCAATAACCACGCACTTAAACGGGTAGTCATCGAAATCCCCATGGAACATCCCCTCGCTCCAATGCGCGACTTGTGGAAACACTTTTGGGATCTTGAGCGACCAGCCGGACCTACCGCGCAGACTTTGTTCGACGTCATCAGCGAATCCGGATTCCCAGCACACAGCGAACAACGGGAAGCGCCAGCCCGCGAACCAGTGGACTTTGATCAACACGTGGAATTCACCAGCGTTCGGCTGTGTCTAGGCCCGGAGCGTCGTCACGAAGTTGCTGAGTTCCTACGAGCACATCCAGCCTCACCCTCGCGAACCGTCGTCACCATCTGGTGGGACGCAACGTCCTAGGGCATAGCTGGGCAAGCCAAGCCGAGTAAGCAGGGCCGGGCAAGCAAAAGGGGCCGTCACGTATGACGACCCCTTGCGGTGGCAGGTGTTGGGTTCGAACCAACGTAGGCTGAGCCGGCGGATTTACAGTCCGCTCCCTTTGGCCACTCGGGCAACCTGCCGGTGTCGCCGAAGCGACTGCCAAACAATAGCGCAGGCATAACGGCCGATTGACCGGTCCTCACACCTGAGCCGCTGCCCGTGCGCCACACTGTTGCCACTACCTCACTTCGCCTGCTGGAAACCAAGGAGCAAGACATGGCTGACTCATCCTTCGACATTGTGAGCAAAATCGACCGCCAGGAAGTGGCAAACGCCATGAACCAAGCTGGCAAAGAGATCAGTCAGCGCTACGACTTCAAGGGCGTGGATGCCTCTATTGAAAACTCTGGCGAGAACATTGAAATCCGCGCCAACTCTGAAGAGCGCGCACTCGCAGTTCTTGATGTCTTCAAGGAAAAGCTCATCAAGCGCCAGTTGTCACTAAAGATTCTCGATGCCGGTGACCCACAAGCCTCGGGCAAAGAATTCAAAATTCTGATCAAACTCAAAGAAGGCATCACCCAGGAACAAGCTAAGAAAATCGCCAAGCTCATCCGCGACCAAGGTCCCAAAGCCGTGAAGACCCAAGTCCAAGGTGAAGAACTTCGAGTCACGAGTAAGTCACGCGATGACTTGCAAGAAGTACAAGCCCTAGTCAAAGGCGCTGACCTAGATTTCGCTACGCAGTTTGTGAACTACCGCTAAGCCAACGTCAACGTCAACAACAGTTGCGGGTTAGTCACCGAATTGGGTGCGTCAAGAGCGACAATTCCACCCACCGAATAAATTCCGCCCGTTGATTGGCTGGCTAGTCCCTGTTTTTGGTCCTTTTCACACAACACCACCGTGCCAACAGCACGTTTGGCTGGTCCGGCCAGGTGGCCCGGTGCTGACATCCAGGCCTCATAGCCCTTGAGCAACACCGCTCCCTTTTCGTCGTAATCAAATCCTTCGGCAGCTGTGGCTTCTTCACACGCTGGAGCGATCGTGATGGCAGCGTCCATGGGCCATACCCGTTTGGGGTCCAGTGGCGACACATTGGCAGTCAGGGTCCAGCCAACCGAACCACTTCGGGCATCGGTCACCGTCAAAAGATTGATTCGGCTAGCCCAGTGAGTGTGGTCTGGCTCGTTAACAGCCTTAATCACGGCCATCGTGGTGGCATCTGGATTTTTACCCAAGGGATAGGTCCGCAGCGTCAAACCACCAGCGACTACAGCCAGCCGAACTTCTTGATTGCTACCACCCTCACCATTGAGAAAAAGTTCCTCGTCAGGTTGAACAACCGGTGGCGGCGTGGGCAACAAAATCTCAGCGTCATTGTTTACGTTAAATGACAGCAGGAGCAAAACGGCGGCGAGCAA
>JNSE01000019.1 GCA_000754455.1 actinobacterium acAMD-2 | reverse complement strand
CAGGTCGGCCGGGCGAGTGTCATCCCTCCACCCCCACGCGCCTACGATGGAGGCATCCCCCCTCGGGGCTGACTAGAGGAGCCTTGTCAGTGGCAGCCATTGTTGACCGTATCTTTCGTGCCGGTGAAGGCAAGACCCTTCGCAAACTCGAGAAATTGGCCGAGCAGGTCAACCTCATCGAAGATGGATTCACCTCCCTCACAGACGATCAGTTGAAAGCCCTTACTGCCGAATACAAGCAGCGCTATATCGATGGTGAGTCGCTAGACGACCTCCTGCCCGAAGCTTTTGCCACCGTTCGCGAGGCTGCGAAGCGAGTCTTGGGCCAACGTCACTACGACGTTCAACTCATGGGTGGCGCCGCGCTACACCTCGGTGACATCGCTGAAATGCGCACTGGTGAAGGTAAGACCTTGGTGTCAACGTTGCCGGCTTACCTCAATGCCCTTGCTGGTCAAGGTGTGCATGTCGTCACGGTCAACGATTACCTCGCTGAACGTGACTCTGAGTGGATGGGACGGGTGCACCGATTCCTTGGCCTGAGTGTTGGATGTATTCGTTCCCAGATGCCAACAGCTGAGCGCCGTGCTGCTTATGCCGCTGATATCACCTATGGCACGAATAACGAATTTGGATTCGACTACCTGCGCGACAACATGGCGCTGGATAAGGAAGATCTCGTTCAGCGTGGCCACTTTTTCGCCATCATCGACGAAGTTGACTCCATCTTGATTGATGAGGCTCGAACCCCTTTGATCATCAGCGGTCCAGCTGATGAGCCGAGCAAGTGGTACACCGAGTTTTCCACCATGGTTCGCCGCTTGGTGCGCGAAGAAGATTACGAAGTTGATGAAAAGAAGCGGACCGTTGGAATTCTTGAATCCGGTGTGGAAAAGATTGAGGACTGGGTTGGCATCGACAACCTTTATGAACCAGTTAATACCCCGTTGGTCGGATACTTAAACAACGCCATCAAGGCAAAGGAACTCTTCAAGCTCGACAAGGATTACGTCGTTATGGGTGGCGAAGTCCTGATCGTTGATGAGCACACGGGTCGAATGTTGCCTGGTCGTCGTTATAGCGAAGGCATGCACCAGGCGATTGAAGCCAAGGAAGGCGTGGAGATCCTCCGCGAGAACCAAACACTGGCCACCATCACTTTGCAAAACTTCTTCCGACTGTACGAAAAGCTCGGTGGCATGACCGGTACGGCTATGACGGAAGCTGCGGAATTTCTCCAGATTTACGAACTCGGTGTGGTGCCAATCCCTACAAACCGCGACATGGTTCGTCTGGACAAGCCCGACTTGATTTATCGCACGGCCTCCGCGAAGTATGCAGCCGTCATTGACGACATCGTCGAACGTCACGAAAAGGGTCAACCCGTTCTGGTGGGCACGACCAGTGTGGAGAAGTCCGAAGACTTGTCCAAGATGCTGCGCCGTCGTGGGGTTCCGCACGAAGTTTTGAACGCCAAGTTCCATGAACGCGAAGCGTCGATCATTGCTCAGGCAGGACGCAAGAATGCTGTCACAGTGGCCACCAACATGGCCGGTCGAGGCACCGACATCATGCTGGGTGGAAACGCTGAGGCCATGGCCACAGCTGAACTTGCCCAGCGCGGGCTGGATCCAGTGGAAACCCCCGATGAGTTCAACGCTGCCTGGCAAGCAGCGGTGGCAAAGGCCGAAGTTGCCGTGGCTGCTGAGCGTGACGAAGTGCGGGGCGTCGGCGGTCTTTACGTGGTCGCAACTGAGCGTCACGAATCACGTCGGATTGATAACCAGTTGCGTGGTCGGTCCGGCCGACAGGGCGACCCCGGTGAGTCGCGTTTCTACCTCTCCCTTGAGGACGATTTGCTGCGCTTGTTCAACGCGGGTGCGATTGACTCTTTCTTGGTTCGTTTCAACGTTCCCGATGATGTGCCGATTGAGGCGAAGTTAGTAACCAACGCGATTCGTTCGGCGCAGACTCAGGTTGAATCGCAAAACTTCGAGATCCGCAAGAACGTTCTCAAGTACGACGAGGTGCTTAACCGACAGCGCCTGGTCATCTATAGCGAGCGTCGCAAGGTGCTTGAAGGTGAAGACCTGCACGATCAAGTGGCCGGCTTCATCGAAGACGTCGTCAGTGCCTATGCGCTGGCAGCCACAGCCGATGGTTTTGCCGAAGAGTGGGACCTTGATACGTTGTGGCAAGCATTTGCCGGGGTGTACAACATCCAACTCACGATCGATGACGTTGTTGAGGAATCTGGTGGCCCCCGAGAGTCGTTGAGCGGGGAAGTGATCGAAGCCATCATCAAAGAGGATGTTCAAAAAGCGTATGCCGCTCGTGAAGCCGAGCTTGGTGAAGACGTTTTGCGTGAACTCGAGCGACGAGTTGTCTTGTCGGTCCTCGACCAAAAATGGCGCGAACACCTCTATGAGATGGACTACCTCCAAGAAGGAATCGGTCTGCGAGCCCTAGCTCAGCGCGACCCGGTCGTGGAATACCAGCGCGAAGGCTATGACCTGTTTGTCGCCATGATGGACGCCATCAAGGAAGAGTCAGCGAGCTTGGTATTCAACGTCGACGTCGAAGTTGAGGCGACCCCTGATGAGGGTCCGGAAATCATCACACCAGGTTTGGCTGAGCCGCGACGACCAGCGGCTTTGCAGTACACGGCTCCTGATATCGATGCAGCGGGTGGATTGAGTCAGTCTGTGGCTACGACCGGCCCGATTATTGACCCTGAATTTGGTGAGGTCTCCAAGAATGCTTTGTGTCCGTGTGGTTCAGGACGCAAGTACAAGCGGTGTCACGGAGATCCCAAACAGCGCGCTTAAGTCATGCACCCGGCGAGTAGTCATCGGCAAAGTAGCCGGTGATCGAGTGATCTGGACTATCGACCACGGTGCAGATCCATCGACCATCGAGACCTTCGAGTCGAATGGCTAGTGGGATAGGGCGCGCAGGGCCGATCAAGATCACCGTTGCTTCCACAATTCCGTCGGCTGGTTCGACCACACGCATAGAAGCAATGGAGTAGCGACCAATACGCGCCACTTCGCCAGGGCGTGACCGCGGCGCGGTGCTCGGGTGGGCTGCTCGCACTCGTGCGCTGTATTGCAAATGGCTCAAGACATCGGGTGTGGTCCACCGAATCAGTTGGCTCGCGGGGCGCTGTCCGAGATAGACCTCGACCATGGCCATCGCCATGCGCGCGACCCATGCACCAGCCGGAGGAAGGTCGGCTCGCGCAGTCGGAAGACGGGAAAACTCAGCGTGGGCATCAACTAAAACCAAGCGTGGCGGCAGCGGCGGCGTGGCAGGAACGTCGGCACCAACGGTGAATTCAAGGTCGAGGGCTTGCTGACCCGCAACGGGCATCAGTGGCTGACGCTCGTGATGCGTTGGAGCAACAACGAGTTGCAGGGTGGGGTGAGTGCTGGCAGTCATGGCTTCTCCCGTGTACTTCGATCCATTTGCCTATGTTTGCCACTATTTATGTCCAAAATGTCCGTTTCGTCAACCCCTTGCCCCCAGTAGTGGATGTTGGCCAAGATCGGTTCCTGGGCTGGGTTGGGCCTACGAAAAGGTGAGTGGGGGAGCCATGGACTGGCATGAATTGTTAGCCGATGTTGAAGCGCAAGCCGAGAGCTGGGCAGAGCGCGATCGCCAGCTTGTGGCCGCTGATCAGGCGCGGCTCGAACGCCGGTCCATTGCGGCGAACCAGCGTTTTGCGGGTTCTCTCCACGCGCTCATTAGTTGCACGATGCGTAGCGGAGAAAGACTGGATGGCCATGTTGAGGCGGTGGGGGCGAACTGGGCGCTGTTGACTGATCCGCATTCGCACAACGAATCCATCATTGCGTTGGAACAAGTGGTGACAGTGCGGGGAATGGCCCAACATGCTCGAGCAATTAGTGCATCGCCCATTGTTGCTTCGCTTGATCTCATGTGGGTGCTACAGCGCATCAGCCGAGAACGCAGTCGTGTGCGTTGTTACGTATTGGATGGTGTTGGACTCAGTGGTGTGATTGATCAGGTAGGCGCCGACTACGTAGTGGTTAATGGCGACGTTCAACAACTTGTGATGGGTGCATCCATCGTCAGCATCACGCGACTATGACGACGCCTGCATTTCATCGATGCCAAAGGGATGCGCGGTCAAAAATTCACTGGTTTGTTGGTAGCTGCGTTCAATGTATTCATCGAGTTCGCTGACTTCGACGCGGTACTGCCCCCGGCCGCCAATTTTGATCGCGCGCAGTTCCTGGTTGCGCACGAGGGCGTAGGTCTGGGATGCGGAGATGTGAAGGATCTCGGCGACTTCGGCGAGCGTCAAGAAGCGTCGTTCCATGCGTAAAAGACCCCGTTTCGGCGTTCTGGCTGTTTCGGCCAGCCTAACTCGTCCACAACCCCCATGGTCGAGCCTTGGGATAAATCGGACAAAAGGTGCACACTGTCCATCCACAGGAACGGGAGGCCTGCCATGACTTTGCGTACTCAGCCAGCTTCTGCCACCACTTCACGACCGCCCGAGCGTGCGCCTACGCGCAACAGCCAGCGTATTCGGCCCATTGATTCACGTCTGCTCGCTGGAATTGCGCTGATCATCGGGTCCATCGCATTAACGAGCATTGCCATCGGCAAGGCTGGGCATACGACATCGGTGTGGATAGCAGCTCGGGATGTGCCAAGCGGTGTAGTGGTGACGAAGTCTGATGTGTCCCTAGTGTCGGCTAACTTGTCACAATCGCAACGTCAGTATGTGCTCGAGTCGCAACCGGTACTGGGGCTACGCACTACTCACGACGTAGCTAAAGGTGAATTCATTCCTGGGTCCGCATTAACTCCGGTGAAATCCACATCACTTCGTCTGGTCACCGTACCCGTTGAACAATTTCATGCACCTGCTGGCCTAGCGCGCGGCGACCTTGTCGATGTCTACATCACTACAGCCAGTGAATCTGGGCTGGGGGGAACTGCTGCGTTAGTGGCCACCCGCGTTGCTGTGCATAGTGTTGAAGATGACGGTGGAACGTTTGGGGCGTCATCTGGTTCCGTAGGTGTGGTTCTTGAGTTGACTCGGGAAAATGTCTCGCGGGTGGTTTCGGGGACACGTTCGGGATCAGTGGACTTAGTGCGTGTGCCCATGGATCAGTCATGACGTCACCGCTGGCCCTGGCGCTGGCTTTACCGGGTGAAGGGCTCGAGGAGTCGGCGCTTGCCGCCTTTGAGCAGGCCAGGAACTTCAATGTGCGACGGCGATGCCTGGAATTGGAGGACCTTCTGGGGTTAGCACAATCAGGTCAACTCGATCTGGCACTCATAGCCGGAACAGTCCTGCGATGGGATGGCGATGTTGTCGCTCGCCTTCAATCGTGTGGGGTGTGCGTTATCGCCCTGGCCACCGATCAATCACAGGAGCAGCGGTTTACGCAGTGGGCCGTCGATGCCGTGATCACTTGTGATGTGCGTGCCTTTGATGCGAACGAAGTCATCAATGAGGTCACGAGAGTGGTGACGCAAACAAGATTAAGGAAAGACGGTCATCCGCATAGTTTTGCTCATGACATGAGCAACAGATCGCTACGTGAATCAGTGACGCAAACAGATGACCTCTTTGCTTCTCAAGTGGGAGACAAACCTCAGGCAAAAGTCATTACCGTGTGGGGACCAACAGGTGCGCCCGGTCGGTCTACGACAGCGGTAGGAATTGCCAGTGCTTTGGCTCACCGCGAGCATCGCGTTCTTCTCATTGATGCTGATCCCTATGGCGGAGCCTTGGCTCTCATGCTTGGTCGGCGCGAGCCCGACACCCCTGGGCTAGCCAGTGCCTGCCGACTCGCTCACCACGGGCGGCTAACCCCAGCGGAATTGATGGGACTGGTTCATCCGGTTGAGCCTGGGCTGGAACTGATGACAGGACTCTTGCGTGCTGATCGGTGGCCGGAATTGCGTTCTGCGGCTTTGGATCAGGTGTGGAGTATGGCGCGCGATTTATGGGACCTGGTGGTCATCGACGTGGGGTTTTGCTTGGAAGAGGATGAGGAGCTCAGCTATGACTCAATGGTCCCTCGACGAAATGCCACGACCATTTCGGCGCTAGCGATAGCCGACCACATCGTGGCGGTGGGCTCTATAGAAGCGATTGGGCTCGCTCGTCTCGTGCGTGGACTGGATGACCTCAAACAGGTGGTTGAGCGAGAACCATCAGTTGTCGTGGCCAATCGCGGAATGGGTCGTTCGCGTCAAGTCGCTGTGCAGCGTCAGGTGAAGGAAATTTTGCAAGAAACACGTCATGACGTGCCTGTGATGGTGTTGCCCTTTGATCGTGAAGCGTGCGGCAAAGCACTGCATGCCGGTCGAAGCCTGATTCACGTAGCTCCACAGTCAGCGTTAGCTAAGAACCTGCACCTTCTTGCTCGCACCCTGGAGTCTGAATCAGGGCACGAGCAAGACGTCGAACTAGGCGATCGGACTGCTTTGGGCAGGTTGCGTCGTCTCAGTGCTTGAGGGCGTCTCAACGGTCTCGCTGTGGGTCAGAGGTGCCTCGGGTTGTTCTTCGCTGTGGTCGCTTTCATCACGCCGGCGGCGCATGCCGACCACAGTTCCCAGGACACCAACTGCCACAAATCCGGCACCGACGTAGGTCGCATAGGCGGTGGCTGTCGCGAAGGATTCCTCAGCAGCGGTTTGCACGGCCTCGCCGTACTGGGCGCTGATCAGTTGGTCTGCGGGAACGGCCTCGGGGTTGGCGTTGATGATGACACCACTGGATTGAACAACAGCGTCCGAAACCCCACTTGCTTGCTGAGCGCTAAATCCAATTTCCGGCTTTTGCAAGGCCGTTGTCAGGTTTGACCCCAAGGAGGTCCACAAGACCGCACCCAGCACAGCCACACCTAATGCCGTACCCACCTGGCGTGAGGTGCTCTGGGTACCAGAAGCTTGACCACTCTTGTTTACGGGCACGTCACGCAAGATCACGTTGACCAATTGAGCGGTGCCCAATCCAATGCCAGCGCCAAAGAGCAAGAGCCATGGAGCAAATTGCAGTTGCGTTGCATCAGCCGAGTACGTCGCACCGACTCCGATCATGGCAATGACTTCAAGAATCAAACCGGTACGTACAACGGCGAGTGGACCGCGGGCTTGAGTGAACTTGCCAGATGCTGGAGCGGCAATCAATGCGCCGAGCATGATGAAGGCTGTGGTCACACCAGCCTTCAGCGCTGTGAAGCCCAAGCCGTTTTGAAGATAGATCGGCAGGGTCAAGATCATGCCGAATTCGCCGAACATGATGCACAAGCCGATGAGGTTGCCCCAGGCGAAGGATCGAATTTTGAACAGCGTGAGGTCAAGGGTGATCACTTGATCCTCGGCGGCCCGGCTGGCTTCAATGCGAATAAACAGGAAGAGGGCTAGTAGCGACAATGCAAAGGCGATGGGAACAGGCGAGATGGCTTCAATGGGCCAACTGAAGGGGCCAATGGCAATGTCTGAGCCCCGCGGTGCCCACCAGCCGTAGTTTTGTCCTTCGATGAGCCCAAAAATCAAGGCGCCAAGGCCGAAAGATGACAGCAAGACACCGGGGAGATCAAGGCCTCGCTTCGAGATGGTGTCCTTGCTCTCGGGAGCCAAGAGGAGCGCTCCGGTAATCGACACGATGGCGATGGGAACGTTGATCAAAAATGCCCAACGCCACGAGTAGGAACTGGTGAGGAATCCACCAAGCAGTGGTCCGAGGGCAGCGACGGTTCCGACAGTGGCACCCCAGATGGCAAAGGCGATGGCTCGGTCCTTGCCACGGAACATGGTGTTCAGCAATGACAGCGATGACGTAATCATCATCGCGCCACCCACGCCTTGCAAGGCGCGTCCAGCGATGATGACTTCACCGGTTTGTGCCGTTGCTGCGATGACACTGGCAAGAACGAAGACCGTCACACCCATGACGAAAATCAAGCGACGACCGATGGAGTCGCCTAGCTTGCCTACCGAAATCAACAGCGAGGCAAAAACGAGTGCATAAATGGAGTTAATCCATTGGATGTCAGTGGGAACGAGCTTGAGGTCCGCTGTGACCTGAGGAATAGCAACGTTGACGATGGTCGCGTCAATCATCACCATCGTCACGCCCATGCTGATGAACCCCAAGGCGAACCAGTAGGCGCGTGGTGCCTTTTGGTCGTCTTCGGTGCTCGTCGTGCTCGCCGCGGAGGTATCCATGGAAATCCTTAATTTGAAGGGGTGAGATCAGATTAGTTGAGTCGGTCCCCAATTGGGGCTTTAGACGCGAATGAGCCAACCGTCAGAGGCACGTCCTACGATCGGGTTATGCCTTCTTATCAACCCACTTCGGCTCGCACGAGCGACCTGGCTGCCCTCGTCGTTGACTGGGGTGGCGTGCTCACCAACAACTTGGATGAATCCATGGCCGAGATCATGGCCAAATGTGGAGCAGGAAGCGCACGTCAATCCGTTGCATGCGCTCGAACGCGGCGAGATGTTAGTCCCGCACTTTGAGGAACAGCTCGCTGCTGAACTCGCGCGCCGACAAGGCAGTCCGGTCGACCATGTGGGTCTTTTGCAGCGCATGTTTGACGCCATTGAACATGCCCCTCAAATGAATGCCCTGGTCCTGCGGGCTCGACACATGGGGATTGCCACTGCTTTGCTGTCCAATTCCTGGGGCAATGATTACCCCAGGGATGGCTGGGACGACATGTTCGACGTGGTGGTGATCAGCGGTGAGGTCGGGATGCGTAAGCCCGATGCAGAAATCTTTCATCACACCTTGTCTCAATTAGGCGTAGCACCAGAGCACTCGGTGTTCGTTGACGACATCAAACTCAACGTGAATGCCGCCGTTAGTGTGGGCATGGTGGGAATCCATCACACCGACTACGACGTCACGGCCATGGAGCTTGATGCCCTCTTCGACCTTCCCTTGAGCGAGCACGTCTAATGCGCATGTTTATTCCGCTGTCGCCAACTCACGTTCAGGAGTTGGCAGCCATTGGTCAGCTAGCCGGACCGCTCGAAGGCGTTATTCCCAATGACGCCTTTGCCCAGTGGATAGAAAGCGATGATCCCGAGGACATGGAATTTGCTGCGCTCTCTCGTGCGGGGGACCTGGCGTTGCTTCTGGCAGAAACGAACCAACGCGTAGTTGCGGTCGTTGATGTTGATGTTGATGGGCTGGAGATCAGCGATGAGCCTGCGGGCACAGCCTTTCTTGCGGATTTGTCGTCAGGACAGATCGCATCGCTGCATGTTGATGACGCCCTGAACAAGACAGTCATCGCCGATGCACGGAAGGCATTGGCTAGCGATGACGATTCTGGCGAAGCGGAATTAGCAGCCGTTGACGACTGCGATTTGTTGTGGTTTGACGCTCTTGAACTGGCTGATGTGGCGGTCAGCCTTAGCTAGCCTTGTGCTGGCTTACCACCACGCGTGCGATTGCGGGAGCGCCGAGGACGGTCAGACTTTTCTCGATCCGGCGCCGGTGCGGAACTCTTCGATTGCGATCGAGCCGAAGTGGACGGCTTAGATCGTTGCGGCGCACTTTGCTTTGGCTTGCGACCCGTTTCGCCGAGGTCTTCAAGTTCCTCCGCACCCAGTCCGGCTCGCGTGCGCTGAGCGCTGGGGAGTTTGCCGGTGGCGTCAGTGGGAATCCCTAGTCCGGTGTACACGTGTTCGGATGAGGAATACGTCTCAATCGGATCATGGAAGGCCAAGCCAAGTTCCTTGTTGATCAGTTGCCAGCGTGGGATGTCGTCCCAGTCAACGAAACTAATGGCCACACCGCTTGCACCAGCTCGTCCGGTCCGCCCAATGCGGTGAACATAAATTTTGGCATCTTCAGGGCATTGGTAATTGATGACGTGGGTGACGTCTTGAACATCAATTCCACGGGCTGCCACGTCAGTGGCGACCAAGACATCAACCTTGCCGCTTCGGAACGCGCGAAGTGCTTGCTCTCGCGCACCTTGACCAAGGTCACCATGAACAGCACCAGCGGCAAATCCGCGTTCGGTGAGATCGTCGGCCACTTTTTGCGCTGTGCGCTTGGTGCGGCAGAAGATCATGCTCAGGCCGCGGCCTTCGGCTTGCAAAATTCGGGCTACCAGCTCGACCTTGTCCAATGCATGAGCGCGCCACACATGTTGTTCGATGCTCAACACTGTTGAACCGGCGTCATCGGGGTCGGTGGCGCGAATGTGGGTGGGTTGGGTCATGTAGCGGCGGGCCAGATTGATGATTTGGCCTGGCATCGTGGCGCTGAAGAGCATGGTTTGGCGCTTCGCGTTGGTCAGCGAGACGAGGTGCTCCACATCGGGCAGGAATCCCAAGTCCAACATCTCGTCGGCTTCGTCAAGAACCAAAATCTTTACATCGGACAAGTCAAGGTGTCGTTGTTTGGCCAAGTCGATGAGGCGACCGGGAGTGCCGATGACAACGTCAACACCAGAGCTGAGTGCTGCGACTTGTGGTTCGTAGGCGCGACCACCGTAAACAGCGAGTACGCGCACATTGCGACGGGCTCCTGCAAGTTCCAAGTCCTTGGCCACCTGGACGCATAGTTCGCGAGTGGGCACGATGACCAGCGCTTGTGGTTTGGTGGTTTGGCCGCCACCGCCACCGGCATCGGCAGGGGCGGTGATGCGTTGCAAGAGGGGAATTCCGAAACCAAGGGTCTTTCCTGTTCCTGTCTTGGCTTGTCCGATCAGGTCGGTTCCGGCCAAGGCCAAGGGCAAGGTTTGCTCTTGGATGGGGAACGCCTCAATGATGCCGGCGGCCTCTAGGGCGTCTGCGGTGGCATCAAGCACACCTAGTTCACGAAAAGTTGTCATAACGAGCCTTCTTCCACAATCGTCGTGGGCGCGACAAGGGTGAAAAGGATCGTCAAGTGTGAGAAACAAACAATCAACGGCCAGGCAGCGCCCGCATATCAAGTGTCCTCAGTCTAGCCGTTAGGTGTTTGTACCCTGCCGACTGCGTTCGTGGCATGGTTAAGTCATGGCTACTGATTCACACGGCGACTTTGAGGCTGACCTCCAGCGACAGGCAGTGATCGACCTGCTCGGCGTTCTGGCCTATGGCGAATTGTCGGGCTTTGAACAACTCGCAGCCGATGCTGGGCGGGCTCCTGACCTCGGCGACAAGGCTGAAATCGCTCAGTTAGCTGCTGCGGAACTTCGCCATTTTGAACTCTTGCGTGAGCGGTTGAAGCACATGGGTATTGATGTGGCCGATGCGATGGAGCCATTCGTTCGCGCCGTGGGAATTTTCCACGAAAGCACCGCTCCCGCGGATTGGCTAGAAGGAGTGGTCAAGGCTTATGTGGGAAATGGCATAGCCGTTGACTTCTATCGCGAAGTGAGTGTGTTGGTGGATGAGTCCACTCGCGATCTCGTTCTCGAAGTGTTAAGTGATACCGGTCAAGCCGAGTTCGCTGTGGATCGCGTGCGCCGAGCCATTGCAGCTGATCCCATTGTTGCTGGTCGATTGGCATTGTGGGGCCGACGCATTGTGGGTGAAGCACTTGCGCAAGCCCAGCAGGTGATTTCTCGTCGACCCGCGTTGGCGGATCTGATGCTCGGTGGCAGTGGGTTTGACGTAGTAGCGGTGAGTGAGGTCTTTAATCGCATTACGACGCAACACACACGCCGGATGGCTGCACTCGGTCTAGCGGCTTAACCAAGGTCGGTGGGGCTAGGCGTTGCCAAAGCCCACTTTGCGCACGGTGGGCTCACCAATTTCTACGTAAGCCAATGCGCTGACGGGAACCACCACGCGGCGCCCCTTTTCGTCGCTGAGAGACAGGGTGCCGCCGGCCTTAATGGCCGCAGAAACCGCCTCGGATACCTCGTCAGGGGACTGAGTGCTCTCGAGTACTAATTCGCGTCCGCTGTTTTGGACACCAATCTTGATTTCCACGAGATGTTCTCCTTAGTCGTTGATGAGGTGGTGGCTTAACTCTAGTCAGTTCTTTGTGGAAGTGCCTCGAGGGAAATCAGAAATACCTCGCCAGGCCAATGATGCGGCGAGGGCTTGGGCTTGCTCGCGAGGGATGGTGGGGCCGTCGGCGAGCCAGGCGCGCGCTGAGGTTTGAGCCAAACCAATGAGGCTAAATCCCAAAAGCAGTGCTTGTGAGGCTTCTAATCCGGTCTCGTCGGCGATGACTTCACCGACGAGAACCGCACACCGGCTATTGGCATCGTCAATGAGCGAGCGCACGGCGCGCTCTTGCGTTAAGTCTGATTCAAAGACCAGCCGTGATGCCCCGTCGGGATCGTCAACGAAGGCAAAGTAGGCGGCGATGATGGCGCGCACGCGATCGTGGTTTACCTGAGTGGAATTAAGGGCTGTATCAATGGCTGCAATCAAGCTCAAGCAGCTGTCTTCCAGCAAGGCTAAGTACAAATCCAACTTGCCCGGAAAGTGTTGATACAAAACCGGCTTGCTCACTCCCGCTTGTTCAGCGATGTCGTCCATTGACGCAGCGTGGTAACCCGATTGAACAAAGACTCCGCGTGCAACATCGAGCAGTTGTGCTCGTCGTTGTGAACGCGGTAGGCGCACACCACGCGTCGTTGCACCGGTGGGGGATGACATGGTGGTCAGCCTAGTGATTTGACCGCGTGAATCGGAGCGAGTGGGCCCTAAGTCCCTGTCACTGAGCCAGGAACGGCTCTAGCCTGTGAACATGTCAGGTGATGGTCGGTTCGCCGTCAAGACCACCGCGCTCACTAAATCTTTTGGATCCTCCCGAGGCATCAGCGGTGTCAGTGTGGAAATCCATCGTGGCGAGGTCTTTGGATTGCTCGGGCCCAATGGCGCCGGTAAGACCACCTTGTTGCGCTGCTTGATGGACTTGATCCATCCCACGTCGGGTTCAGCCCAAGTCCTCGGTGAAGAAGTGTCGCGCAACAGCAAGTTCATTCGATCGCGTGTGAGTTACCTGCCGGGAGAGTTCGCGTTGTGGCCAACGCTCACAGCGGGTGAAACCTTGCAGCGTTTGGGTGGATTGCGTGCAGATCACCATGCTGAACGGGTTGCCGAGCTTTCTTCTCGATTTAACGTGGACATGGATCGCCCGCTAGGACAAATGTCGCGTGGCAATAAGCAAAAAGTAGGGCTCGTTCTCGCCCTAAGTCCAGTGATGGACGTGTACATCCTCGATGAACCAACGGGCGGCCTTGACCCGATCATGCAACAGCACTTTCGTGAAGTTGTTGCCACGGAAGTGGAACGAGGGGCAACGATCCTGCTGTCCTCGCACGTCTTACATGAAGTTGAACATCTTGCTGAACGAGTTGGGGTGTTGCGGGCTGGCGAACTTGTTGCCGTTGAGCGAGTCGATAGCTTGCGAAGCAGGGCAGCATTGCCGATTACCGTGACTTTTGCTGGGGGTGCACCGGTCGAACTTCTTCGAGCGGTTCCCGATGTCGAAATCCTCACGTCTGAATCCGAAGCAACGGTGAGCTTGCGAGTGCGCGGCGCAATTGACCCTCTGCTGAAGTTCCTTGCAGGGTATGAAGTGCTCTCCCTTGTGGCTCCCGAGGCCGAATTGGAAGAGATTTTCCTGGAGTTCTATGGATCAGGTGATCCGTCATGAATTCCGTGTTGTTTTTCCTAGACCTTCGCATCAAGCGTCTGTCTACCGTGATGTGGCTAGCGGCGGTGATCGCGCTGGTCTTGATGTATGTGGCCCTTTATCCCAGCATCAAGTCAACACCAGGTGTGGATGAATTCATTCAAAACTTGCCTGAAGCCCTT
>JNSE01000018.1 GCA_000754455.1 actinobacterium acAMD-2 | reverse complement strand
GGAGTGTCCAGTCAGGGCTGGTGGAATCGCCACCAGGAGGGCGCTGATCAGGGCGGTCGTTGCGGCTTGTGCCCGAGCAATCGTCCAACATGACAGCGCCAGGATGAGTGCCCCGAAAAATTGAAACAGGAGTGCTTTGCCCTCGTTGGTTTGAGAAAAGAAACTCGAAACAACTGTTGGGTCAAGAACGCGTGCGATCGGTGCACCAAAGGAGTAGGACAGGGCAAGGATTCCTTGGGCCAATGCAACGATGGCCCAGAGTGCTGCTGTTGCACTCGCCGTCACTGCGCACTTGATGGCCACCACACTCAGCGAGCCCTTGTCATGGGGCACAAGGAAAGCAGCGGCAAGCAACAGTCCGACGGTAAGAACTGCGAACAAGTCGTTAAGTCCATGAACTACTGGGTACGCCCAGCTCGTCCCCAAGCCAGGATCAGGAAGCCCCGGGAAGGCCCGCTCTGGAGCATTCCCGCCGATCAGCAGCGCCAGAGCTACCGCCACCGCCACAAGTGCGGTAGCAGCGGCTCCAAGGCGCGCGACAGATTTCACTTATGGGGCGTTCTTACTTCGATTTCGACGGATGAGGAAAACACCCGTGAGTCCACCGGCGATCGCACCAGCAATGGCACCCACTACGACCCCGCTATTTCCGGTGGACTTCTGATTTGTTGTGGAAGCCACGGGGGTTGTTGAGGGTGTGCCGGATGAGGGAGCGGCGAAGGCGAAGCTGTACTTCGAACTTACGACGTGACCATCGGCCGAAACTACGCGGTATCGGACGGTGTAGGGGCCAGGGGCGGTGATTTCCTTGACGCGTTGTTTAACGGTGTTGCCACTCACTATGGCCGTTCCTTGGTCGAATCGCTTGCCGGCTGCATCGGTAACAACAATGCCGTTTCCGTTGGCGGCAACCTTCTCGTTGAAGGTCAGGGCTACTGAGCCAGGGCTCACTTGCACCTGAGAGTTAGGTCGTGGATCTGATTTTTCCAATTCGCTATGGGCGTTTGCTGGGGAAGCGAACCCCAGCACCATGAACGCGCCGCCGATCGCGGCCAAAAGTAGGTGCTGACGAGCAGTGGTCACTGAGCACTCCCAACCAATGTGAGGTAACTACGGTTAACGGTCATCTTCATGAAGTCTAAAAGTCTTAGAGGCTAGCGGCCTTTTTGGCCATGGCCGACTTGCGGTTGGCTGCCTGGTTCTTGTGAATAACACCCTTGCTGGCTGCCTTGTCGAGCTGGCGGGATGCGTTGACCAAAGCCTCGTTGGTCGCAGTGGCGTCGCCAGAAGCGAAGGCCTCACGGAAGCGACGAACCGAGGTCTTCAACCCGGAACGAACCGCCAAGTTGCGCTGGCGAGCCTTCTCGTTGGTCTTGATGCGCTTGATCTGGGACTTAATATTTGCCACTGAAGAGAGCCTTAGGTGTAAGGGGGACCTCGCGGCCACCGCTAGAAACAGGGAAGTACAGGCCTAAAAGATACCAGCGCCCCTACGGGTACTAGCCCACAGGGGCGGGCGTGGGACGATAGGCGCCTACCTACCGACTCGAGGTGCTTTTCGCGTGTCTGCGTCACCGGCGCCCAAGCCCAGTGCCACCCCGCCTGAGCTGCTGCGCAACTTCTGCATCATCGCGCATATTGACCACGGTAAATCCACCCTGGCCGACCGCATGCTGCAACTCACCGGTGTCGTCGATGCCCGCCACATGCGAGCGCAATACCTCGACCGCATGGACATCGAGCGCGAACGCGGCATCACGATTAAGTCTCAGGCGGTCCGTCTGCCGTGGGCTCCAAAGGATGGACCGAACGCTGAGGTCACGCACATCTTGAATCTGATTGACACACCAGGACACGTTGACTTCACCTACGAAGTCTCTCGCTCATTGGCCGCGTGTGAAGGCGCGATCTTGTTGGTCGATGCCGCGCAGGGGATTGAAGCCCAAACGCTAGCCAACTTGTACCTAGCGATGGAAAACGATCTGCACATCATTCCCGTGCTGAACAAGATTGACCTTCCGGCCGCTCAGCCAGAAAAGTATGCAGCCGAGCTAGCCCGCCTGGTGGGTTGCGAACCAGAAGATGTCCTCAGGGTCTCGGGTAAGACCGGTGAAGGTGTCACGGAACTCCTCGACCTAGTCGTCAACACGATGCCTGCGCCTAAGGGTGACCCCGATGCGCCGGCTCGCGCGCTGATCTTTGACAGTGTCTATGACACGTACCGAGGTGTGGTCACCTACGTTCGCGTGATTGATGGCCATTTGTCCAAGCGCGACAAAATCTTGATGCTTTCCACACACGCCACCCACGAAATGTTGGAAGTCGGTGTCATTGCACCCGAGCCGGTCTCATCCGACGGACTGGGTGTGGGCGAAGTGGGCTACCTGATCACGGGAGTGAAGGACGTTCGCCAATCCCGAGTCGGTGACACCGTTACTACATTGAATAAGCCAGCCACTACGGCATTGGGTGGTTACAAGGACCCGATGCCCATGGTCTTCTCTGGTTTATACCCGCTTGATGGTTCGGATTATCCCGACCTGCGCGATGCGTTGGACAAATTGCAACTTAACGATGCGGCCTTGGTTTATGAACCCGAGACGTCCGTTGCGTTGGGCTTTGGTTTTCGTTGTGGCTTCCTTGGTTTGCTTCACCTTGAAATCGTGCGCGAGCGTCTCGAGCGTGAAGCTGGACTCGCACTGATCTCTACCGCACCGAACGTGGTGTACCGCGTAGTGATGGACGATGGCAAAGAGATCACGGTCACCAATCCCAGTGAGTTCCCGAGCGGAAAAATCGCGGAAGTCAACGAACCCGTGGTGCGCGCAACGATCTTGGCGCCCTCTGAATTTGTTGGAACGATCATGGAGCTGTGTCAGAATCGACGCGGTCAATTGATGGGTATGGACTACCTGTCCGAAGACCGCGTGGAGTTGCGCTACCAACTGCCTCTGGCCGAAATCGTCTTTGACTTCTTTGACGCACTCAAGTCACGAACCCGCGGCTACGCCTCACTGGACTACGAGCCCACGGGCGAGCAGGTCGCCGACTTGGTCAAGGTGGACATCCTTTTGCAGGGAGAAGCCGTAGACGCATTCAGCGCGGTGGTGCACAAGGACAAGTCCTACGCCTACGGATTGAAGATGGCGAGCCGCCTGAAGGATTTGATTCCGCGTCAGCAGTTTGAGGTGCCGATCCAGGCTGCTATTGGCGCGCGCGTGATTGCCCGCGAAAACATTCGCGCGATCCGCAAGGACGTGTTGTCCAAGTGTTACGGCGGTGACATCACCCGTAAGCGCAAGCTGTTGGAAAAGCAAAAAGAAGGTAAGAAGCGCATGAAGATGGTGGGCCGCGTAGAGGTTCCGCAAGAAGCATTCATCGCAGCCTTGTCAAGCGAAGCAGATCCGACGAAGGAAACCCAGAAGAAGTAGGCGTGAAGGGTGACTCCTCGCGATTTGTGAGTCACACTGAGTACGTGCCTTCGACCCTGCCTGACGGAGAACCCGTCCCCACCGATGGATCCTTACCTTCATCGGCATTTGCTGGCACTCGTGAACTCGGCTTGTATCTCCATGTTCCCTTTTGCACCTCGCGCTGCGGCTATTGCGACTTCAATACCTACACCGCTGATGAATTAGGTCCGGGTGCTTCGCGCGCAACGTACCTAGATACCGCTCTGGCTGAATTGCGACTTGCACAGTCGGTGTTGGGCGATGCAGTGCGGCCGATTTCGATGCTCTTCGTCGGTGGTGGAACGCCAACATTGCTGCCCGCTTCTGATTTTGCTCGATTCCTTGAGGTGGTTCGCGCCGAGTTTGGCATCGTCGACGGGGCCGAGCTCAGTATTGAGTCCAATCCTGAATCTGTTGATGCCATAGGGCTTGAACAACTACGCACTGCGGGGTTTAACCGCATTTCCTTTGGGATGCAAAGTGCAAACACCACGGTCCTGAAGGCCCTTGACCGCAAACACAGTCCTGGTCGGGTTCAGCATGCGGTGGAAGAGGCCAAGGACGCCGGTTTTGCGCACGTCAACGTTGATTTGATTTATGGAGCCCCTGGTGAAACCGATGAGCAGTGGCAGCAATCCCTCGATGCCGCACTAGAAGTCGCACCAGACCACATCAGCGCATACGCATTGATCGTTGAAGATGGAACTGCCCTCGGTGCTCAAGTTGCACGTGGAGATGTCGCTGTTGCTAACGAGGACGTCATGGCGCACCGCTACGTCATGGCGGATGAAAGTTTTAGTGCTGCCGGCATGCAGTGGTATGAGGTGTCAAATTGGGCTAAGCCAGGTGGGCAGTGTCAACACAACCTGGGTTACTGGACCAGTCAGGATTGGTGGGGGATTGGGCCCGGTGCTCATTCGCACATCGGCGGCGTGCGTTGGTGGAATGTCAAACATCCGGCCACGTATGCCAAGGCGCTCAACGCGGGAGTCTCGCCAGCGGCTGCTCGCGAAATTTTGACCCCTGAACAACAGGTTGACGAGACCGTCTTGTTAGGGCTGCGGTTGGCTAGCGGGCTTGCGGTCGAGTCCTTGTCATCCAGTGGACAAGAACGCGTGGCAGAAGCTGTAACTGAGGGGTTGCTTGACCCGCACGCCTTCGACGCGGGTCGAGCAGTCCTGACCCTGCGTGGCCGCCTGCTCGCTGATCGTTTAGCCGTTGAACTCCTGACGAACTAGCTCGGCTCGAGGCGCCTGACGTGTGTCTACCGCCTAGAGTTGGCACTCAGGGACAGCAAGTGCCAACGCCGGAGGTGGGTCATGAGTGAAGATCGCCGACTTGCCGTCCTGCGCGCCATTGTTGAGGACTACGTCGCCACGCATGAACCCGTGGGATCTCGTGCTTTGGTTGATCGCCACCACCTCAACGTATCCTCGGCCACCGTCCGCAATGACATGGCTGCCTTAGAAGACGAAGGCTTCATTGCGCAGCCACATACGTCGGCCGGACGCATCCCGACGGACAAGGGGTACCGACTCTTCGTTGACCAGTTGACTGAAGTGCGCGCACTCTCGACCCCAGAGCGTCGAGCGATTCAAAACTTCCTTGAAGGTGCCTTTGACCTTGATGAGGTCGTCGATCGCAGTGTGCGATTGCTAGCGCAGCTCACGCGCCAAGTCGCCGTGGTGCAGTACCCCTCGCTGCCGCGATCATCTGTGCGTCACGTTGAACTGGTGTCGCTGCTGCCCACCCGAGTGATGGTCGTGGTGATCGCCAGTACGGGGCGGATCGAGCAACGAGTAGTGGATCTAGAGACACCCATGTCCGAAGAGGGGCTGGCCAAGGTGCGCCAGCGCATCAATGCGTGTGTTCAAGGCCTACGCATGGTCGATGTGGCGGATGCAATCGCCGGATTACCCGCCGAATTTGCCCCCGTCGAGCGCTCAGCAGTGGTTGCCTTGGTCGCTTCCTTGATGGAGACCGTTGCTGGTCAGCGCGAGGAGCGAGTGGTGATTTCAGGGGCGGCTAACCTGACCCGAGTTCCTAGCGATTTCCCGCTCACGGTTCAGCCTGTCCTTGAAGCGCTGGAAGAGCACGTAGTCTTGCTTAAGTTATTAGGCGAGGTTGAAGCCAGTGAGCAGCCAACAGTGCGCATTGGTGCAGAAAACGATGTGCAACAACTCTCAACAGCCTCGATCGTGACATCGAGCTACGGCGGCGAAGGACAAGCAGTGGGCAATCTGGCAGTGGTGGGTCCAACGCGCATGGACTATGCCGCCAATATGGCGTCGGTGCGCGCTGTTGCTCGCTACCTCGGACGAATGATGGATGCGCAGTAATGGCCAACGATTATTACGCCGTTCTGGGTGTATCCCGCGACGCATCTGCTGACGAAATCAAGCGGGCCTACCGCCGCTTGGCTCGCGAGCTTCACCCTGACGTCAACGACGACCCCAATACGCAGGAGCGTTTCAAGGAAGTCGCTGCTGCTTACGAAGTCCTCTCCGACCCCGACAAGCGTCAAATGTTTGACATGGGCGCCGACCCTCGCGCGCCTCGCGGTGGTGGCGGACCAGGACCTGGCGCTGGATTTGGGTTCGATTTCACCGACATCATGGATGCCTTCTTTGGTGGTCAACAACGCGGACCGCGTACGCGCACCCGCCGAGGCCAAGACGCCTTAGTCCGTGTTGAAGTGCAGTTGCATGAGGCTGTTTTTGGTGCCGAGCGTGAGCTGCAACTTGAAACAGCCGTGCGCTGCCCCACCTGTGATGGCAGTTGCTGCGCACCAGGCACCTCACCGTTGATCTGCGACATTTGCAATGGTCGCGGTTCAGTACAAGTCATGCAGCGTTCGTTGTTGGGTCAAGTGATGACGGCTCGTCAATGTTCGCAATGTCAGGGTTATGGCCAGACCTTGCCCACTCCTTGTGCGGAGTGTTCGGGCGAGGGTCGAGTCCTTGCCCGTCGCAACGTGAAAGTACGCATCGTCGCTGGTGTGGATACGGGCACGCGCATTCAACTCAGTGGTCAGGCCGAAGCCGGTCCCGGTGGCGGACCCAATGGCGATCTTTATGTTGAAGTGATCGTTTTGCCACACGAAGTCTTTGAGCGTCACGGTAGCGACCTGCATGCGCGACTGAAAGTCCCTATGACGGCAGCCGCATTAGGCACCACCTTGGAACTTGACACCCTCGATGGCCTGCGAGAGGTCACGCTTGACTCAGGAACGCAATCGGGCCAGACAGTGCGCATTGCTGGGCTCGGAGTGCCCCCACTCCACGGTCGCGGACGCGGCGACATCGTCGTGCACATTGAGGTCGAAACCCCCACACGGCTCGAAGGAAAGCAACGCGAACTCATGGAGGAAATCGCTCGACTGCGTGGCGAGGAATCCGTTGCGCCCAAGCTTGCCCCCGTGGTTGAGCCCAACAAGATTTTCACCAAGATCAAAGACGTGTTGACCGGCCGGTGAGCGCGCCGATGTTCTTAGCCCCTCGAGCGGACTTACTCGAGGGAACGCAAGTCACACTGTCTGGTCCCGAAGGTCGTCACGCGGTCAGCGTGGTGCGAGTCAAAGTCGGGGAACACATTGACCTCAGCGACGGTGATGGTCTGGTGGTCGCCGGTTGTGTGGTTGAAGTGCGCAACCCTGATGAGCTCGTCATCGAAGTAGTCGAACGCATCATCGATGACGTCGCATTACCACGGTTGGTTGTCGTGCAAGCTATTCCCAAGGGTGAGCGGGGTGAACGGGCTGTCGAATTGCTCACCGAAGTCGGCGTCGACGCGATCATTCCCTGGGCGGCTTCGCGTTGCATCGCGCAATGGAAGGGTGATCGCGCCGAAAAGGCGTTGACCAAGTGGGAAAACACCGCCAAAGCCGCAGGAAAACAAGCACGACGCTCGCGCCTTCCCCAAGTCACTGGTGTAGCGACCACTGGTGATGTGGTTTCCATGATTGCCGCCGCCAGCGGTGCCATTGTTTTGCACGAGGAATCCACCACAGCCTTAACGGATTGGAATCCTCCAATGGATGGTGAAATTGTGGTCGTGGTCGGACCCGAAGGTGGAATCACCGCTGACGAGGTCGAAGCCTTTCGCGAAGCCGGTGCTCAAATCGTCCACATGGGCAAATCCATCATGCGCACATCGACAGCCGGTGCGGCCGCAGTCGCTGTGCTGGGCGCGGTTACCGGGCGCTGGTCCTAAATCGGTATTTGACCAGCGTCTGCGAAGGCAGCGACTACAATTGCCGTATGAGTAACTGCCTGTTTTGTTCCATCATCGCCGGAGATATTCCAGCTGATGTGGTGGCACGCACTGAACACTCATTGGCTTTTCGTGACATTGATCCGCAAGCGCCAGTTCATGTGCTTGTCGTACCTCTGCAGCACAGCGCGGATGTCAGCGAACTCAGCGCCGATCATGAGGCCACGGGCCAACTCATGGCCGATGCAGTCGCGGTCGCTGCCGAATTGGGCCTGGCCCCTCAGGGGGACCAATCGGGCTTCCGTCTCGTGCTCAATACCGGCGCGGGAGCGGGGCAGAGCGTGTTCCACACCCACGTCCATATCTTGGGTGGCCGAGATTTCCTGTGGCCACCTGGCTAATCGGGCTACGATAAAGCCACCAGTTCGCAGCGGAAGTTCAACTCCCGCTCATGAGTAGAAGGAAAGTAGGGCGAGGAATGGCCTTCGGGCCAACCCATGAGTCGAACGACTGAGGTCAGTACCACCATCGTGGTGCCACCGAGTTTGCCTACCGTCACCCTCTTTGGGCCTGGCGATGAATTCTTGCGAGTCATCGAAGGCGCTTTCCCTGCTATATCGATGCATGCGCGCGGCAACGAAATCGCGATCAAGGGTCCAGCCGAAGACGTCACCCGCATCCAACGCCTTGTTGATGAACTCGTCATCGTCGTTCGCACGGGCCAAGGGCTTTCGGCTGAAGTGGTTGAACGATCCATTTCCATGATTCGCGGTGAAAACAGTGAAGGCCCCGCGGATGTCTTGACCATGAACATCTTGAGCAACCGTGGTCGAACCATTCGCCCCAAGACCTTGAACCAAAAGCGTTACGTCGAAGCCATTGATCGTCACACCATCGTGTTCGGTATTGGCCCGGCTGGAACCGGCAAGACCTATCTGGCCATGGCCAAGGCAGTGCAGGCTCTACAGGCCAAGCAGGTCAACCGCATCATCTTGACCCGACCAGCCGTGGAGGCTGGCGAGCGCTTGGGATTCCTGCCTGGAACATTGTTTGAAAAGATTGACCCCTACCTGCGCCCCCTCTATGACGCCTTGCACGACATGGTTGATCCTGAATCCATTCCACGCTTGATGGCGTCCGGGACCATTGAGGTGGCTCCGTTGGCCTACATGCGTGGTCGCACTCTCAACGATGCCTTCATCATCTTGGACGAAGCACAAAACACTTCGGCGGAGCAGATGAAGATGTTCCTGACGCGCTTGGGGTTTGGATCCAAGATGGTGATCACTGGTGACACGACCCAAGTTGACCTTCCGTCGGGAACCATGAGCGGGTTGCGCATTGTCCAAGACATTCTCGATGACGTGGATGACGTGATGTTTTGTCGACTTGATGCCCAGGACGTGGTGCGTAACCGATTGGTCAGCCGCATTGTTGAGGCGTATGCAGCTTTTGATGCGCTGACCTCGCCCACTAAGCCTTCGACGAAGCGTTAACCGATGGCCATCGAACTGACCAATGAGTCCAAGCACTCCGTTAATGAAGCTCGTCTGATGGACGTTGCCCGCGCGGCCATGGTGGCTATGAACATTGATCCAGAAGCCGAACTCTCTATCGCGGTCGTGGACAACGATGTGATGGAGAAACTGCATGTTGACTGGATGGATCTGCCCGGCCCCACCGATGTCTTGTCGTTCCCGATGGACGAATTGGAACCCGGCAAGCCCGGCGAGCCCCCGGTAACGGGAATGCTCGGAGACATCGTGATCGCCCCCGAATTTGCTACCGCTCAGGCGGTTGAAGCCGGCCGTGAACCACAGGCCGAACTCGATCTGCTCATGGTCCACGGTGTTTTGCACCTCTTGGGCTTTGACCACGAGGAACCGGATGAGCACAAGGTGATGTTTGACTTGCAGGCTGAAATCTTGACCGCGTTTGAATCAACAGGGAGTCCATCGTGACTGATGTGTGGTTGATCGTTGCTGCGGTTGTTCTGGTCAGCATTGCTGGTTCGTTGGCTGCGATGGAGGCGGCGGTGTCTCGCGTTCGACGCTCGCGCGCAGACGAACTGCAGGCTGAAGGCAAGCGTGGCGCCGCAGCCTTGGTAGTCATCGCCACCGATCCGGCGCCCTTTGTCAACGTGCTGTTGTTCTTGCGCATCACCTCGATGACCACTGCGACTGTTCTCGTCGTGAACGTCTTTGTGAAGACGTGGGGGACGACGTGGTCCTCGATCGCTATTGCTGCGGCCACGATGGCCACTGTTAACTACGTGGTCGTGGGTGTGGCGCCGCGCACGATTGGGCGACAAAACCCAGTCAAGGTTGGCCTTGCCACTGCTGGATTTGTGCGGGCCCTAGCCAAGGTGCTCGGACCATTGACTCGACTGTTGATCCTGGTCGGTAATGCCATCACGCCCGGTAAGGGCTACCGCGATGGCCCGTTCAGCACCGAAGCCGAGCTGCGTGAGCTCGTCGATATCGCTGAAGCCAATCAGGTCATCGAAGACGACGAGCGCCAGATGATTCACTCGGTTTTTGAATTGGGTGACACCGTGGTGCGCGAAGTCATGGTTCCGCGAACCGAAATGATTTTTATTGAACGCAACAAAACTTTGCGTCAGGCCTTGTCGCTGGGATTGCGCTCAGGTTTTTCCCGAATTCCCGTCATAGGCGATTCACTCGATGATGTCGTCGGTGTGGTGTATCTCAAAGACGTCACTCGTCGATCCTTTGATCATCGCGATGCGGAGTCGATTGAACGCGTCGAGTCAGTCATGCGGCCCGTGACCTATGTTCCTGACAGCAAGCCAGTCGATGATCTGTTGCGCGAGATGCAGGCTGCCCGCGTTCACTTAGCGGTGGTCATTGATGAATACGGTGGCACGGCCGGGCTGGTCACCATTGAAGACATCTTGGAGGAAATCGTCGGAGAAATTGCCGATGAGTACGACGAAGAGCAACCCGATATCGAACACCGCGCTGATGGGTCGATTCGCGTCTCCGCCCGCCTGCCATTGGACGACCTGGGCCACTTGCTCAAGCAAAGCTTTGACGACGATGTCGACACCGTGGGCGGCTTATTGGCCGAACGCCTGGGCAAGGTCCCCATCTCGGGATCATCGATCACCGTTGATGGCTACGAGTTGGTGGCCGAGTCGGTTGGGGGACGACGCAATCGCATCACGTCAGTGGTCGTCATCCCTGATGAAGCGATCGGTGCTCGCGTAGTCTCGTTAGATGAATCAACGGCAACAACGAAGGATCAGGCATGAGCGATGTGAGTGAAGAAGACAACAAGCTCATCACGCTGGCACGCAGTGCGCGCGCTCGCAACAATGCGGCCGAAGGCGCAGCAGTTCGTGATGAGACAGGTCGCACCTACATTGCCACGACGGTCTCGCTGTCGGCGCTGTCGTTGAGCGCAGGGTTAGCGGCTATTGCTGCGGCGGTTTCCAGTGGCGCCAGCAAGCTTGAAGGCGTTGTCGTGGTCACCGATGCTGGCGAATTCGCGGCTTCAGATGTAGATGCAGGTCGCGAACTCGCAGTCCCGGGTGCCTTGATGCATCGTTGTGATGCCAGTGGCGCTGTCGCCGAAACGATCTCTTTGTGACACATCGCAGTGGCTTTGCCTGCTTTGTTGGACGTCCCAACACTGGCAAATCAACATTGACCAATGCGCTAGTGGGGCAGAAGGTCGCGATTACCTCTGATCGCCCGCAAACCACGCGTCATGCCGTCCGCGGTGTGGTCCATCGCCCGGATGCGCAACTGGTGTTGGTAGACACCCCTGGTGTGCACAAGCCCCGCACGCTCCTAGGCCAGCGCCTCAATGAAGTCGTGCGCGAGACCTGGGCCGAAGTCGATGTCATCGCTTTTTGTGTTCCCGCTGATGAACGACCCGGACCCGGCGATCGCTACATCCTCACCGACGTGGCCATGGCAACGCGGATTCCCAAGATTGCAGTAGTGACCAAGATTGACAAGGTCAACCCGGCGGCCTTGATGGAACAACTCTTGGCCGTACAAAAGCTCGGTGAGCAAGTAGGTATTGAGTGGGATGAAATCGTGCCCGTTTCTGCAGTAGATATGAAGCAGGTGGATCTGCTGGCCGATCTGCTCGTAGGTCGATTGCCGGAGGGTCCGAACTTGTTCCCGGCCGAAGTCGCGACTGATGAAACCAGTTTTGTCATGGTGGCCGAACTCATCCGCGAAGCTGCCCTTGAGGGTGTCCGCGATGAACTCCCGCACTCCATCGCCGTGGTGGTGGAGGAAATGCAGCCCAGGGAGGGTCGGCCCGATGATCGACCGCTTCTCGATATCTCGGCGATTGTGTACATCGAGCGTCAAAGCCAAAAGTCGATTGTCATTGGCAAGGGTGGTGAGCGCTTGCGCGATGTGGGGACCGCGGCCCGTAAGGAAATCGAACAACTCTTGGGCACCAAGGTGCACCTGGACTTGCACGTCAAGGTCGCCAAGGACTGGCAGCGCGACCCCAAGCAACTGCGCAAACTGGGCTTTTAGGCCTCGTCCGCTGGGGTCCGCGTCGTGCAAGGAACCCCTAGGCGTGAATCTGCGTCCAAATAGGGCAATCAGGGCATGGTCGTGAGGCGTGAAATGTGTTTCACTTTTAGTATCAACGTGCCGATAAGTACAAAGTCACGTGAGTATGGGTGAAGAGGAGAGCGTCATGAAGGCTCGATCAGCCGCCGGGCTGATCGCCGCGACGTCCTGCCTTGCTGTGATGTCCGGCCTACTGGCTGCTCCCGCTCAGGCTTCACAGACCACGACCAAGGTCATTTCCTTTACGCCCCGCCTGGCTAAGGCGCCAACCACTGTTCCTAACGAAGTCATCGTACGTTGGAAGCCCGGAGTATCGGTGAGTTCGCGAGTGAGCGCGCGGCAGACCCACGGCACCGTGAAGGTCGAAAGCGTGGGGCTAGCTCGCGCCGAGAAGGTCAAGGTCGTTGACGGTTCGAGTGTGAGTTCAACCGTGGCCGAGCTCAACGCGGATCCACGCGTGGATTTCGCCCAGCCCAACTTTCGTTACACGCCTAATGTGGCCAATCCTGAGCCGTTGGAACCAAAACTGTGGGGCTTAGACAACACGGGTCAAACCCCAGAGGCTAATTACTCCGGTCCTGGCACTCCCGATGTGGACATCAATGCACCGCAAGCGTGGGCCACGACTACGGGCGATTCCAGTGTCGTTGTTGCGGTGATTGATACCGGAGTCGATATTGGTCACTCTGACTTGGTCGGTGCGAAGTGGACGAACCCTGGTGAAATCCAAAACAATGGCATTGACGACGATGCCAATGGCTACATCGATGACCTGCATGGCTGGGATTTCCTCAACAACAATGCTTCCGTTTATGACGGGGTTACCTGTAGTGGTGGTGAGGATGAGGACTTCCACGGCACCCACGTCGCGGGCACGATTGCGGCCCAGCGCAACAACATGGGTGTCGTCGGAGTCGCACCGGGCGTTCGTGTGATGTCGCTAAAGGCGTTGGGTTGCAGTGGTGGTGATACCAGCACCGTCATTGATGCCCTCAATTACGCCAAAGCCGAAGGCGCCAAGATCGTGAACATGAGCCTGGGCGGACCAGGTTATGACCAAGCGTTCAAAGATGCCATTGATGCGTCTGGCGTCTTGGTGGTAGCAGCTGCCGGCAACGGTGGCGATGACCAAATTGGTGATAACAACGACAACCCTGGATCCTCGGGTAACGACTACCGCCAATACCCAGGCGCTTTCTCCTCGCCAAACATCTTGGCCGTAGCCGCGGTCAATAACGTCGGTGCACTTTCTTCCTTTTCCAACTACGGTCCCGCCAGCGTTGATGTGGCAGGCCCTGGGCAATCTGTCGTCAGCGATTATCCGCGCGATGCCTATGGCGCATCGCAGTACGTATTCCTTGATGGCACGTCCATGGCTACCCCCCACGTGACCGGCACTGCGGCTTTGGTCCTGTCAACAGATCTAGCTCTCACCCCTGCTCAAATGAAGTCACGCATCATGAGCACCACGCGGCCACTGCCTTCACTGAGCGGCAAGATCTTGACCGGTGGCCTCGTTGATGCCAACGGAGCAGTACTCGATGTCTCTGCGGTGCGCCAAGCCACGGCAATGTCGTTCACGCGCTCGGCGATGATCATCACCTCGGGTCAATCCGTGACCTTGACGACCAAGCTCACCCAAGCCGGGCAGTCTCAGGTGAATCGAACGGTGAAGTTGTACCGCTACCTCGGCGGTTGGAAAGCGGTGTGTACTGCACGCACTAATAGTTTGGGCGTTGCCTCGTGTGTACAAAAGCCGAGTGTGAATGCTGACTTCTATTGGGGATTTGGTGGCGACTTAGGTCTGTTACCGACCACGTCGAATTGGTACTCCGGCCCCAAGGTGTTGGTGCGCCCACTCATCACGGCGAAGATGAAGCCCTACACGATCTCCAAGGGTGGACGAAGCGTTTTCTACGGAACGGTTTCGCCCTCAAAGGTGGGATCCAAGCTGGTC
>JNSE01000017.1 GCA_000754455.1 actinobacterium acAMD-2 | reverse complement strand
CGGTTAATTCAGGAAGCGACAGTGACGACAACTTCACGGCTGACCCACGCCCAGGGCTGGGTGCCTTGCCCTCAGAGGGTGGAAGCAAAATCTTCATGGTGCGCCGTCAGGGACTCGAACCCCGAACCCGCTGGTTAAGAGCCAGCTGCTCTGCCAATTGAGCTAACGGCGCGTTAAAGCAAAATGGACAGTATCAGGCACGAAGGACCGGTCCGAAGACCGGTCCTTGTGACTAAGGCTGGGGTGAGTGACGGGATCCGTTGGTCACGGTTGGTGACCAACTCCCAAGTCCCGCAAGTTCTTCAATCCGACAATGAAAAAGACCCAGGGGATCAACCCTGGGTCTTTCTCTTTGGGGTGAGTGACGGGACTTGAACCCGCGACATCCGCGACCACAACGCGGCGCTCTACCAGCTGAGCTACACCCACCGAGGGCGCTCACATTACCGGTCTAGTCGAATGGCTCGTGCAGCCGCCTTGGCAGCGTCACTGTCGGGCCCCGGTTGCGGCACCAGCATGGTGTTTCGGTAGTACCTGAGTTCGTCAATGCTGTCGATGATGTCAGCCAGCGCGCGGTGGTTGCCCACCTTGTCAGGGGTATTGAAATACACCCGCGGATACCAGCGGCGGGCCAATTCCTTCAAGGTGCTGACGTCGACATTGCGGTAATGGACCCATTGTTCAAGTTCGGACATGTCGCGCGCCAGGAACGTGCGATCGGTGTGAACCGAGGATCCAGCCAGGGGAGCCTTACGCGCTTCGGGAACGTGTTCGCGAATGTAGGCCAGAGCTTGGGCTTGTGCATCTTCCATGGTGATGCCGTCAGCCAGCACATCAAGCAAACCGGAGGACGTGTGCATTTTGCGCACGATGTCTGGCATGGTCTCGAGCGCTTCCGCAGGTGGAGCGATGACGAGGTCTACGCCTTCGCCCAAGATATTGAGATCAGCGTCAGTGACCAAGACCGCGATCTCAATCAACGCATCGCGTTCAAGATCCAGGCCCGTCATTTCACAGTCAATCCACACCAGATGATCGCTCATGGGACTAACCCTAGGCGGTGGTGCGCTCGGCAGGACTTGAACCTGCGACCGACTGCTTAGAAGGCAGTTGCTCTATCCGGCTGAGCTACGAGCGCTGGATGCCACAACTTACCCGCGAGGACTTCCACAGCCGCCACATGTCCACAGATTCGGCTGTGTGGCTTCGATGAGGTCTGTTGCCCTTGGTTGGCTCGTGGTCTTGATGGACCATCACTACTAGGAGCCTTAATGAATCAAACCAGCATCACCCTCGTGGGCAACGCCGTCACTGACGTCACCATCGGCGCCACCCCCAATGGCATTGAGTACTCCACGTTTCGATTGGCCACCACCACGCGCCGTTTCGATCGGGGCATTGGTCAGTGGATTGATGGGGACACCTCGTACGTGCGCATCACGTGTTGGCGCAAGCTAGCGCGGCACGTGGCCGAATCCATCAGCAAGGGCGACCCAGTCATCGTGGCCGGCGCGTTGAAGGTGCGGGAATGGGCCAACGAAGATCGCCGCGGCGTTTCGGTTGAGGTGGATGCCAGCAGTGTGGGACATGACCTCGCGCGCGGAGTCAGCGCGTTTACGCGGGCAGCCAAACGCGACTTTGCCGGTGATGATTCAGTGCTTGCTGATGAAACCAGCCCTGCCCCTGCCTTTGTGGAGCAGGCCGTTGCGTAGGGTGGGTGCTTATGGCGGAGTTCATTTATCAGATGTACAAGGCGCGCAAGGCGCACGGCGACAAGGTCATCCTTGATGACGTGACGCTGGCGTTCTTTCCCGGCGCAAAAATCGGTGTGGTCGGCCCTAACGGTGCCGGTAAGTCCACGGTCCTGAAAATCATGGCTGGCTTGGATACCGCGTCTAACGGTGACGCCACCTTGTCTCCTGGGTATTCGGTCGGGATCTTGCTGCAGGAGCCCGAACTCGACCCAACCAAGACCGCGCTAGAAAACGTGGAAGATGGCGTGGCCGAAACCATCGCCATGTTGCACGAGTTCAATGACATTTCCGCCAAGCTCGGTGAACCCGATGCGGACTTCGACACCCTTCTCGCCCAAATGGGCAAGTTGCAGGAACAACTCGATCACCGCAACGCCTGGGACCTTGACTCGCAAATTGAGCAAGCCATGGATGCACTGCGCTGTCCTCCAGGAGATGCCGATGTCACCGTTCTGTCCGGTGGTGAGCGTCGTCGCATCGCGTTGTGTCGCCTACTTTTGCAAGCCCCTGACCTGTTGCTGCTCGACGAACCCACCAACCACTTGGATGCTGAGTCCGTGCTGTGGCTGGAGCAACACCTCGAGAAGTACCCAGGAACCGTGGTTGCGGTAACTCACGACCGGTACTTCCTCGACAACGTCGCGCAGTGGATTCTTGAACTCGACCGTGGCCGGGCCTACCCCTACGAAGGCAACTACTCGACCTACCTTCAGACCAAGGCTGAGCGCATGAAGGTCGAAGGCCAAAAGGACGCCAAGCGAGCCAAGCGGATCAAGGAAGAACTCGAATGGGTGCGCTCCAGTGCCAAGGGCCGTCAGGCCAAGAGCAAGGCGCGTTTGTCTCGATACGAAGAGATGGCGGCGGAGGCCGACAAGGCCCGCAAGCTCGACATGGAAGAGATTCAAATTCCGCCCGGCCCGCGACTGGGAAATGTGGTGGTCGAAGTTGAGCATCTGACCAAGGGATTTGGTGAGCGTGTGCTCATCGATGACCTGTCCTTCACCTTGCCGCGCAACGGCATCGTCGGAGTGATCGGTCCTAACGGTGCGGGTAAGACGACCTTGTTCCGCATGATCACCGGCGAGGAACAACCCGACGAAGGCTCCATCAAGGTCGGTGAGACGGTCAAGACGTCCTATGTTGATCAGAACCGTGGCGGCATTGAAGCCGAGAAAACGCTGTGGGAAGTCGTGTCCGATGGTTTGGACTGGATCAAGGTGGGCAATGTCGAAATGCCGTCGCGTGCTTACGTATCTGCTTTCGGATTCAAGGGCCCCGATCAGCAAAAGCCAGCCGGTGTTCTCTCCGGTGGTGAGCGCAACCGGTTGAACCTGGCACTGACTCTGAAGCAGGGTGGAAACCTGTTGCTCTTGGACGAACCAACCAACGACTTGGACGTCGAAACGCTGTCCTCGTTGGAGAACGCATTGTTGGAATTTCCTGGTTGCGCGGTAGTGGTCAGCCACGATCGCTGGTTCCTGGACCGAGTGGCCACCCACATCTTGGCCTACGAGGGCGAATCCAAGTGGTTCTGGTTTGAGGGCAACTTTGAGTCCTATGAGGCCAACAAGATCGAGCGCTTAGGTCCGGACGCGGCTCGTCCGCATCGTGCGACGTACCGCAAACTCACCCGCGGGTAACTTTCACCGAGCAAAGCAGCCCAAAGAGCGTAAGACTTGGTTCATGGCTCCGATTAAGTGTGTGGTTACCGGTGCTACCGGCTATGTCGGTGGGCGCTTGATTCCTGAACTCTTGGCTGCCGGCCATGAAGTGCGCGTTATGGTGCGTCACCCCGAGCGCCTTCGGGATTTCCCCTGGATTGATCAAGTAGAAGTAGCTGTAGCTGACGCGGGCGACCAAGAAGCAGTGGAGCGAGCACTCGAGGGCATGGATGTGGCGTACTACCTGATGCACTCGCTGGGTAGCGGTCCTGATTTTGAATCCACCGAAACACGCATCGCTCGAGCCTTTGCCGCAGCGGCCGAAGCCACGCACCTAGGTCGGATCATTTATCTCGGTGGGCTTACCCATGACGAGGACTTGTCCGCACACATGAAGTCGCGACTTGACGTCGAGGACATCCTGCTCTCCTGCGCCGTGCCGACAATCGTGTTGCGAGCTGCGGTCATTATTGGTTCGGGCTCCTTGTCCTTTGAAATGGTGCGCTATCTGACGGAGAGATTGCCGGCGATGGTGACCCCAAAGTGGGTGAACACGCGCACCCAACCGATCGCCATTCGCGACGTCCTTCGCTATTTAGTAGCCAGCGCTTCGATTCCAGGCCAAATCAATCGTGCATTTGATATTGGTGGACCTGATGTCTTGACGTATCAGGAGATGATGCAGCAATTTGCTAGGACGGCCGGCTTGCGTAAGCGCCTGATCATCAATGTCCCAGTGCTGACCCCACGCCTGTCAAGTCACTGGGTGGGCGTAGTCACTCCTTTGCCGGCGGCAACAGCTAAACCCCTAGTTGATTCCTTGCGGAATGAATCGGTGTGTCAGGAGCGCGACATTGTCGCACTAATCCCTGATCCGCCCGAAGGTCTTTTGGGGTTCGCGGATGCAGTTTCCCTTGCCTTGCAGCGAGTCAAAGATATGCAAGTGCAAACCCGCTGGTCTCAGGCATCAGTTTCTGGTGTCCCCTCGGATCCGTTACCCACCGACCCTGACTGGGCAGGTGGTTCGCTGTATACCGACGAGCGCGAGAGCGAAGTGCAGGCTTCGCCGGAACAGCTATGGGCAGTCATCGAAGGCGTGGGCGGCGACAACGGGTGGTACTCGTTTCCGTTTGCTTGGGAAATCCGAGGCGTGTCGGATCGACTGATGGGCGGCGTAGGACTGCGGCGCGGTCGTCGGGACCCGCAACATCTGATGGTCGGTGAGCCGGTTGATTTTTGGCGGGTAGAAGAACTCGTCCCAGGCCACCTGTTGCGGTTGCGTGCGGAAATGAAACTGCCAGGTCTGGCCTGGCTTGAAATGGAGGTTCGCACCAGTCCGACTGGCGCAACGTTGTATCACCAGCGGGCGTTATTCCACCCCCGCGGGCTTGCGGGGCACAGTTACTGGTGGTCGGTGTCGATATTCCACGTCTTCGTTTTCGGAGCGATGGTACGAAACATCGCCGAGGCCGCACGATCGGTGAGTGTGCCGGATTAGTAGCCCGTGGGGGAATCGTTGACGCCGAGTGGACAATAGAGACGTGAGCGACACATTCTTCGACCGTTTCGGCGGAGCAGAAGCCTTCAGCACGATGGTGCGCGGGTTCTATGACGCCATCGCTGAGGACGAATTGATCCGACCGATGTACCCCGACGCGGATTTGGGTCCGGCCGAAGATCGGTTGCGCTGGTTCCTTGAGCAATATTGGGGTGGGCCTAAGACGTATTCGGAGCAACGCGGTCACCCCCGTCTGCGCATGCGCCACGCCGAGTTCCCGATCACTCCCGAAGCGCGCGACAAGTGGCTTGATCACATGCGTAAGGCCGTCGATTCGATTCGACTTGCCCCTGAACTGGATGAAGAGCTGTGGGAATACCTCGTTGACGCTGCCTACGCGATGGTCAACACACCTGGCCCTGACTCGGGCCGTTGGGCTACGTAACGTTAAGACCGAGTTCGTGTGCAGTAAAGGCCAACGTATCGACCGTGAGGCCAATGCTTCGACTCAACGATCGCGCACCGTGGCCTACATCGCTTTCTCGTCGTAACAAGATCGGATGATCACCGGTGTTGGCATGTTGGAGTGCGGCACACATCTTGCGCGCATGCATCGGATCAACGCGAGTGTCTTGATCAAAGACAGTGAAGAGGACGGCTGGGTAGTCCGTTCCCTCATTTACATGGTGGTACGGCGAGTACGCACGCAGCCACTCGAATTCCTCGGCGATTGAGGCGCTGCCGTATTCAACATTCCAGGTAGCGCCTAGCCCCGAGGTTTCAAATCGGATCATGTCCAACAGCGGAGCCGAACACACCACGCTGCGATACAGATCTGGGCGTTGAACCAGGGCTGCGCCAACAAGCAGGCCACCGTTCGAGCCACCGCTGATCCCCAGTTGGCTTGGGCTGGTCCACCCGTGGGCAATGAGGTACTCCGCGGCAGCGTGAAAGTCATCGAAGACGTTTTGCTTGTTACCCAGCATTCCGTCGCGGTGCCACTGTTCGCCTTCTTCGCCGCCTCCGCGCAAATTAGTCACTACGTAGACGCCACCGGCTTCAACCCAGGCCAAGATGCTTGCCGAAAAACCAGGGGAGAGTGGCAAGCCAAAGCCGCCGTAGCCGTAAAGGATGGTCGGCCGTGGCTTATCTGGGGTTGTACTCGGCGAGATGACAAACATGTGCACCTGCGTGCCATCGTTTGACGAGTAGACGACTTGTTGGGTCGATACTGAAGGGACAACGACAGTGCCCGGTGCATTCGCCCACAACGATGTGGTCATCGTGCGCGCATCGAAGTGTTGAATGCTGCTTGGTGTGGTGTAGTCGGAGTAGCTAAACCAGGCTTCGTGTCCACCTTCGGGGCGCTCAACGATTCCGCCCAGTGTTCCCACTCCAGGAGCTGGGACAACGCCGGTTTGCTCTCCATCCTCAAGGCGATGCACCGTGATTTCACCCACGCTGTGTCGCGTCCAGGTCGCCAACATCACCGGCTCGTCAAGTTCGGGCCCATCCAAGATGCCAAATCCATCCAGCACAGCGATGTCATCTTGAGAAATGAGGTCACGCCAGTGGTCAGGGGTCATGTGGTCGGCATCAGTGACACAAATGCGGCCGCGCGGGGCATCAAGGTCAGTAAAGACATAAATGCGCCCGTCGCGACCAAATTCCAAACCAGTTTGAGCATCAATTCCAACTTGCACTTCGCGCAGGTCGGGACGTTCCGGTGCACACGTAGAAAGATCGGCGACCCACAGGTCATTGCGAGGTGCGGTGCCTTCGGCCGCTGAGATCTCTAGCCAGCGACCGTCTCGACTCACACCCACGCCGTAGTAATTGGTGATGGTCTGGCCGGCACCAAAGATTTCAATGTCGGTGTCGGGATGTTGTCCAAGAGTGTGAAGCCAAATGCGACGGTGGTACTGCTCTTCTTCAGCGGGAATGGTGCTGGGGTCAACGCGACGCACGTAGTAAAACTTTTCTTCGCCGGGCAACCATGCAACCGGTGAGTAGCGCGCGCGATCAATCGGTCCGTCAACGAGAGAGCCATCGCTGACGCGCATGACGCGCAAGATGGATTCCTCGTTGCCACCTTCGGAGACTTGATACGCGAGGAGGTTGCCCTCTTTGGACGGCTGCCAGGTATCGAGGGTGGTCAGGCCTTGCGAGTCCAAGTCCATGGGGTCGATCAGGACGCGCTCGGTGCCATCGGGATCGATGGTGAGTAAGAGGGCGTGTTCTTGTTCAGCGGTGCGACGCATAAAGAAAGCGCGTTCACCACGCCAAATCGGGGGAGAGATGGCTCCGGCCGACATCAGATCCCGCAAACGCGATTCCCAATGACTCGACGTGCTCCACTCGGCACACGCTTGAGCCACCAAGCTGTCTTGTGCGGAGAGCCACGTGATTGTGCGCGCATCTTGGGCATCTTCGAGCCAGCGGTAGGGATCAGCGACAGCGGTTCCGTGCAGGTTTTCGACTAGGTCAAGCCGTGGTGCCTCGGGGTAGTTCATGATCCATCACATGCGCGAGCATTGAGTGCACGAACAGTGGAGTCACGACCCTCGCTGACCAATCGCCGCACGGTGGGCTCTAGGTCAGTGCGAGCCAAAAATGCATCAGCAGCATCAACCGTGGATTGGTGCACGCTGTAAACCGGGAATAGTCCCATCAAGATGTCTTGCGCAATTTCATGAGTGCGCACATTCCAAATGGTGGCGGCGATATCAAAGTACTTTTCGACGTAAGGGTGGAGAAGTTCTACCTGATCGGGATGCAAGAACCCGCCGATCATGGATCCGATCATGGCGTTGGGTAGCGAGGCGTCGTTAATCACTGCATCCCACGTTTCGGCCTTGGCCTGTGCCGTCGGTCGACTGGATCGCGCTAGCGCGGCTTGGCGCAGTCCTGTAGCGGTGTTGTCGCGGGCCAGCTCCGCGGTGACACGATCAAGGTCAGTGCGGCCGGCACTCACGAGTCGTTGCAGTAATGCCCAACGAAGGTCGGTGTCCAACGTCAACCCAGGTAGGACTTCGGCGCCCTCGAGAATGTCCTCTACTCGCTGGAGCTGTTCGTCGGTCGTGGAAGCAGAAACAAAGGAACGAACAAAGGCGAGCTGACGGTCACTTCCTGGTTCGGCATCGATCATCCATGCACCCAGCGTCGTTGCTAGGCGATCCAGGCCAGTGGTGCGCCAGCTCGGCTCGGCGTATTGGTCCAGGGCGGCCTTGACCTGGCGCAGTCCTTGTTGCACCACACCGATGGATTCTTCTTGTGGAATCGCACTGAGTGTGAGGTCAAGGAATTGACGCGTGGGCATCTCGGCGTCGCGCGTCATGTCCCACGCCGCTCCCCACAGCAGTGCGCGGGCCAACGAGTCCGTGACATCTCCCATGCGTTCGGCACTGGTCTGTGCGGACCTTTGGTCGAGTCGAATCTTGGCAAACGTTAAATCGCCATCGTTAAGGAGAATCAGGTCGGGCTGTTGGACACCAACGAGTTCAGGAACATCAGAGGATGCACCCGTGATGTCCACTTCGATGCGCTTGATGGGCTCGAGGTGACCGTTTACGTCGCTGTACAAACCAATAGCGATGCGGTGCGAGCGAAGAATCGGCTCAAGACCAGCTGGACTAGTCGGTGGCAACTGCGTAACGGCAAAACGTGCGTACGTGCCGTCGGCGTTGAGATCAAAATCGGGCAACAAGGTGTTCACGCCGGCTGTTTCTAGCCATTGCGAGGTCCAGTCCGACAGGTCACGACCAGAGGCAGCTGACAATTCGGTGAGCAGGTCAGTGAGCTCGGTGTTTCCCCAGGCATGCTTTGCGAAGTATTCGCGCACACCCTGCAAGAACTCGTCTTCGCCCACCCAAGCCACCAGTTGACGCAAGGCGGATGCGCCCTTGGCGTAGGTAATGCCATCAAAGTTCACGCGCACGGCATCAAGGTCGACCATGTCGGCAGCGATGGGGTGCGTGGAAGGAAGTTGATCCTGCCGATAGGCCCACGCTTTGCGTTGATTGCAAAAACTCGTCCAGGCATCGGTGTATCGAGTGGCACGCACGTTCGCAAAGTGTGAAGCCCATTCGGCGAATGATTCGTTGAGCCACAGGTCGTCCCACCACGTCATCGTGACGAGGTTGCCAAACCACATGTGCGCGAGTTCGTGAAGGATGGTGTTCGAACGTTGCTCGTAAGCAGCGTCGGTCACCTTGCTACGGAATAACAAATCCTCGTGAAAGGTGACACAGCCGGCATTTTCCATCGCTCCGGCATTGAATTCAGGTACGAAGAGTTGGTCGTACTTGCCGAACGGGTATCCGACACCAAATTCGCGTTCAAAGAGCTCAAACCCGCGAGCTGCAGTGTCAATAATGTCGTCGTAATCGAGAAATTCAGCAAGAGATTGACGACAAAAAACACCCATGGGGTAGGTGCCGTTGACGCCGGCGTATTCGCCTCGTTCTTCGTGATACGGACCAGCGACCAAAGCCGTGATGTAGGTGGACATCCGAGCGGTGGGATCAAAGCTCCACACGCTCTTGCTGTCATCGAGGGCGTCTGCGTTGGGTGTTGGGGAGTTGGAGATAACTTTCCAATGCGATGGTGCAGTCACAGTGAAGGCATAGGTCGCCTTCAGGTCTGGCTGATCAAAGCAGGCGAACATGCGCTTGGCATCGGCGGACTCGAATTGGGTGTAGAGGTACACCTCGTTATCAACCGGATCAACGAATCGATGCAATCCTTCGCCAGTGTTGGAGTACACGCCATCGCCTTCGACGGTGAGGACGTTGTTGTCAGCCAGGCCTGAGAGGGCGATTCGATCTCCATCAAAGGCCACGGCAGGGTCGAGTTCTTGCCCATTGAGCACGATCGCGTTGACGCTGGCCGCGGTGAATTCGATGAATGAACTGGTGGCCGAAGCGGCGAAGCTCACCGTGGTGGTCGAGCCGAAGGTCATGGCGCCCCGCGTGAGGTCAATCGCCACGTCATAGTGGCTAATGTCCAGGTCTCTGGCTCGCTGGCGAGCTTCGTCACGGGTGAGGTTGTTGCCGGACACGTCAGGGCACTCCTTAGTAGCGGTCTTTGCCATCCTAGGGTGTCAATACTGTTCCAGCCCGCCCGTGGAGGAAGCTTTGTCTGCCGCATCACAAGACACCCCAATCGTCGTTGACATGTGGTTTGACCCGATGTGTCCATGGGCTTGGTTGACGTCCCGATGGATCCTTGAGGCAGTCAAGGTGCGAGACATTGATCTGCGGTTCCACATCATGAGTTTGGCCGTTCTCAATGAAGGCAAAGACATTCCGTCGGAGTATGTCGACATGATGAGCAAGGTGTGGGGGCCGGTTCGGGTTGTCGCTGCGGCTCAAAAGCAATTCGGTCTGGAAATCACCGAGCCGCTGTACACAGCGATCAGCCGGCGCATTTTTGTTGATAATCGTCGTGACGATCCCACGGTGATCGTTGATGCTCTGGCCGAGCTCAACCTTCCCGCTGAACTTGCTGACGCGGTCTCGTCAAAGGAATTCGACGACGCGATTCGCACCTCGCATCAAGCATCACAAGATGCAGCAGCCATGGAAATTGGCACGCCGGTCATGGCGATCAATGGCATGGGTTACTTCGGTCCGGTGATCTCTCCAGCGCCCAAGGGCGAGGCTGCTGGCCGCCTCTTTGATGGGATTGTGTTGCTCTCGGGTTCGGAAGGCTTCTACGAAATCAAGCGCGCTCGCACCCAACCACCAGCTTTTGACTAGTTGTCGTTGTCATGCCTGAAGGTCACACGATTCACCGCAATGCTGAAGACCTCAACGAGGCATTTGCTGGACAGGCTCTGGCCGTGACCAGCCCACAGGGTCGCTTTGCTGACAGCGCTGCACGTATCAATCACACGGCCTTTGTCCAAGCCCAAGCGGTGGGCAAACACCTACTCATGGAATTTGCCAATGATGCGATCGTGCACGTGCACTTGGGGCTTTATGGAGCTTGGAACATCAATCCTTTGGTGAAGAAGGCAGCGCCTCCGGTTGGTCAAGTTCGACTTCGACTTCTTGGCGAGCAAACCGTGGCCGATTTGCGTGGTCCAACGCAGTGTGAATTGGTGACGTCGTTGGACGTGGCATTGCTCCTCAATCGCTTGGGCCCTGATCCACTACGTGTGGATGCTGACGAGAAGCGGGCTTGGAATGTGATCTCGAAAAGTTCCTCTCCCATCTGTGTGTTGTTGATGCGCCAGGACATCGTTTCTGGCGTCGGCAATGTGTATCGCGCTGAGGTGTTGTTTCGGTTAGGTATTGATCCTTTGACAGCTGGTCGAGATGTTGATCGCAAGGTGTGGCTCAAAATCTGGCGCGATCTGGTCACGTTGATGCGCATTGGAGTCGACATCGGGCAGATCGACACGGTGCGGTCGAAACATTTGCCCGAACGAACTGGTCGTGCTCCTCGGGTAGATCGTCATGGGGGAGAGGTGTACGTCTATCGACGTGAATCCCAGCCGTGTTTGGTGTGCTCAACACCGATCCTTAAGCGCGAAGTTGCGGCCCGGAATCTTTTTTGGTGCCCTACCTGCCAAAAGTGACTAGACCGGGTTGCGAATAGCGGCGAGCAACGTGTCAGTGTCGGCTTGTCCAACGAGTTTGGCCAGGTGCTGCCACACCGGATCGGTTTCGTTATTAAACATCGTGGCTCGATGCTTGATGTCACGCTCGCGCTGCGAAACAGGGTCAGCGACAAGCGGCGGTTCATTAACTAACTCGTGCCAACGATTCGCATAGGTGGTGAACAAGTCTCGAGTGGCCACTTCATCGGTTGGTCGAACGATGGCGCCAATGAGCCAGGGCGATGCAAGTGAACGTAAGCGGTGAGGAACGGCGATCGGCTTCATGCCTTCAATCGCATAAGCACTCGTGTGCGCCTGTGTGAGTGGGGCATAGACCGCGTCAATGAATTCGGGGGCAGTGATCAAGTCCACGCGCGGCATTAGATCCACGTGAAAGTGCCACGTCATTTCCGTTCCGCCATCGGGTGTGGGCTGATGCTTGGTTGCTAAGTCGCTGAGCAGGTGCGGGCTTGTCGATTCACTCGGCGCAAATGCGTGGACCATAGTGGCGTCTAAACCCAAGGCAGGAATAAGCAGGCGGGTGTCGACCACGCGGACCCGAGCACCTGAAACGGTTGAGCCCTCGGTGATCGTCAGGGAGCCCGCTGGTTCGCCGGATTCGGGTGAGGTGAAAGAAATCTCGGAGACGACCGACTGGGTGAGAAATCCCGTAAGTGTTGTTGCCCACTTATCGCACAAGGCTTGAACGATGCTCATAGTTTTCCCACCTTATGCCACTTATGATTCATGCCTATGACACGTGTTGGTGCACCAGGCGAAGTTGATGCCGCCACACCTGTCTCACAGCAGCGTCGTTTTCGGCCAGATATTCAGGCCATGCGTGCCCTGGCCGTCACCTTGGTGGTCATCTTTCACCTATGGCCCTCGGCATTGCCTGGTGGTTATGTCGGCGTAGATGTGTTCTTTGTCTTGTCTGGGTTCTTGATGTCGAGTCACTTGCTCCATGTGGAAAACCGCAGCGGCAAGGAAGTTCTCGATTTTTGGTCCCGACGCATTCGCCGCATCATCCCCGTGGCCCTGTTCGTCCTGGTCTTTACGTTGATCGCTGGACGATTGCTCCTACCTCCCACTCGATGGTCCCCGGACGCGTTCGGTGTTATTGCCTCCGCAACGTTTTGGGAAAACTGGAACTTGGCAATTTCATCGGTGCAGTATTTAGCCGCTGATGATGCGCCAACGTTGACTCAGCACTTTTGGTCGCTCTCGGTAGAAGAGCAGTTTTACTTGGTGTGGCCCTTGATGTTTGCCGCGGCTGCATTGATAGCCGCTCGGTTGCGCGCATCTCGATTGGCTTGGATTACAGCTGGAATTACTGCCGTCGTTGTCGTTTCGTTGCTCATCTCCATTCGCTGGACTGCGGTGGAGCCAGGTTCGGCCTACTTCTCCACGTTTACCCGCGTGTGGGAGTTGGCGCTTGGTGGCCTGTGCGCGGTGTTATTGCCGTTTGTTGGCCGACTCAAACCGCTAGTGCGCAAAGTCATGATGTTGTTGGGGCTGGTCTTCATCATCGGTTCGGCCGCGGCCTACTCCACCTCAACCGCGTTTCCTGGAACAGCAGCTCTGGTTCCCACGCTGGGTAGTGCCTTGCTGATTGTGGGCGGCAGCGTCGGCGAGTGGGATAAGTCATTCTTGGTCAAACCACGCTGGATTCAGTGGACCGGCAATGCCTCCTATTCGATTTACCTGTGGCACTGGCCGCTATTTGTTCTTGCGTCCTTCGTTCTACTTGACCAGCCTGCGTTGATCGGCCCGGTCGCCTTGGTCCTGACGATAGCTTTTTCTGCCTTGAGCTTGCCCTTGATTGAAAAGCGTTTTAGAGATGCGTTTAGCAAGAAGACTCCGAAACAGCACTTCAGTGCGCTTGCTGTCGGTATCGCCGTTGTTGTCGGATTAGCGTCACTTCAGTTACTTGAGGTCTCGCGCAACCAACGAACGAATGAACAAGCAGCATCTTCTTTGCAGTCAGATCGACCGGAATGCTTTGGCGCTGCCGCTCTGGTGTCCGGTCCTGAGATGTGTCCCGTGACCAACACCACGGTGTTGATTCCCACCCCTACCAAGGCCAAGTTGGATAAGTCGGATGCCTATCGCGACGGCTGTTGGTCCAATGAGCCATTCAAGAAGCGCCCGGTATGCACATATGGCAACGGTCCGATCAAAGTGGCTCTGGCCGGAAATTCACATGCCGGCCAATGGTTACCCACTTTGCAAGAGGTAGCCAAGAAGCGTGGCTGGACCATCACGACTTACTTAGTCAGCCGGTGCAACCTCACGACGTTGCCGTTGCAATTCGATACCGAAGCGAAGACACAGGCTTGCCTTGATTACGGCCAATGGGTTCTTGATCAAACCAAGGGTAAGAAGTTCGATTTGGTGATTACTTCGGAACGCCAGTCGTTGCCGTTGCAGGGGGCAACCTTTGAGGAAACCAAGACGCGCGCGGTGGGCGGGTATCAGGAATACCTCAAGCAATGGACATCGTCAGGAACCAAGGTCATCGTGCTCAAGGACACTCCAGACCCAGGCCGAACGATCAAGAATGTTCCTGACTGCGTTGCTGCTTACAAGGATTACCAACAACGCTGCTCGGGCACTCCAACTACGTGGAAGTGGATGGATCCGCTCACGGATGCCGCCAGTGCTTCGGGCTCGGGTGTCGATGTGATCAAGATGAACCAGTACCTGTGTACGCAGACCACCTGCCCGCCCGTCATCGGCTCGGTCGTGGTGTATTTCGATGCTTCGCACCTGACGGCGACCTATGCCCGCACTCTGACAGGCTACCTGGACAAGAAAATCGCTGCCCTGACCTAACGGAGGGCCGTTTTCATTGAGAGCGGGTGACCGGGGCCGTCGCCGCGCTGTTGCACGGCTCCTCCCGATCCCGGACCCCTTGATTCCCTCAATGAAAAAGGCCCCC
>JNSE01000016.1 GCA_000754455.1 actinobacterium acAMD-2 | reverse complement strand
CTGTAGCCACAGATGCGCAGGCATACATCCCAAAAAAAACCCAAGTTTTCTGCCTAGCTCTGGAGTGGATTTGGCCACCTTCGCGAGTACCGAGACACCTTCTCAGAGCGCTCGGTCATCACCACTGTGATCAGTGGGCATTACTCACCAGGGATGCGATCCGCCAGCAATGGCTGCTTGGGATCCCAATGCGTGCCATCACGCAAATCCTGTCGACGACGAGCAATTGCGGAGATCGCTTCAAGGACGACTCGATTGCCTAACGCCGCCGTGATGTCGGCGTGGTCGTAGGGCGGACTGACTTCTACGACATCCATTCCCAAGACCGGAAGCTCAAGACAGATCCGTCGCACGGAATCGAGTAGTTCGCGTGCAGTCAACCCACCAGGTTCCGGAGTGCCAGTACCGGGCGCATGGGCGGGATCGCACACATCGACATCAACCGACAAGAACACGCCATCGCAGTCATCCATGGCGATGGCGAAAGCCTCGGTCAAACATTCGTTTAACCCACGCGCGCCAATTTCCGACATCTCATACGAACGCATGCCCTGCTGAGCCATCCAATCCAATGTCTGCGGAGGTGGCCAATATCCGCGCAGACCAATTTGTAAGAAGCGGTCGCCTCGCGCTGCACCTGATTCGATCAGGCGGCGCATGGGTTGGCCATGGCCAATCAGCGATCCGAACTCGATATCGCCGGTATCGGCATGGGCGTCGAAGTGCAGGACACCGACTCGACCCCAACCCCGGGCTCGAGCCACTGCGGTGACATCAGGCCAGGTGACGGTGTGGTCCCCACCCAGAATGATCGGGATAGCCCCTGCCTCAGCAATCTTTTGGACCTGCGTTTCCAACGCAGCGCACGAGGCGGCCGCATCACCGGAGAACATTTCGACATCACCGGCATCAACCACTCGCATGTCTTGCAATCCATCAACGCGCATGGCAAGCGAAGGACGTGAGCCATCATGCGGCAAGTAGTCGGTCATACGAATGGCTTGTGGACCCATGCGAGCACCCGAGCGATAGGACGTTCCACCGTCAAAAGGTGCCCCCACGATGACCACATCAGCTAGGGCATAACTCGCAGGCTCATCAAGATCGCACTTATCCACACCGAGAAAGGTGATGTCAGGTCCGTACTGTCCGCCGTATCGAGTCATGCGTGCAACCTATTCCTTGACGAAGCGTGAGCTAATCGTTTTGCGGGAAGCCTAAATTGATCCCACCATGGCTTGGGTCCAGCCATCGCGAGGTAATGACTTTGCCACGAGTAAAGAAGTGCACGCCATCCATGCCATGGGCATGAGAGTCGCCGAAGAGCGAGGCCTTCCAACCGCCAAAGGAGTAGTACGCCATCGGAACCGGAACGGGCACGTTGATGCCAACCATGCCCACTTCCACATCGTGTTGGTAACGACGGGCCGCTCCCCCATCATTGGTAAAGATCGCCGTGCCATTGCCATAAGGATTGGAATTGACGACCTGCAAGGCCGCGTCATACGTGGGAACGCGCAAGACAGCCAGCACTGGCCCAAAGATTTCGTCGGTGTAGATCGTCATATCGGGCGTCACGTGATCAAACAACGTTGGTCCGAGCCAGAAGCCGCCGGGTTCACCATCAACGGTGGGTTCACGGCCATCAACAACGACTCTGGCACCCGCATCTACGCCGGCTTGAACATAACTAGCCACCTTGTCGCGATGTTCACCCGTCACCAGCGGCCCCATGTCGCATGAACGACGACCATCACCGGTGACCAAGGAGTTCATCCGATCAACGATCTTGGCAATGAGCGCATCGGCAACAGGTTCGACAGCCACGAGCGCAGAAATGGCCATGCACCGCTCTCCCGCCGAACCAAAGCCGGCATTGACTGCGGCATCAGCAGCGAGATCGAGGTCGGCATCGGGCAAAACCACCATGTGGTTCTTCGCTCCACCGAGAGCCTGAACCCGCTTGCCATGAGCAGTTCCGGTTTCGTAGACGTAACGTGCAATCGGGGTGGAACCAACAAAAGAAATGGATTTCACATCGGGGTGAGTGAGCAATGCATCGACAGATTCCTTGTCACCGTGCACCACGTTAAAGACGCCATCCGGCAAGCCGGCTTCTTTCCACATGTGCGCCAACAGCAGTGAGGCCGACGGGTCCTTTTCGCTGGGCTTGAGGATCACCGCGTTTCCGGCAGCGATAGCCAGTGGGAAGAACCACATCGGAACCATCGCCGGGAAGTTAAAGGGAGAGATGATCGCCGTTACGCCCAAAGGTTGACGAATTGAGTAGGAATCCACGTTCGTGGAGACATTTTCAGAAAAGCCACCCTTGAGCAAGTGTGGAATCCCACAGGCAAATTCAACAACTTCCAGGCCTCGAGTGACTTCACCTAACGCGTCACTGAGGACTTTGCCGTGCTCAGCCGTAATCGCGGCCGCGACTTCGTCCTTGCGTGCATTCAAGATTTCCCGAAAAGCAAACAAGACCTGCGCCCGGCGAGCGAGCGAAGTTTGACTCCACGACATGAAGGCAGCTTGAGCTGCTTGCACTGCTTCGTTGACTACGGACGTGGATGCAAGGTCGACGACACCACTGACTTTGCCGGTGGCAGGATCAAATACGTTGGCGGTGCGCTGGCTTTGACCGGAGTAGGACTGGCCATTGATCCAGTGAGTTATTGCGGTGGACACGACGTGTCTCCTGTCATGAGTCGAACCCTAATCCTGCTTTATCTAGCGTACGCAACCATAGGTTGCGCTTGCCTTCGCGGCGATCAGCTAAGGCAATCGAACGCCGCGTGAGTTCGATGCCCGCAAATCGAACCGGTTCGGGCGGGAAAGGAACAGGTTTGGTCTGCACCATCTTTAACCTGGTGCGTTCGTTATCTATTCCGTCAAGCAGATCGAGCATCACCTGTGCGCCAAACCGCGTTGCCCCAACACCTAGACCGGTATAGCCAGCGACGTAGGCCACCTTGCCCTTGAATGCTGTTCCCCAAAAGGCCGTAAAGCGACTGCAGGTATCAATCGCGCCACCCCAGGCATGGGTGAACTTCAGGCCCTCTAATTGAGGAAAGGCGACAAAGAACTGGTGGGCCAACGCGTCAAAGGTTTCGGCGCGCTCGTCATAGCGCACATGCACCTTGCCACCGAAGTAATACACAGCGTCATAACCACCCCACAGAATCCGATTGTCCGCACTCAACCGGTAATAGTGGAATTGATTGCCAGCATCCCCCACGCCCTCGCGACCGTTCCAACCAATACTGGCGAGTTGCTCATCGGTCAGTGGCTCAGTCATGAGCACGTAGTCATAAACCGGGACCACGTAGTGGGAGATGCGCTGAAGCAAAGGGGGGAAAATATTTGAGGCCAACGCCACACGCGAAGCACTGACAACTCCAGCTGCTGTCGTAGCCTGCATCCCCGTCGCGGTGGCCTTTAACGCGGTAGCGGGTGTCTGCTCAAAGATGCGGACCCCAAGAGAGAGGCACGCATCACGCAATCCCCACACCAACTGAGCCGGATCCACAATCGCCACAGCATCAGGTTCGAGTAAACCCGCTAAGTACGTCGGGGAATCAAGGTGCGCTCGCACCTGCTCCCGATCGAGGAACTCAACATGCATTCCTCGTTCCCTCATCAACTCGGCGGTTTCTTTCAGACCGTCCACCTGCCACGGCTCAACAGCGACATTAAGTTCGCCCGAACGTTGCCAATCGCAGTCAATTCCGAATTCGGTGATGGTTTGTTCAATTGCTTCTAAGTTTTCTTGCCCTAACCGGGTCAATACTTCCAGTTCATCAGGGAAGCGATCGAGTCCGTTGCGAAATCCATGCGTCAAGCTGGCCGAAACGAAACCACCATTGCGACCTGATGCGGCCCAACCGACACTGCCGCCTTCAAGAACAACCACATCGCGCTGCGGATCGCCCTGTTTGGCCAACAGGGCCGTCCACAATCCCGTGAAGCCCCCGCCAATCACTAATAAGTCGCACGTTATGTCGGCAGCAAGAGCTGGCAAAGGTTGTGGGCGAGCGGGATTGTCTAGCCAGAACGAAGTGTTGGTGACGTTGTTCAGTGCCGGATGAGATGGCTGCGGTGAAGGAGATGCCACGAGTTATCGCCGCTTCACCTTTCCGGCCAATTGCGCCAACAAAACCAAGGCGAGCGCACCAAAGAACATCAACGAACCGATCACATTGACCTGCGGTGGAACACCACGGGCAGCCGAAGCCCACACATACACCGGGAACGTGGTAATCGACGGACCCTTATTGAAGTACGTGATGATGAAGTCGTCAAAGGACAGACTGAACGCCAATAAGGCTGCAGCGGCGATTCCTGGAGCGACAAGTGGCAACGTGATGTAACGGAAAGTCTGCTTTTCATCCGCGTACAAATCCATTGCCGCTTGCTCTAGCCGCGGGTCGAGCCCTGCTAGTCGCGCCTTTACTGTCACCACAACGAAACTGATGGTGAACATCACGTGGGCGATCAAAACAGTCACAATTCCCAACGGGATGCGGGTACTTAGGAATAGTGCCAATAGCGACGAACCCAAGACAACTTCGGGCGTGGCCATCGGCAAGAAGATGGTCAGGTTGGTTGATTGCCGTCCGCGAAAGCGGTGGCGAACCAGTGCAAAGGCGATCATCGTGCCCAGCACAGTTCCAGCTATCGTCGACAACACCCCAATTTGCAAACTTGTTCCCACGGCTCGACAAATATTTGGGTCAACACAAATATTTGTCCAGGCATCAGTGGAAAACCCCACCCAACTGACCGATCCACGACCGTTAGGGAGTCGATCGTTAAATGAGAAAGCAAAGACCACAGCAATAGGCACGAACAGGTAGATCAAGCCCAAGATTCCAATAGCTGGAATGAAGTGCGAGCGAAGATAACGCGTGAACCGGTAATGCAACGGCAAACGTGCGTCGGTGGCTTTCTCAGTCGCAATGGCCATCAGAGGAGCTCCTCTGTTCCGGCGCGGCGAATGTAGGTAAAGACCACAACCAAGATCACAGCCATAAGCGAAAAGGACAACGCAGCGGCCGTGGGCAACGCATCGCGAGCAAATTGTGTCTGGATGACGTTGCCGATCATGCGGGTCCGGGGACTGCCCAACAACTGAGAGTTGATGAAGTCGCCAGTGGCCGGAATAAACGTCAGCAAAGTGCCGGCAACGATTCCTGGCATTGCTAGCGGGATGGTGACCCTTTGCAAACCAATCCATGGCCGGGCATACAAGTCAGCTGCAGCCTCAATCAATCGTGGATCGATGCGTTCGAGGCTGGCATACAGCGGCAGCACCATGAACGGCAGGAAGTTATAGACCAAACCAAACACCACCGCTAACGGAGTAGCGAGAATTCGGTCATCGGGTAACAGGTTCAACGAGTTCGCAAACGTAGTGATAAATCCATCATCGGCCAGGATGGTCTTCCAGGCGTAAGTGCGAATCAAGAAGCTACAAAAGAAAGGTGCAACGATCAACACCAGCAGCAAGTTGCGCCACCTACCCGCGCGAAAAGCAATGAAGTAAGCCAGCGGAAATGAAATGATCAGGCACACGATGGTTGCCAGGCCCGCGTACCAGAACGAGCGCAGGAACTCCGTGTCGTACTTAGAAAGAGCTTCGGTGTAGTTCTGCCACCTCAACGCCGACTCGTAGCCGGCGGAGGGACCTGATCCCAACGGCCGTTCGAGGCTGGTGAGAAACAAACTGCCCAACGGAATAACAAAAAAGAACACCAACCACGCCATACCCGGGATGAGCAAGAAATAAGCAGTCTTGCCTTTGCGCTTGACGCGCTCGGGTGGGGCTTCTCCACCAGGAGCGATGGGAACACCGGGCGTTAGGGCAATTGCCATGTCAGCTGGACTCCGTCACAGCTTCAGCAATAGCCCCGCTGAGGTCCATGACCCCAGCGTCAACGTTTTCATGGCCCGCTAGCCCGAACGAGTGCGACTTTTCCCATGTCAGCGACACTTCGTCGCCTACCCGAATGCGATCGCCACCCGCGAGGTTTTGTTCGAAAGCAATCAGCTCTTGTCCCCACGGGGTGCGAACCAAGTACTGCGTACTCACACCGACGAAGGAAGCATCAGTGACTGTCCCGACAATGGAGTTGGTTGCCTCGGTATCAGCGGATGCTCCTAACGCAATGCGCAATTTCTCAGGACGGATTCCGACGATGATTTGTCCTTCGTTTTGAACCGCCCGTGCAGTGGGGATGGCCCACTTATTGCCGTAAGCCTGCACGACCAACTGGCCTCCATCGCGATCCACGACTTCGGCTTCCATCAGATTGGCTTGGCCCAGGAAGTTGGCCACAAAGGCTGTCTTGGGCAGTTCATAGATTTCCTCAGGGGCGCCCATTTGCTCAATGCGTCCTGAATTCATGACCGCAACGGTGTCGGCCATCGTCATGGCTTCTTCTTGATCGTGTGTGACGTGAACAAAGGTTGTGCCAACATCCACCTGAATGCGCTTAAGCTCAATTTGCATTTGGCGGCGAAGCTTCAGGTCCAGCGCACCCAATGGCTCATCGAGAAGCAAGACATCCGGCTGATTAATCAACGCTCGTGCCACAGCGACGCGTTGCTGTTGCCCACCAGAGAGTTGGGCTGGCTTTCGTCGAGCCAAGTCAGAAAGTTCAACCAGATCCAACATGTCCGACACCTTGGTTTCGATGTCTTTTTCCCCTCGACGCTTCAGACCGAATGCCACATTGTCGTGAATGGTCAGGTGAGGAAACAGCGCGTAGTTTTGAAAAACAGTATTGACCGGACGCTGATAGGGCGGCTTGATGGTGACGTCTTGCTCGCCAATAAAGACTCGTCCCGACGTCGGGTCTTCCAGCCCGGCAACGATCCGCAAGGTCGTGGTCTTGCCACAGCCCGACGGTCCCAGCAAGGCAAAAAATGACCCGGCTGGAATCGTCAAGGAGATGTCATCCACGGCTCGAACGCCGGAATAGTCCTTGACTAAGTTGACCAGCCGCAGATCCTCCACCTTGCCGGATGAACTCGAAGACGCCACTATCACTCCTTTTTCACCGAACGTGGCTAGAAATTACGCTCCTACGACATCGTTGAATTGTTCGGTGTAGTTGTCGTTTTCCTCAGCGGTAAGAACCTTAAAGATCTGGGTGTTCGACAAGAACTCTTCCGACGGGAAGATCAACGGGTTCTTCGCCAACTCCGCATCGAGCTTTTGCACCGTGGGCTTGGCCAAAGGAACCGGCGTGACGTATGTGACGCCACCGGCGATGAGACGACCAGCATTTTCCGGGTCGTAGTAGAAGTTCATTGCCTTCTCAGCGTTGGTCTTGTGTGACGCCAGCGCTGGAATCAACATGTTGTCGGTCCAGTACGTCGCCCCGCTCTCAGGAACAAACCAGGCCAAGTCGGGGTTGCCATCAACGTCGCCCGACCACGCCGTTGAAGCGGCAATCGCACCTGATTCGAGCTCTGGCAGATAACCGTTGCCCGTGACCTGACGCACTTGACCCGAATCGACCTTGTCCTTCAGCACGGCCAAGGCGTCCTGGAAGTCGGCGTCCGTGAATTCAGCGATGTTCTTGCCTTGACTCATCATGATCAGACCCATGGTGTCGCGCATTTCACTCAACACCGTGATGCGGCCCTTGAGCTTGGGATCCCACAGCTCATCAATGGACTTGATCTCTGACTTGCCGGTCAGCCTCTTGAACACCTTCTTGTTAATACCAATTCCAGCAAAGCCACTCATCCACGGCAGCGAATAGTTGCGTCCCTTATCAAAGGGAACTTCCACAAGCTGTGGTCGCAAGTTCTTAGCATTGGGAATGTTTTCCTTGTTTAATGGCAAGGCCCAGCCATTGGCAATCCACTTGCCAGCCATCCAGTCCGTCAACACCACGATGTCGTATCCCGTGGGTTGCTTACGCTGCAGTTGCTGCTGGACCGAGTTCGTGAACGTGATGTTGTCATCGATCTCAGTGGTGTAGTTGACGTCAACGCCATTTTGCTTTTCAAAAGTGGTCAGGGTCGATCCCTTTCCACCTTCCTTGTCCATGTAGGCCGGCCAGTTTTGCCAGCGCAACTTCTTTTCGGTGGCAGACAGGTCTTTGCCAGCAGCAGCCGTGGTCGACGGTGTTGAACCGTTACCTGATCCGCCACACGCTGCTAGGAAAGCGGCGAGTGCGACACCACCGGCACCAGCAAGGACCGTTCGACGTTGCAATGCACCGCGCAAAAGGGCGGCGGATTCGGGAGTGATTTCCTGTTCCTGATTCATGATGCCTTTCCCTTAACTGGACGGGTGCTTGGTGAGTACAACGTACTGCGAAAATCGAAGCCTTGTGCAGTATTTACGGCTCAATATTGGCCATGACGTGCTTAATACGGGTGTAATCCTCGAATCCGTACATGGACAGGTCCTTGCCATAGCCCGAGTGCTTGAAGCCACCGTGTGGCATTTCAGAAAGGAAGGGGATGTGGGTGTTGATCCACACGCAGCCAAAGTCCAGGCTGCGCGACATCCGCATGGCCCGCCCAAAGTCCGCCGTCCACACCGACGATGACAAGCCGTACTCGGTGTCATTGGCACACTTCAGTGCCTCAGCTTCATCGGCGGCCTGTTGCACCGTAATGACTGGGCCAAAGATTTCCCGCTTCACCATCTCGTCGCCTTGCTTAAGGTCGGAAACAATCGTGGGTGCAAAGAAGTAGCCCGACTCCCCTACTCGAGCCCCACCGATATTCACCACCGCGTGGGCCGGCACGTTGTCAAAGAAACTGGACACATGAGCCAATTGGTTGGCGTTGTTCAAGGGGCCGTACAACGCATCCACATTTGATGGCGGACCCGTCACCGTGTTCTTGGCCTGCTCCGTTAACGCAGCAACGAGCGCGGGGTAAATACCAGGAGTCGCGATAACGCGAGTCGCTGCAGTGCAGTCTTGACCGGCATTAAAGAAGCCAGCAACAGCGATCGCTTCGGCCGCAGCTTCGGCATCTGCATCATCAAAAACAATGACGGGCGCATTGCCACCGAGCTCGAGGTGGACCCGCTTAATGTCTGGGGCTGCCGAGGCGGCTACCTGGGCTCCGGCGCGGGTGGAACCGGTGATGGCCACCATGTCAGCACGGGGGTGCTCCACCACCAATTTGCCGGTTTCGCGGTCACCACACACCACATTGAATACGCCAGGGGGCAGAACTTCATTGATGATTTCGGCCATGAGTGAGGTCGTCACCGGTGTGGTGTCCGATGGCTTCATCACGATCGTGTTGCCCGCCGCAATGGCTGGCGCCCACTTCCACACGGCCATCATCATGGGGTAGTTCCACGGAGTGACTTGTCCAATCACACCGATGGGTTCGCGACGAATAAACGAGGTGTGACCACTCATGTATTCACCAGCGGCGCGACCTTCGAGAACGCGTGCAGCGCCAGCGAAAAATCGAATCTGATCGAGCATCGGAGGAATTTCTTCCGACTCGGTCAAGCCAATCGGCTTGCCGGTGTTTTGGACTTCGGCCTGGACGAACTCTTCAGAGCGCGCTTCGATCAAGTCAGCGATCTTGAGCATTGCGGTGTGACGCTCAGCCGGAGTCGTATCGCGCCAGGTCTCGAACGCCTTAGACGCTGCCTCATACGCGCGGTCAACATCGGCGCTACTGCTTAGAGCTGCGGTGCCAAACACCTCACCTGTGGTCGGATCAATTAAGTCAGACGTTCGACCATCGGCCGCATCGACAACTTCTCCATTGATCACATTGCGAACTACTCGACTCATGGCGTGCTCCCTTGCGCTCCGACTGTGATCTGCCCTGTTCGCAGGCTAGATCTAGACCAGATCTAGGCCCACTTCTAGGCACAACCCTAGGTCAGGCCAACGGTTAACGCAGGGTTTTAGGACTAAAGACTACGAAATTCGTACTAATAGGGACTTAAGACTACGGATTCACTTGCTCGCTTTCCGAATGGAGAGCAGAATAGACCCATGGTCGCCTCCGTCTCACCCATCCGGGATCGCACTGAAACAGTCGTTTTGGACGATGTGAGCAAGGCAATCATTGAGCAACTACAAGAAGACGGTCGCCGACCGTACGCCGCTATTGGCAAAGTCGTCGGCCTGTCTGAGGCAGCAGTGCGTCAGCGGGTAGCCAAGTTGGTATCCACCGGTGCGATGCAAATTGTGGCGGTTACCGATCCGATGCAAGTGGGGTTTCCACGCGCAGCGATGATCGGGATTGGTACTGACGGAGATATGGAAACAGTCGCCGACGCATTGGCGGAGATACCCGAAGTTTCCTACGTTGTCATTACCGCTGGTTCGTTCGATTTGCTCGTCGAAGTTGTCTGTGAAGATGATGACCGACTGCTTGAGTTGCTCAACCAAAAGATCCGCGCCATTCCAGGCGTGCGCACTACCGAGAGTTTCGTCTACCTGAAACTTCGGAAGCAAATCTACACTTGGGGTACACGATGAACATGTCTCAGAATGTCACTGAATTTGGCGCTGATGCGTTAGCTGAAAAGGCGCGCAAGCACCTGTGGATGCACTTCACACGCCACTCGAGCTTCAACGATGGTGGCCACGTGCCCGTCATCGTTAAGGGTGAAGGTGCCTACATTTGGGACGACCAGGGGCGTAAGTACCTCGACGGGCTCTCTGGGCTCTTCGTCGTCAACGCCGGTCACGGCCGTGATGAAATCGCCGACGCGATGGCCAAGCAGGCCAAGGAGTTGGAGTACTTCCCGATCTGGAGTTACGCGCACCCCAAGGCCATTGAGGTAGCTGAGCGCATCGCCCAGCGCGCGCCTGGTGACCTGAACCGCGTGTTCTTTACGACCGGCGGTGGTGAAGCCGTCGAGAGCGCATGGAAGGTGGCCAAGCAGTACTTCAAATTGACTGGCAAGCCCAACAAGCACAAAGTCATTAGCCGAACCATTGCGTACCACGGCACTCCGCACGGAGCACTTTCCCTCACCGGAGTTCCGAGCATGAAGGAACCCTTTGAGCCGCTGGTACCCGGTGCACTTAAAGTTCCCAACACAAACTTTTATCGCGCACCCGAGCATGCAGACAACATCAAGGACTTCGGATTGTGGGCCGCGGATCGCATTGCGGAAATGATCGAGTTTGAAGGTCCCGACACTGTCGCTGCTGTTTTCATTGAACCGGTCCAAAATGCGGGTGGCTGCTTCCCACCGCCTCCTGGATACCTTGAGCGCGTGCGCGAAATCTGTGACCGCTACAACGTTCTCTTGGTCGCCGATGAGACGATCTGCGCCTTTGGTCGCATTGGTGACTACTTCGCCATGAACCGTTTCGGTGTCACTCCTGACATCATCACCTTTGCTAAGGCATTGACGTCGGGTTATGCACCAGCAGGCGCCATGGTGGTCAGCGATCGCATCTTTGAACCCTTCTCCAAGGGCAATGTCTCGTTTGCTCATGGATTTACCTGGGCAGGGCACCCCGTTGCCATGGCCGCCGCCTCGGCCAACATGGACATCTTTGAACGCGAAGGTCTCAACGAGCGCGTGCGGGAAAACGAAGATGGCTTTAGGTCAACCCTGGAAAAGCTCCTGGACTTGCCCATCGTCGGCGATGTCCGGGGAGCGGGCTACTTCTATGGAATCGAACTAGTCAAGGACAAGACCACCAAGGAAACCTTCAACGACGACGAGTCCGAGCGACTGCTGCGCGGATTCTTGTCGAAGGCGCTCTTTGATGCCGGCCTGTACTGCCGAGCTGATGACCGTGGCGACCCCGTTGTCCAACTCGCTCCGCCGCTGGTTGCAGGTCAAAAGGAATTTGACGACATCGAATCTATTCTGCGTAGCGTGCTCACGGAGGCTTGGAGCATCCTGTGAGTTCGCCAGGTCACACTGATCGAACGCGTAGCAAACGCTTACCTGAACTTGCTTCGCACGATCTGGCTGATCTGCAGGCGATCTTGGATGCTGCGCTTGTTGCCCACATCTGCGTCATAGATGGCGATCAGCCCTTCGTCCTGCCTGTGGCCTTTGCTCGCAATGGGGACAGGCTTTACATCCACGGCTCCTCCAAGTCACGCCTGTTTACTCAATTAGCCACGGGTGTTAGCACGTGCTTGACGGTGACCTTGCTTGATGGATTGGTCGTTGCTCGATCGGTGTTTGAATCCTCCATGAACTACCGCAGCGTCATGGTGCTGGGAACTTGCCGTGTAGTGGAGGGCCAAGAAAAGGCCGCTGCCCTGCAGGTCATCAGCGATCACCTGCTTCCGGGTCGATGGGATGAGGCCCGGCACCCGAACGAACAAGAAGACAAGGCCACCATGGTCCTGGCTCTGGACCTCAACGAGTCCTCCGTCAAAATCAGCGCTGGGCCGCCCGATGATGTGCCAGCTGATGTGGAACTTCCGGTCTGGGCCGGAGTGGTTCCCCTCACTGAACACTTCGGCGAACCCATCGATGCGCCCGATCTTCCGGTTGGCGTTGCGGTTCCGGACTACATCCGCCAGTGGAAGCGGTAGTTCGTCATGACTGATGACTACAAGGACCTGTCGTTGTGGTGGGACAGCCTGCCCGATGATCTGCGACACAGCGATCGACCAGTCCTGTCCGGACAGTTGTCTGCTGATGTGGCCATCGTTGGTGCTGGATATAGCGGTTTGTGGACCGCGTACTACCTCTTAAAGCAACAGCCCGACCTCAAGGTCGTCGTGCTGGATGCGCACGTTGCTGGTTTTGGTGCCTCGGGACGTAATGGTGGCTGGTGTTCTGCGCTATTCCCGGCTTCTATCGATGCTGTTGCGGCTCGATCGTCGCGAGAGCAGGCACTAGCTCTGCACGAACACCTCGTGGACGCAGTCGATGAAGTCGATCGCGTTTTACGCACCGAAGACATTGATGCCGATTTTGCCAAGGGCGGCACTTTGACCCTCATTCGTTCCCAGGCCCAGGCCGATCGAGCCGCACAGGAACTTGCCACGGCTGAGGGCTTCGGTTTAACGCCACACCACACCCGCTCGTTGGATGCGGCTCAGGCACTGCAGCAACTGAACGCCACCGACGTGCAGGGTGCGCTCTTTACCCCCGACTGTGCTGCCATTCATCCGGCCAAACTTGTTCGCGGACTTGCCTTGGCAGTGGAAAGGCTCGGGGGGATCATCTACGAACACTCCCCTGTCCTGGATATCAAGGCTGGTGCTGTTGAGGGCGAAGGCTTCACTGTTCGAGCACCCATCGTGGTCCGCGCTACCGAGGGATACACACCTAGTTTGCGAAGTTTCAAACGACAGTTGACTCCGGTCTACTCCCTCGTTACCGCAACCGAACCGATTCCTGACGCGATGTGGGATGAGATCGGTCTCAAGGAACGGGAAACGTTCAGCGATTACCGACGTCTCATCATTTACGGACAACGCACTGCTGACAATCGAATGGTGTTTGGCGGTCGTGGTGCTCCCTACCACTTTGGCTCACGTATTGCTCCCGAGTTTGATCGCGACAATGCCATCTTTGCTGAGCTTGAACGTTCCCTAGTTGAATTGTTCCCCGTACTGCAGCGAACCAAAATCACCCATCGCTGGGGCGGGCCGCTAGGTGTTCCCCGCGACTGGTTTGCCTCGGTGTCACTGGACCCGACCACCGGCCTGGGTACGACCGGCGGTTATGTCGGCGACGGGGTGGGCGCATCAAACCTGGGTGGACGCACACTGGCCGACTTGGTCTTGAGTCGCTCAACGCCACGCACGCAGCTGCCGTGGGTCAACCACACATCACCACAGTGGGAGCCCGAGCCGCTGCGATGGATCGGCGTCAACGCGGGACTAGTAGCAATGTCCACATCGGATTCGATCGAAGCGCGCACGGGCAAACAGGCTTGGCCCGCACGATTTGCTAGCCGATTCACCGGGCATTAGTCCCATGCAATGCTTCATCCACCTGCACAGACCGGAGTCATCATGAGCAGCCAGCCGATTGCACCGCTTGACCTGATCCTTGCGGACTCGTTGCTGTCTGAAGAAGAACGCGCCATTCGTGAAACGGTGCGGACATATCTTGAAGCCGAAGTCGCACCGCACATCTCCGCATGGTTTGAAGCCGGCGAACTCCCCGTCCATGAGGTGGCCGCAGGGTTGGGCCAACTCGGGCTCTTGGGGATGCACCTCGACGGGTATGGGTGTGCCGGAATGAGTGCGGTGTCCTACGGATTAGCGTGCATGGAACTCGAAGCCATTGATTCCGGTTTGCGATCGCTAGTAAGTGTTCAAGGTTCGCTGGCTATGTTCGCGATCTGGAAGTTTGGCAGTGAAGAACACAAGCAGGAATGGTTACCCCAACTGGCCAGTGGCCAGGCCGTGGGTTGCTTTGGCCTGACCGAGGCCGACTTTGGCTCCGACCCCGCGGGCATGCGCACCTTTGCCAAGCGCGACGGATCCGATTGGGTTCTCAACGGGTCCAAGATGTGGATCACCAATGGCACCGTGGCCGATGTAGCTGTGGTGTGGGCCAACACGCAAGATGGGATCCGCGGATTTGTTGTGCCAACAGCGACCGCAGGATTTAGCGCCAACGCTGTCAGGCACAAGTTGTCGTTGCGCGCCTCTGACACTGCAGAGTTGGTCTTGGACAACGTGCGCCTGTCCGAGACAGCCA
>JNSE01000015.1 GCA_000754455.1 actinobacterium acAMD-2 | reverse complement strand
CGCACAGATCCTCCAGGTCGCGGTGGGAAAGAGGCGCCCTAGAGCGCCGCGACCAAACCAAGACTACCGCCCTGGCCGGAAAAAGCCACCCGCGAACCACTGTGGCCCCATGGGCAACAGGGTGATTTCTGGCCTAGAGGGTTCGGTTTTAGGTGTCTGACAGCGGACGCCCCTGAGCGTCCGTGGTAATTCCCGAGCCGACCAGAATCAGGATTCCTTCGATGAAACCCCATATTGCGCCGAAACCAAAGGTGAGAAGGGTGACCACAATCTGAGCGATTCCAATGCCAATGTAACCAAGGTAAAACCGGTGAATGCCCAAGCCACCAATCAGAATTCCGAGAATTCCAGCAACGATCTTGCTCTTCGGGGGATTAGCGACACCGCCGTAGCCCATTGGGCTTGCCATCGGGGGCGGGGGCGGAACTGACCCGGGCGTACGAGGCACCCACTGGGAACCATTCCATTCAAACTGGCCATCTGGGCTAATCGTCACACCAATGTCCCCTCGCTCGTTCGCACCTGAGTTACCAGTTGGAAAGGACTCGGAATTCCTTATCGCGGAACGTCCCAACGAGAATCATGATGAAGTCAATGAGTACCCAAATACCCAAGCCGCCTCCGGTGAGCAACTGAATCAGTCCGGTGCCCACTTTGCCAACGTAAAAACGATGGATGCCCAACACTCCTAGGAAGAAGCACAACAGGGTGGCAGCCAAGCGAGACTTGGGACTAGCTGGCTGTCCAGTCACGGTCGTCATGGGCTTGCCATTAGGAAAAACGGGAACTTGACCAGACATGAAAACCCCTTGTCATAAAAAGTGATAATTCACGCTAGCAGTAATCCGCCCCAATAAAGCGGAGCACACTGGTTCCTTAACGGATGATCGTGGTGGCAGCGCTCGTTACGGTACTTGTGCCCGCACTATTCGTCGCCACCAAACGAACCTTGATGTACCGACCACGATCGGCACTCACCAAGCGATACGTCGAAGAAGTCGCTCCGCTAATCGCCGTATAAGTGCCACCTGCCGTTGTCGCACGCTGCCACTGGTAGGTGTACGTGAGCGGCGTGCTTCCAGTGGTGCCCGCCGTAGAAGCAGTCAAGCGACTACTCACAGTCGCCTTTCCGGAAATACTTACCTGCGCAACGGGCGCAAGCCCTAAGACGATTCCTGTAGCCGCGCTGGTTGCCGTCGAAGATCCACCACTGTTTGTCGCCGTCGCCCTCACCTTGAGGTAACGCCCCACATCAGACGATGTAAGAACGTAGGTGGACCTCGTCGCGTTGGTGATGTTGGAGTACGAGCCGGTCGGAGTCGTTGCGCGAGTCCACTGGTAGGTCCATGACGTCACCGCACCACCGGTGGTCGCTGAGGTATCAGCCGTCAGCGTTGCCTTATCTACCAGCGTTCCAGTGATGCTCACAGCGGCAACGGGCTTCGCCGGTACGACCGGAGCGCCGACCCTGGTGTTTGCCGATGCTGTCAAAGCTGCGTTAAAAGTGTTAGTGGTGTTGGCGTTGAACTTCGGTCCATACATACCGTTGGCAGCAGCGGTGTATTTGTACGAGTTCACAGAAGACAAAATTCCGCGATCGGTACCGAAACCGCTCATCCACGGGCCACCCGATGCACCACCAGTCATCGTGCAAGTGGTCAGTCCCCAGGTGGAGTTGTTGTTGGAGGAATCCTGCACGATGGCACCCGAGCAATAGGTCAGGTCAGCACCCGCATAGGGGGAAGCCGCCGGGTAGCCAAAGGCATAGGCCTGGTCACCTGCTGCAGTAAATCCAGGCACGGCCAACGGGAACGCCCCCACTGTGGCGTCAAGTTGAGTGGAGTTCTTGCCACCCAAACCCATGACAGCGAAGCCCCAGTCGTAGTTCGTTGCCTGGTTGGTAAATCCGGTCTGGCTGGTGAACCCGTAGTGTCCGATCAAAGCCGTTGCAGTCCAGCAACCGTAAGTTGTCAGAGCACAGTCTTGGTTGGGGTTGGAGTCGTAGTCCGGGTAGAACAGGAAGTTAGTGACAAAAGCTTGCGTCGCGTTGTCATACAGGCAGTGCCCGGCAGTGAGCACGACGGAGCGCGATACATCAGCTTCCTCAACCACGGAACCGGAACACACATAGCGCGAGGTTCCGACGCTGAAGAACACTTTGCCCGTGGCTGCCAGGGCCAATCCACCATCAACCCAGGATGCACCTGTTGAGGTGGGACTGGACGCGGTTGCAACAATGCTCGCGGGCTTGATTGCTTTGGTCGCGGGCGTGGACGTGACCTTCCGGCCCACCTTGCTGCCCTTGTCAAAGGTGTAGTCCAACGACTGAGCACTGGCCATATTTTCTGGAGTCCAATACGACACCACACGTTCATGCTGACTGTTCTGGGACTTCGCGCTAGCGCTGGTGACGGGCACCAACACGAGGGCGACTACAGAAGTAGCAACGAGGGCAGCTTGGAATTTACGGCTCGGGCTCGAAATAGGCATGTATATAAGGTACGCGCTCTCCCAACAATGCGCCAGAAGTGGCTGATCCGGTAGGGCAAGGCCTCACCTGATTGGCCTAACCCAGCCCGGTGCAATCGGGCCAATGAGCTCAATCCGTGGTGCTTGAGCGAGCCCCGCCTACCGCATCTCGTGCGTGGGCAGCCACCCCTCCCCTGTATTCGGGGCTGTTATCGCCCGAAACAATAAGGACACTCGTTTGAGCACCGACCAAGGAGAACCATGGAATTTGACGTCTTTATCGAAATCCCCAAGGGAACGCGGAACAAGTACGAACTTGACCACGAGACCGGGCGAATTCGACTAGACCGCATGCTCTTCACCGCCACGATGTACCCCGAGGACTACGGATTTATCGAAAACAGTCTGGGGGAAGACGGCGACCCTTTGGACGCCCTCGTGCTTCTTGATGAACCAACCTTTCCTGGCTGCCTCATCCTGTGTCGCGCCGTGGGCATGTTCCGCATGAGCGATGAAAAGGGCGGGGACGACAAGGTCTTGTGTGTTCCAGCCCATGACCCTCGCATGACGCGCTTTAAGGATCTAGAAGACGTCGAGAAGTTTGAGCTCCTCGAAATCCAGCACTTCTTTGAAACCTACAAGGACCTAGAACCCGGTAAGTCTGTTGAAGGCGCGACCTGGGTTGGCCGCGAGGAAGCTGAAGCGGAAATCCATCGCTCCTACGAACGCTTCAAGAACGCCCAGCACTAGTCAGCGCTTAATGGTTAAGGCCCCACTCACATGAGCGGGGCCTTAACCATGTGGGGCCGCCTCCGAGAATCGAACTCGGGACCTACGCATTACGAGTGCGTCGCTCTAGCCGACTGAGCTAAGGCGGCGTCCATCAGTTTCCTGATGAAGCGCTGAGCATACCTGCGTACACAGCGCCTGAGTAAACCTGGTTAGACAACCGTGAAAGTCCACTGCGCGGTGTAGACGCCAGCACCTGTTGACGTAGGTGCCACCAAACGCAAGGTGCCCACCACGGCCACTGTTCCCACTCCACCAGGAGAGGTGGCAAGGATGTGCGGACCTCCCTTGAGACCGTCGCTTCCGGTAGCACCAGGGGCGTACATTCCCGTCGACGGAATCTCACTGACCGTGACAGGCATCGTTGCTGCTGAGCTACCAGGGGAATACACCTTGGCCACATCAACGAATGACAAATTCTGTCCATTAATTCCGGCCGTCCGACCGTCCGTAAAGTCAGACGCCGACGCGTAGCAAATCCAGTCTTGGGAATTGGATCGGGTGTCGGTGATAGTGATTCCACCCGCCGGGGCAGCCACCGTTCCAAGATCCGCGTCAGCAGTGAGTTGCGTTCCATCTTCACTCAGGGAGACAGTGCCAAGGTCAAAGGGATTCTCCGCGGAATACGTTGTGGAGATGACCAGCGATCCTGTTTCCGGCGCCACGGGTGCAGTCGCGGAGAACGGAACGGTGGCAGAGGTCGATGCGTTGTAGGCGGCTAAGTCTGCGGGAACAAAGTCCGCAGTAATCGAGTGTGAACCTTGAGTGAAGGAGCTGATGCTGATCTCTGCACCACTCGACCCAATCGCCTCGCTGCCTAAAGAGGTCGTCCCGTTGTCATAAAACTCCACTGAACCATCACCCGTTGTCAAAGCGACGTTGTCACTAGCGCGCACGACGTCGGCTTGAAGCGTGACCGCAGTGCCTACGGGCGCTGAGCTCGGTGTCACCGATAGGGACGTGATGGTGTCAACGGCGGTGATTGAGGTGAGCGTGTAGTTGGTCGAATCACTCGAGGGGTAATAGGCCGTGTCATCAGCGGGGATAAACACCGCATGCAGCGTGTGAGCTCCGGCTGTCAACGAACTCGTGCTTGTTGACGCGGTTCCGCCTGCAAGTGTCACCGGTGATCCAATGTCGGTCGAGCCGTCCCTGAATTGCACCGAACCTGCGGCCGAGGGACTCACGGTCGCTTCCAGCGTCACCGAGGTTCCAGTGTCCTGCGGTGCCGACGGAGTCACGTTCAACGTTGTCGTTGTGGCTGTTTGATCCTGGGCATACTCAATTTCAATTTGTGTTGGTCCGTTGCCATTGAAATCGGAAATCACGAAATTGCAGTGGTGGCCGGTGGAATTTCCGCACACCCAATTTGGGTAATCGGTAAATCCTGGGTTTCCTTGGATCACCTTGATCGTCTGACTTCCATCAGCGTCATTAAAGAAATACTTCGTGGTAGCACCAACGCTTGAGGGAACACACGAGCCCGGACCTGTTTGCGGCTGGCTATCGCCTACACAAATAGAGGCTTGAAACCCACCCCCTGCATTAGAAAGGGCAGTGAGGTTTGTGTAACTCAAGGTGACGTCATCGCCGTCCGCAAAACCGCTGGTCGGAGAAATGGCCAACGTTCCGTACGTTGAGGCATAACTGGCGGTGGATGACAACAACACCGCGCTCACTGCGACAACCGCTACCAGGCCACGCCAAAAAACGCGCACTGACTTGGCGCCCCGAAAACTTCTCCTATGCAGACTCATAGTCAACTTCTCGATCAGGCATCAACCGAAGGAACGGGTTCATCGATCTCGTCCGAGCCGCTGCTGCTCTTCGCTCCCCTAGCTCGAATCGCCAGGAAGGCACCGAGTGCAACAAGAGCAGCCAAAGCGGCCAGGATTACAGCCGTAGTCCATGGGGCTGCCCAGAACCACACGCTCTTACTCACAGGCGAGGACTTGGGGTTTGCGTCTCCCTTGACATCTACGGGAGTGATCTTGACGGTGGCCTTGGAAAAAGCACTCGAGCGCACATCATCGATGGTTGTTTTCAAATTGACACTGTTCCCCGGCGAAAGAATTGCCGTAATCAAGCGTGGCTTGGCTTGGGTTGAACTCAGTGCATTGGAAACAGAGGCTTCTTCTTTGAAATTCAATCGAACGTTTCCGGTGTTACGTACCGTGTAGGTGATGGTCACCTTTCCCTTGCCAATCGGGCTCGCTGTCTCGCCAAAGGACGCCTTGACAGTGTCCAGCGTGAGTTCAGGAGTGAACTTTCCTGATACCCGCAGATACACACGAGTAGCAACGCGCTGATCAAGCTTGATCTTGGCACCGGACTTTGCTTTGCCGTCAACAATTAAGGACGCAACAATTCCAGCGACTTGGTCACCGGGTGTCGCCTTCATCGGTACCTTTACCGACAGCGGAATGATGAGTTGGCCAGGTCCCTTGTCGGTGCGAGCGGGAACCGTCACGCGCCGCTTGGAATCCAAGGTGATCCACGAGCCAGTTTCCGTTGGCTTAGCCGTTCCGCTCTTGAGTGAGAACGTGCCGTCCGTTGACGTCGTTGCATCGGCTGCATAGACCGACAATCGCAGCGGCTTGCGCGAATAATTCACGAGCGCTACGTGGTCCTTCAAGGATGCACCTTGAGTCACGCCATAGACCAGCGCTGGACGCGAATCGCGCGATGTGGCGCTGGCAGGCTGGATTCCAAAGGTCGTGACCTTGGCCGGAGTCGAGGGCTTGGGCGCCGGAGTAGCTGCCTGTGCCAGGGGCGCAAAAGTCAGGAATGTAACGAAGGACACCAAGCCAGTAGCGATGAGGCGAACGGGTCGCTGGGCAGATGTCAAACGGGGCCTCATGGGGGTCCCCCTTCGTCGTCGAAGGTGCAGTGAGGTCTACAGGTGGTACCAAGAGCAACGCAGGGGCACATTGCTGTGCCCCTGCGTTGATCCTATTGGACGGACTCGATCAGGCGATCGTGAACGTCAGCGTTGCGGTGTAGGTACCGGCCACGGTGGACGTCGGAGCGTTGAGGCCCAGAGTTCCGTAAATGCGGACGGTTCCGTTTCCGTTGGTGGTCGAGGCGAACGCGTGCTGCGTGTCACCAAGAGCTTCAACGTCGGTGACAGTGACGTCACCACTTTGGAGTGCGTTGCCAGCGGTGTACACCTGGGTCAAGCCGGTCAGTGAAAGGTCGTTCGCACTGATCGTGTTGCTTGAGCCATCGGTGAAGTCCGTGGCAATTGCTGAAGCGGTCCATGCCTGGTTGCCGGCGCGGGTGTCAGTGATCGTGATACCGCCAGAAGCAGAGGTACCAAAGTCACCCGAAGCGACGATCTCGGTGCCATCTTCACTCACGGTTGCGTCACCCAAGTTGAAGGGCGATGCGGCGGAGTAAGGAGTGGTAATCGACATCGAACCAGGAACCACGGTCACGTTCACATCTTGCTCAGACGGTGGGTTCAGCGGCGCAGTGGCCGTGAAGTCAACCGATGCTGAGGTCGAGGTGGCGTAGTCAGTTGCGTCTGTGGGGACGAACTGCGCGGTGATGGCGTGGACACCTTCGGTGAAGGTGCTGAAGGTCAACTCAGCTGCACCCGCCGCCAGGGCAACCGTGCCCAGAGTGGTGGTGCCGTCCTTGAAGACCACGTTTCCGGCCAAGGCACGACCAAGGCTGGTGTCAGCCGTGACATCAGCCCGCAACACCACGGGGGTGAAGGCAGCTTCCGTGCTTGGCGTAACCGAGAGCGCAGTGTTGGTGCTTACTGCAGATGCCTTGGTAATGGTCAACGACGTTGAACCTTCAGAACCGTAAACGGCCGTCGAGTCCGTAGGCGTAAAGACCGCGTTGATCGTGTGAGCACCAACAGACAACGTGGAAATTGACTTCACTGCTTCACCAGCCGAAACCGCAATCGGCGCGCCAAGGTTGGTTGAGCCATCCTTGAACTGAACCGATCCAGCGGAGTCGGGTGAAACTGTGGCCGTCAAGTCAACGCTTGCACCTTCGGTGCCAGGCGAGGGGCTCGCTACAACAGTGGTCGTGGTCGCAGTCTGGTCGCTCGCGTAGACAATCTGCACTTGCTTGGGACCGTAACCACGGAAGTCTTGAACCACCAAGTTGCACTCGTGTCCGGCGGCGTTACCACAGGAGTATCCTGGGTAGTCCGTGAATCCGGCCGCGCCCTGAATGATCTTCAGTGTTTGGCTTCCATCCGATGGGTCGAAGAAGTACTTGACCGAAGGCCCACCCGATCCGCCGGTTGCTGGCGCACAGGAACCTGGACCCAACTGGGGTAGGCCGCCACCAACACACACAGCGGCTTGGAAGCCACCTCCGGAAGTGACACCAACAGGGGTCAAACCGGTGTAGGACAACGTGACGTCGTCATTGTTGGCGTAAGGACCAGCAGGCGAGACAGTCATATCACCGTAGGCGTAGGTGATAGGCACCTGCGTGGGGCCATTGCCACGGAAGTCAGTAACGGCGATATAGCATCGGTTCGCAGTGCCGTTGCTGCAGGTGTAGGTGGGGTAGTCACCGAAGAGGCCTGCCACGTGGTCAGGAATCGTAATGCTGGTAGACCAACTCGATCCGGAGAATCCGAAGTTGTACACACCCAAAGGCGGGGTCGGAACCGAGCCTCCGGTGCGGGTTCCGGCTGAATCCGCCGTGGCACCATTCACACTCGTTGGCGTTGAACATGAACTTGGACCAAGCTGAGGGTTGCCGTTACCGACACAGGTCCCAGCCAAGATTCCACCACCGTTGCCACCGACTGGGCTACCCAGACCGGTTGCAGTCAGCGTTACAGCGTCACCTGGCAGGTACGGACCTGCCGGTGAAACAGTCAAAGTGCCGTAAGTCACACCCACGGCGTTAGCCGTGGTTGGGGCGACTACGGCACCAGCTGCGACCAAGGCGATGACACCCAGCCCCGCAGCTAGTTTGCGTCGAATACTCATAATTTCTATCCCCAACTCGTTTCGCACAATCCTCTACCTTTTCGCGCAACAGGCAAGCCACTTTGCCTCAGCGATACCAAAACGTTACTTATTGTGCGAAATAGTTTCAGGTATGAGTTAGTGAGTCGAAATGGCTCGCACAATCAGGCGTGTTAACCACTTATTGCACCAACCACCATAAAAGAGCTGTGGCCGTGGCGCCCTTGCGGGAACCACGGCCACAGTTGGGACGAAGTAAGGCTTATGCAGCCTTCTTCCGAGCCGTGGTCGAACTTGCGCTGGCGTAGCCAGCCTTGCTGTTCTTGACGGTGCAGGTCAGGTACTTGCCCCTGTCCCTGGAAACCACCTTGTAGAAGCTCTTCTTGGCCGCTAGACCACTAATTGCTACTCCATTGCGCTTCCACTGATAGGTGTAAGTGCCTGCTCGACTCCAGGTGCCGTTCGTGGTCTTGATGGTGTTACCCACCTTGACTGTCCTGTAGATGTACGGCCTGGTCTTGAGAACAGGTGCCAGTCCCAGCGCGATGGTCTTGGCCGCACTAGTTGATGTGGTTGGTCCGACAGCGTTGGTCGCCTTCACCTGGCACTTCACACTGCGGTTGTAGTAGCCACCGGTCAGCACCAACTTGTTCGTGGTCGCTGTCCAGAGCCTGACATTGTTGCTGTACCACGCGTACGTCTTGGTGCCGTCACTAAACGTTGCGGCACACGTCAACGTGTTACCGACGCGAGCAATACCGCTGATCCCGGCTGGTGTAACAACAGACGGCGCAGGTGCGGCCGTAATGTCATACGACAGTTCACCGGTTGAGCTGTAAGCCGTGATCGAATCAGTGGGTGTGAAGACCGCACTCAATGCGTGAGTTCCTACCGTCAACGAAGAAGTGCTCGTTGATGCAACTCCCGTACCAGCATCGACCGCGACCGGCGAACCGATAGCAGTTGCGCCATCCTTGAACTGAACCGTTCCGGCAGTAGCGGGACTCACAGTGGCGTTCAAGGTTACGGATGCACCCTCGTTGGCAGAACCAACAGGAGCAGCAGCCAGAACCGTTGAGGTTGCCGTCTGATCAGTGGCGTACACGATTTCAATTTGCTTCGGTCCGTAGCCACGGAAGTCACTGACAACCAGGTTGCACTTGTGACCTGCTGAGTTACCACAGGAGTAACCGGGGTAATCCGTGAAGCCAGCCTCGCCTTGAATAATTTTGACGGTTTGGCTTCCATCCGACGGGTCGAAGAAGTACTTCACTGACGGTCCGCCACTGGGACCACTAGCTGGTGCGCAGGAGCCAGGACCAGTCTGCGGAAGTCCACCGCCAACACAGACAGCGGCTTGGAAGCCACCACCCGCAGTGACGTCGCGCGGAATCAGGTTGGTGTAACTCAACGTCACGTCTTCACCATTGACATACGTGGGACCGCCAGATGCACTGAGCGTTCCATAGGCGTAGGAAATCGGAATCTGCACGGGACCGTTGCCGCGGAAGTCCGAGATCGCCAAGAAGCACTGGTTTGCCGCTCCGTTGCCACACGTGTAACTGGGGTAGTCGGTGAACAACCCCACGCCATCAACGATGGTCAAGTTGGTTGTCCAAGAGGAACCCGTGAATCCGAAGTTGTAGACACCGGAGGCACCAGTCAACGCTGGTGTTGAAGGTGACGTACACGAACCGGGGCCCAGCTGAGGGTTGCCGCCACCGACACACGTGGCAGCTAACACTCCACCACCATTGCCACCTTCGGGACTACCTAAACCAGTACCCGTCATGGACACTACTTGCCCCACGTCATAAGGACCGGCGGGTGTAACGGTCAATGTTCCATAGGTCACGCCCGTGGCATTAGCTGCTGTAGGCGCAACTGCTGTGAGACCTGCGACCAACGCTACTGCGCCGATCGTGGCCATCACTTTGCGTTGAATCTTCATAGCGATCGAACCTCCTTCAATTGTTGGTTCTTAAGCAGCCTTTTTGCGGGCCGTTGTGGATGTGTTACTTGCATATCCGGCTCGTGACACCTTGACCTGGCAGGTCAGGTACTTCCCCCGGTCCCTACTAACCACCTTGTAGAACGACTTGCGGGCCGCAGTGCCGCTGATAGCGACTCCATTGCGCTTCCACTGGTACCTGTAGGTCAAACCTGCGACCGACCACGCACCGTTAGTAGTTTTGATGGTGTTGCCGACCTTGACGGTCCGATAGATGTAAGGCTTGGTGCGCAAAGCAATCGTGCCCGCTCCCACATAGCGATTGGCGCTCGTTGTCGTGACGGGTCCCGCTGAATTAGATGCAGTGACCCCGCACTTGACATAGCGGCCTAGGTAACCGGCCGTAAGTGCCAACCGATTACTCGTCGCAGACGTGATCTTGACGTTGTTGTTGTACCAGGCATAGGTACGGGAATCGACTGTTCCAGTGAAACTGGCCACACAGGTCAAAACATTGCCGACTCGAGCTGTTCCGCTCGCCACGGCAGCAGTTGCCACTACTGGTGGGGCTGCAGCGTCTGCATAGGCAATTTGAATGCGTGGACCATCACCGCGAAAGTCAATGACCGTGAGGTTGCACTCGGCGCCAGCAGTATTGTCACAGCGATTCCCGGACACGTCTGCTGTTGAGAATCCAGCGACTGCACCGCGGGCTGGGATGGTCATCGAAGCGCTGCCATCAGGTAGCGCATTCGAGGAGAAGACGAACTGCGGAGTCTTCAAGCTGGTGTCAAGGGCCACGCCGCTCGGTCCAGAAATACAGTCCCCTGGGCCTCCCGACAAACGGTCGCCTCTCACGCCACCAACACAAACACCGATGTACCAACCACCCGAATTGCTGCGAGTGTCCGGTTGTCCTTCAGGGAGGACGTTGGCTCCGCCGGTACTAATTCCATTAGCAGGGTTCATGTCAGTCCATGACATGGTCACCACTTGCCCAGAGGTGTAGGGCCCCACGGGTGAAAGGACGAGCGAGCCATACGTGCGATCCAGTGCCTGTGCGGCGCTGGGAGCTACGGCCACCATCGAACCAACCAACAGTGCTACTGCCCCCGCACTTGCTACGACTTTGCGCGCGATACTCATGTGAGTCACACCTCTTTCTAAGGTAGGTTTCCCTGCCTAACTGACCGAAACAGCAGTTTCGCACAATCTTTCAGACTTTCGCAATACTGCCGAGCGGTGTTGCTAAACCGTTATTAAATTGCGCGAAATGTCCGACGGCATAACGGTGCCATAGGTTCCCCTGCTTCATTTCTCGAGATCTACGGGGGAAATGCAACCCGCACATTCAGCTACAGAAGAGTCCGTCTTCGGGGACAGTGCCCTTGGCTAAATAACGATCAACCGCCTCATCGACGCAAGAATTTCCCTGCCGATAGCCGGTATGGCCATCGCCATCACGGGTCACCAGGACGCCCTTGGCCAGCTGGTTGGCCAAGGCCTGGGACCACTCAAAGGGAGTAGCGGGATCTCGAGTCGTACCCACGACCACAATGGGCCCAGCACCGGCTGCCGCAACTTTTTCCGACACTAGTGTCGCTTTAACTGGCCACGAACTACACGGGGTGGTCCCCCACGCGATGAAGGCGCCAAAGGTGGACGAGTTATTTTCGGTCAGTTTGGTGGCTAGGGCTTGAATCGCATCAATGCCCTTTGTATCCGTGCGATCAACGCATGTAACGGCATAGAACGCGTCGAGGCTGTTATCTGCATACGTTCCATCGTCATTGCGATTGGAGTAGAAGTCGGCCAACGCCAGCAAGCCCCGACCATCTCCACGCAAACCCTGAGCCAGCGCTTTTCGCAACGTTCCCCACGAATCGCGTGAATACAACGACGCCGCAACTCCCAGTGTCCCCAGCGCTTCGGTGAGTTTGCGATCACCCACTTGAACGGGAGTGGCATCGAGTTGGCGGAAGAAAACGTTAAGTCGATCCTGCGCTTTCGTCACCGATCGACCCAGCGCACAACTCGACCGCTGCACACAATCTCTCAAGAAAGCTTGCAGCGCGCGTTCGAAACCGGTGGCTTGACCAGCCGCAAAGGCATCAGCATCAAGCGACGGGTCGATCGCACCATCCAGAACGAATCGGCCAACCTTCGTTGGGAACTGCTTGGCATATTGGGTTCCTAGCGAGGTTCCATAGGACTTGCCTACATAGTTCAGCTGCTTTTGGCCCAGCGCTGCCCGCAAGATATCCATATCCTGCGCCGATTCTCGTGTGCCTAAGAATCCCAAAATCGTGGGATCCGAGTACTCGCACACCTTCGCGAACTCTTTGCCAATGAGGAACACTGCCGTTGCCTCGGCATCGCTGTCAGGTGACCCATCCGAGGCATAGAACCGGTCCGATTGCTGCGGCGTCAAGCACTTGATCGGTGAACTACGACCAACGCCGCGTGGGTCAAAACCGACAACATCAAAGGTCTTCGCCACTGACGAGCCAACGATCGTGCTGCTATTGGCGACGTAGTCAAATCCAGAACCACCTGGGCCACCGGGATTGACCACGATGGCGTTCTTGTGCTTCTTCGTGTTCGTTGCAGTCCTACGGATCACCGCAATCTTGAGTTTGGAATATTGAGGCGCCGCGTAGTCCAGCGGAACGAGCAAAGTCGTGCACTCAAGGTTGCCTTCGCACTTTTTCCACTTCAGTTTCTGCGACATGAACGGCGCGAGGGCCGCATTAACCGTTGGTGTGGGCGTAGGCGTTGAGGTCAGGGTGGGCGAAATCGTTGGCCCAGGCAGAGTCGTCACCGTTGGCTCCGGTGCAGGCGGCGTTGAGCACGCGGTCAAAGCCAGCAGGCAACCCGCGATGACGACAAGGGGGAAACGTCTCACCCCAAGACCATAACTGCCCAGCCGGTTAAAGTCAGTATTGATTAGCGTGCAACAGCAGGGTCGCGCAAGGTAGCGAACAACGACTCAAGCACCAACCGTGGTGCGGCGTTGCCCGACAGGGTCGCACGAGTGCGTAGGACTTCTTCGATCCGACGCATCGTGATCTCTGGTGAGGCACCAGCGGCCGCGGCATGAAGCTGAGTTGCAAACTCTTCATTGATCAACGAAACATCAGCGCCCCACTGCACCATCAAGACGTCGCGGTAGAACGACAACAGATCAAGGAGAGCAAGATCTACTGCATCCGATCGGACTCTCTTTGCCCGGCGCTTTTGGGTCTTTTCTAAATCGTTGAGAGCCTTTGCCACTCCCCGGGCTTCGATCCCGCGAGCACCCACGCCATAGACCTGACGTACATCCTCACGTTCTTGCGTGTCACGATCCTTGACGCTGTCCTTCATGCGCTCATCGGCGGTTTCAACAAATTGTGCGGCCGCTTCAATACAGGCATCCAAGGTTGTCAGGGATGCCGGCAGATTCATCACATCGCTATGCCGGTTACGCGTGTCCTCGTCGCGAACGTAGCGCCGTGCTTGACCAATGTGGCCTTGCGAAATCCGTGCTGCGGCTGCCGCAAGCTCGGGTTCAGCGCCGTACTTATTGATCAGAACTTCGGTGACTTCGCTCGCGGATGGTGTGCGCAATGACACCACTCGACAGCGCGACTTAATCGTTGCGATGACATCCTGCAAGGAGGGCGCGCACAAAATCCATACCGTGTGGGGTGCAGGCTCTTCAATGGCCTTAAGCAAAACGTTGGCTGGTTTCCAGTCCATTTGCTGGGACTCCAGGCGGTCCGCATCCTCCAAAACAAAGACCCGCCACCGACCCCGAATCGGGGATCCTGATGCTTGTGCAACCAACTCGCGGACGTCCTCGACTCCGTAATGCACACCAACGGGTTCGGTCATGACGACATCGGGGTGCGTGCGATTTGCGACATCAAGGCAGTCTTGACATTGCCCGCAGCCGCCCTCTTTACATTGCAACGCTTGTGCAAATGCGCGAGCAGCAAGCGAGCGGCCTGAACCCGGAGGACCCACGAAGAGCCACGCATGCGTCATAGCAGGACCGGCCTCGCCGCCCAACACCAGTTGCGCATCACCGACTGCTACTTGGAGCTCGTGAGCTGCCATCTCTTGACCTACTAGGCCATCAAAAACGCTCATGCTTGGTCCAACAACTCAACAACGCGAGCTTGGATCAACGACTCCACTGCATCAGGTGACTGTGTTGCATCAACTACGAGATAACGCGAGGGTTCATGAGCCGCTAGATCAAGGAACCCTTGGCGCACGCGATCGTGAAAGTCCAGTGACAAAGCTTCCAGGCGATCGGCGCCTTCAAAGCGCGACATCCCTACTCGCGGATCAATGTCTAGGACGACGGTTAAGTCTGGGACCAGTGAACCGGTCGCCCACTGCGACAGCAAAGCAACGTCATCTAACTTCAGTTCGCGACCCGCCCCTTGGTAGGCCAGCGACGAATCAATGTAGCGATCACTCAGGACCAGATCACCCTTACTCAATGCAGGTGTGATCACCGCGGCAACATGTTCTGCTCTATCGGCGGCGTACAACAATGCTTCGGTTCGAGGTGATAACTCACCCGTTGCTGGGTCAAGCAGCAGAGCACGGATGGATTGGCCCACCACTGTGCCGCCGGGTTCGCGGGTGGTCACCACTGTCAAATTCCTAGCGCGCATAAAGGCGGCCAAGCGCGCAATCTGCGT